>JAFMEI010000090.1 GCA_017856815.1 Ilumatobacteraceae bacterium
CGAGTCAGCGACTATTGCGCGACGATTCAATCCTGAGGTCGTTCTCGACCATCAACTTCACGAGACCAGGAAAATCGACTTCTGGTGCCCAACCGAGTTTGGTCCGGGCTTTGGTTGAATCACCGATCAGCAGATCGACTTCGGCTGGGCGGAAGTACTTCGGATCCTGCTTGACGTACGGATGCCAATCGTCGATTCCAACTTCTGCGAACGCGAGCGCAAGCAACTCTTCGATGCTGTGGGTTTCTCCAGTGGCTACGACGTAGTCGTCGGGCTGGTCTTGCTGCAACATCAACCACATCGCTTTGACATAGTCACCCGCATATCCCCAGTCTCGCTTCGCATCGAGATTGCCGAGCGTTACCGAGTCCTGTAGCCCGAGTTTGATTCGCGCCACAGCATTTGTGATCTTGCGAGTCACAAACTCAAGACCACGACGTGGGCCCTCGTGATTGAACAAAATGCCAGAGCACGCAAATAGGTCGTAGCTCTCGCGGTAGTTCACGGTGATGTCGTGGCCAAAGACCTTCGCACAACCATAAGGTGATCGCGGATGGAACGGGGTCATTTCGTTCTGTGGAGTTTCGCGAACCTTGCCGAACATCTCAGACGACGAGGCTTGGTAAAAACGGATCTTGTTGTTTGAGGTTCCGCCGACCATTCTTATGGCTTCAAGAAGACGCAGAACGCCGAGACCCGTAATGTTTGCGGTCAACTCCGCTTGGTTGAATGACATCGCCACAAATGAAATCGCACCGAGGTTGTAGACCTCGTCAGGTTGTGAAGTTTCAAGCGCCTTAACTAACGACGGAAGGTCTGCAAGGTCGCCCGGAACGGGCTGGACGAAAGGAAATTCGTCGCGGAGCAAATCCATTCTTGGATTGTTTTGACCTTTCACGAGGCCGAAGACGTCATATCCCTTGTTGTGAAGGAACTCAGCTAGGTGCTGACCGTCTTGGCCCGTAATGCCGGTAATAAACGCGCGAGGCATTTTGCGAGTCTATTCCCACACCGTGTGCTGACTGAGGCTCGTAGGGCTCTACCATCAAATTCTGTGTCTCGTCAGCCCACTTCCATGAATATCACCGTTCTTTGTGGTGGCGTTGGGGCGGCACGGTTCGTCAAAGCATTGCTTGCGGTCGAACCAGGCGTGACGGTAAGCGCCGTGGTGAACACTGGCGACGACACAGAACTGCACGGACTCCACATCAGCCCCGATATTGACACCGTGATTTACACGGTCGCTGGAGCAATTGACCCCGAACGCGGCTGGGGTCTGCGCGACGAGTCATGGACCGCGATGCGATCACTTGAGAGATATTCACAAGTTCGGCCCAGTGACTCCTCTGCTGCCCCAACTTGGTTCAATCTTGGTGACCAAGATTTGGCAACACACTTCTACCGCACTGCGCGCCTTGGCGAGGGTGCGAGTCTTTGTGAGGTTACGGCTGAGATTGCACAGGCATGGTCACTGCCAATCAAGGTTGTCCCAATGACCAACGATCGTGTGCGCACACGGGTGCGCCTCCGTGACTCCGATTCGGTGATCGACTTCCAGGAATACTTCGTCAAGCATCGTCATTCACTTGCTGTCAGCGAAGTCACTTTTGAAGGTGCCGAATCAGCCGCATTTGTAGGTAATGCGGAATTAGAAGGATCTGACCTTGTTGTCATCGCGCCGAGTAATCCGATTGTCTCAATTGGTCCAATACGCGCCATAAGCGGCGTGGATGAGCGCCTCGCAGCAAGACGCGATTCAGTTGTGGCGATTTCGCCCATCATCGCGGGTGCAGCATTGAAAGGCCCTGCCGATCGGATGCTCAGTGAACTTGGGCTGAAGTCATCCGTGGTAGGTGTTGCAGAGCTTTATGCGTCAATTTGTGGAACTTTGATTATCGATTCAGCCGATGCAGACTTGGCAAGTGCAGTGGAAGCAACTGGGATGAGATGCATCGTTACGAACACGATCATGGGTAAGCCTGAATCAGATCATGCATTGATTCAAGCCGTATTGGGAGTCGTGTCATGAGTCGCATTGAAGCTTGGGGCGTAGAAGGAATCGGTGAGATCTCACCCGGAATGCAACTCGGTGAGGTCATTGCTGAAGCTTGCGCTAACGAGCCGAATGGCCCACTTAGAGATGGTGACATTCTTGTTGTGACACAAAAGGTTGTCTCAAAAGCCGAGGGCAGGATGGTGCAGATTGACCCCGATGATCCGCTCTCTCACAAAGCCCTAGTTGAGGAAGAGTCTGTGCGAGTTGTGCGCCGTCGTGGCGATCTGATCATTACGGAAACCAAGCATGGTTTTGTTTGCGCCAACAGCGGGATTGATCTTTCAAATGTGGATGCTGGGTGGGCAGCACTGTTGCCGATTGATTCCGACCGCAGTGCACGCCGTATTCGCGACATCGTAAAGGCCAAGCTCGGTGTTTCCGTTGGAGTGATTGTTAGTGACACATTCGGGCGTCCGTGGCGTATGGGCTTAACGGATGTGGCAATCGGCGTAGCGGGTGTGGCAGGCGTTATTGACCTTCGCGGCACGCCCGATGATCGGGGTCGCATAATGCAAGTAACCGAAGTTGCAATCGCTGATGAAATCGCATCGGCTGCCGAACTCGTGATGGGCAAGTCCAGCGGTATTCCGGTGGCAGTCGTGCGCGGCATTGAGCCCAGCTGGTTGCGCGAATCTTCGGTTAGTGAGTTGATTCGCCCGCCAGCAGAAGACTTGTTTCGCTAGAGATCCACCGATTTAAGCGCGGCGATCCCAGCTGCAAGATCTGTCCAGGGTTCCCAGCCGAGTGCAATTTTGGCACGTACGGGGGAAACCGAGCATCGGGTCAGGTCTGAGGGCCTTATGGATGCTTTCTTCAGGTTTTGTGTTGATTCACTGCCAACCAGTGACCAAAGTTTTTCAATTGATGTGAGCTTCCCTGTTCCAATGTTTACAAGTGAACTCGGGCCACGACTCATCGAACGCGACAACGCGTCAACTGCATCGTCGATGAATAGAAAGTCACGGGACTGCTTGCCTGACCCAAAGACGATCGGATCACGCTTGTTGAGCACGCAGTCAAAAAAGTTAGCGACCACTCCATCCTCGGGTCGCTGACGCGTGCCGTAAACATGAGTCATTGCGAGCGCGGTGTAGGTGATCGTGGAACTCTCACGATATGTGTCGAGCAAGTTGAGCAATGCCGTAGCGATCACTCCCGCCACACCGAAGGGCTTCTTTACACGCGTTTCTTTGGCTGGCAGTTCTTTGGCGGGCACCTCGCCGTAAATGAGCCCTGCCGGTAAAGACATGATCACTCGGGGCTCATCTAGGCGTTTCGCAGCTTCGAGCACCGCGAGCGTTGACGCCATACTTTTCAGTGACGCAATCGGCTGTATCGCATCAGGAATCAGTGCCGCGAGTTGGAACACGACTTCGGGCTGTCGCGCCGCTACAAGATCTCCAAACGATGGGTGTTCGATATCCATGTGATGAAACCGGAATTCGCCTCCTGAAGATCGAGCGGTAGCGACATTCGCAAGTGATCCCGTCGAAAGATTGTCAACCACATCAACAGCGTGCCCTTCGGCGAGCAATCGGTCAGTGAGATGTGAGCCGATGAATCCCGCACCCCCGCACACGAGGACACGCATCATGAAACCTTTGCCGGATCCGGAATCAGTGCATCCACAATTTGGCTACCAGCCTGGACAACACCATCGGCCCCGATCATTGAATTGGCAACTTTGCAACACGGATCTATGCGTCCCATCACAGTGGTCTGATTAACCACCGACTGCGTAGCCACGTAAGAACCAGGTAGTAGCACCGAATTGGTGATCTTGGCACCGAACTCAACTGTTGCACCAGCACAGATGATCGAGTTCTCGATCAACGCATCTGGTGCCACGGTTGCAGATTCAGCCACCGGGGGGACTTTAAACCGGCGGTTACCGTTGATGGTGTCCAAATTCGCTTGCAAGTAAGTGTCAGCGCGTCCTGCATCGATCCAATAGACATCTGCTGGCATTGCATACATGCGTCCCGTTGCGGCGATTGCCGGAAAAACCTCGCGTTCAACCGACATGCGTGCCCCAACAGGGACAAGATCAATCACGTTTGGCTCAAGAACATACGTTCCCGCATTAATCATTCGGCTTGTGGTGTCACCTGGCTGGGGTTTTTCGACAAATCGCGTCACTCGCCCATCAACTTCGGTTTCCACAACGCCGTATTGTGATGGATCGTCAACTGGGATCAGATGAATGGTCGCTTGCGCCCCTCGCTCGCGGTGAAAAGCGACAAGGTCAGCAACGTTTAGATCGGTGAGCACATCACCGTTAGCAACTACGAAGGTCTCGTTGATGCCGGAGTGTCGCGCAGCAAACGCAATTGCGCCTGCCGTGTCAAGGGGCTCTGGCTCAACTGCGTAATGGAGTTGTGCGCCAGCACAAGTTGAATCAGGAAAGCGTTCCATGAACGGCTCTGGTTTGAACCCGAGCGCAAGAGTCACTTCCGTAACCCCACCTGCCACGAGGGTCTCGATTGCGCGCTCGACAAGTGGCACGTGTCCAACTGGTAATAGCGGCTTTGGGATCGAATAGGTAAGCGGTCGCAGCCTCGTGCCGAATCCACCGACGAGGACAACCGCGTGCATCAGCCTGCCGTTGTAGTTGTCGACTCGAGGGTCGTTGTAGTGGTGCCACCAGCGAGAGTTGTGGTGGTTTCACCAGCAATCGTCGTAGTGGTGCCGGCATCGATACCACCGAGCTCAGGCAGTTCGCTAGCTGATGGTGGTAGTCCAACATCAAGATCATCAGGTACAAAAGCGATTGAGAACGCCATTTGGTCATTGGTGATTCGAATGTCGTCAAAGGCCGAAATGAAGGTCTTGCCAGCACTTACAGGGTCGTCATAAGACTTCCACTCGATGATCTTGACAACACCATCAACTTTTTTGCCATCAACTTCACACTTGTATTCGCCCTCTTCGTAGACAGTCTCAACCTCTGGATTGCCAGGACCGAAGGCGTCTTGTGGAATCACGATCTTGTCGTCGGTCATTTCAATTCCGTAAACCTTGAAGAATATTCCGAGTTTTGCCTTGCGGCCGGTGGACACTGAGGAGGGATGCCAGTGGATCACGCCGTCATCGTGGCTGTGGATGCGGTACTTCTCGTAGTTGGGATCTAGCGGTGATTCTTTATTGCCGGCAAGATTTGGCTGGAACTCTCCGCAGATGTTGAAGGCGTACGACATGTGCCAGTGATCGTTCACAGTTGGGCTCACTTGAGTGGTGTCAGTTTCACTACGCGAGTAGAAGATCAAGCCGAGACCGAGCACGCAAACAACGAGAAGCACAGCCGGGAAAACAGTGCCTCCTTGGAAGCGCACTTTCTTGGACTTGCCCTTCTGTGCGAGACGAGCAACTTTCTTTGCGGAATTACCTTTTGCCACGGTTTTTGAGGCTACTCGTTTGCAAGGTCGTTAATCAGATCGGCGTATGCCTTACCCACACTTTCAGGCGATGCGTGGACCTCCACCCATGCCCTGCCCTTGGCCCCGAGCTCTGCGCCAGAGTCCCCCATTTTCAAAATCTGATCAATTGCATCCACCAAAGCCTCAACATTGTCGGGCTCCACACACAGGCCAGCCCCTGATTCGGCAACGATTTTTGCCACCTCGGTAGCGGCATCAATCGACGCCACGAGTGGGCGACCAGCGGCCAGGATCGAATACGTCTTAGAGGGCACGCTCACATTGCCGAGACCGCCACGCAGTGGAACCACATGAATGTCGCCGGTGGCCAGCACTTCAGCCAAGCGCTCTTGGGGTTGGAATTCTCCAAAAAAAACATTTCGCAAACCGACCGCTGATGCAATCAGCTCCTCGCGCGTTGAACCTTCGCCGTTGATCAAAAACGACACACCAGGCATTCTCTTGGCGGCCTCGATGAGTAAGTGAGTTGATTGTGAAAAACCAAGATTGCCCGCATACATCACAACGGGTCCATCACCGAGCCCGATCTCATACCGATACGAAGTCATTCTGTGTTTGGGGGTGACCACTTTTGTATCAACAAAATTTGGAATCACATGGAGTCTCGTACGTATGCCTGGCTCAACCTTGTCAGCAACATTTTCTTTCATGTCATCTGACAACAAGACCACGGCGTTACTCATTCGATAACTCAGTTTTTCCAACCACTTCGCGAATTTGATCAGGCGTTCCCCGCTGATCTTGCCCGTGGCTATGGCCGCATCTGGGAAGACGTCTTGAATGTTGAAAATCAGTGGTGCGCGGCGCACCGATGCAATGACGCGACCCGTGAGCCCAAGTGTGAGGGGTGGTGACATTGCAATCACTGCATGCAGTTTCCCCAAACCACCGCTGAAAAGCCCCCGGATACCAACAAGTGCGGTGAAACCAATGAAGCCAGCTGCGCGGCGGAAGATGTTTTTCTTGCTCTTGCCAGGAAATGGAGTTACCCGCGTAATGCAACCCCAAGGTGTCTTCTCAGTGCGCCAAAGGCGACCACGCCAGCCTTCTTCGATCCGATGGTTGCGATACCACGGAAGCGCAGTAACTACTCGAACTTCGCAACCTGCTTCAACGAGTTCAGCTACGAGTCGCGTGTATATCACTCCTGTTGGCGCAGTGTCCGGAGCAAAGTGCGGGCACAACACGAGAACGCGTCTGCGCTTCATCGACTCAGACACTTTTCATATACAGCCAAAATTGCATCGCCTGACACTCGGCTCGTGAACTGTTGAACGCGCTCATAACCTTTGGCGACTAGCGCCTCACGGCGTGCTTCCATCTGCAACGGGATATCGGACCAAGCATCAAGATTAAGTGGGCGAACAATCCCGGCATCACCAGCAACTTCGGGAAGGCTCGCACGGTCGCTGCACGCCACGGGCACACCAAGGGCCATTGCCTCGATGACGGGCGCACCAAAGCCTTCGTATTCGCTTGGGAAAACCACACCGAGCGCCATCTTGATGAGCCCATCTCGGTCGGCGTCGTTAACCCTGCCAGGACGGATCACACGATCGGCGAGATTCAAGCGTGTGATGGCTGCTGTGACTTCTTCGTCAGCGAGTCCCTTGCCGCCAGCGAAGACAATCTTCAGGTCCGGATGGTTCCATTTGGTGGCCATGAGTTCCAACAAGAAGACGTGATTCTTGTGCGGATGCGTGATTCCTGGGTACACGAGCACTGGACCTTCCCCGAGTCCAAACTTGCGCCGCAACACATCTTCGGGTGTGGCATCTACCCCGATTGATGGCTCC
>JAFMEI010000091.1 GCA_017856815.1 Ilumatobacteraceae bacterium
CATTGCTGTTGAGCATTATCGCAGTATTCGGCAAGATGCTCGCTGCGATTGGCACACTGGGCGTAAAAGTAGACCGACTCCTAATCGGAATCGGGATGGTACCCAGGGGCGAAGTGGGATTGATCTTTGCCACTATCGGTTTAAGTGTCGGCGTGTTCGATGACGAGCTCTATGCAGTGGTTCTGCTTGTGGTCTTGATCACCACGCTCATCACACCGCCGCTTCTGCGCTGGAGACTTGGCTCGGCACCTCGCCAAGAAGAGAGCATTGAATCAATTCCCGTAGTTGTTCCCGAGGCTGGCTGGCTCAGTGTGGTTGATGATGAAATCAAATTGAATGCGACCCCACCCAATTCGCAGTTCTTGACGGTTGGTCTTGACTGTGCGTTGCTTGCGGTCCAAGCACGGCCAGGGTCCGAGTTGCTTGACTGGGTCGCTCGCCTCCGAAATCTTCCGTTGGCGTTCGATGCCCGATGCGCCACCCAGCTACTCACGATTCTTCGTGAAGGCAATGAGCGCTCGTGGCGGTTCCTCGAGATCTCCGCGATATTGGACCGTGCGTTACCAGAAGTTGCCCGCACAATGCGACGACGCCACTCCAACCTCTCGGAACTAGACCCAACTCACTCTTTTGAGTTTCCCTGCGTTGAATCTCTGCGTTCCAAAACTCTCATCTCATCAACTGATTCTGATGCCCTGATGTTTGCCGCCTTCTTGACAGACCTTGAATCCGGATCGGCCGACACACTCACTGTCATTGACCATCTCAATCTTGATATCTATATCGCCAACGAAATCAAGGACCTTCTCAACGGCTCAAGGTTGTTGCGTGCTGCGGTAGCACGTGAGCCGATTCGCACCGACCACAAAACATTGAGCGAGATTGCCCAGTACTTGCGGAATGCGAACACCGTTGAACGTGCACGGCTTCTGGCATCCGCCAGTGGTCTTCAGACCTGGCAAGATGCTGCGTTACTGGATGTCACAACAGCAGTGAAACAAATCCTTGCGCACCCTGAACTACTCGAGGATTCGGAGAGTTCCGTCGCCGCCATGAGACTGCGTGAAGTACTTGAGTTCGCAGATACACCTGAAATTGCCGAGCGCCTGAAGCACGCACCGCCCAGTTACTTGCTCTCTCGTGATACCGAAACTCTTTTGCGCCAAGCACGATTGGTGGAGCCAGCACCAGCGCCAGGGAGCGTACGAGTAAATGTTCAGCAGGGCCCACAACCTGATACTTGGATGATCGACGTTGCATGCAAGGACCGCAAAGGTCTGTTGGCGCGTATCACGTCGGTATTGGCCAACGAAGATTTGTCCGTTCTTGCTGCTGATGTTGCAACTTGGCCCGACGGTGCGGTAGTTGACACATTCCTTGTTGCGTCACAATTGCGACCAAGCAAGGAACATCTTGTGGACCTTTTCGGCCTCGCAATTCGTCGCCGGTTTCAAATTCCACGGCGTATACAGGGACCAATTGCGATCGAATTCGACAATGATGCCCATCCATGGCACACGGTTGTAAACATTCGTGCCATGGACCAAGTTGGACTTCTAAATGCTTTCGCTTTTGCCTTTGCTAAAGCGAACATCCAGATTCACCACGCCCTGATTCAAACCACCGACAACACTGCAATTGACCGATTTGAAGTGTCCGATCGCACCGGCCGCAAACTTCCGGCAAAGACCATCGCCCGTGCTGAGCGCTGGATCAGGCTGTCAGAACAAAAGACAAACTCGTAACTACGGTGCACGGTTCAGGGCGTGATCGCCCACACCTGCCCTGCGGACCCAACAACAACATAGATTGGAGTAGGAAAAGCACTGCTGAGGTGCGCTAACCGAAGGAGGCCCGGCGATGAAGTTGATCACCGCAATTGTGAAGCCATTCAAGCTCGACGATGTGAAAGACGCACTACGTGATGCTGGCGTCACCGGAATGACCGTTTCTGAAGTTCGTGGTTTTGGTCGCCAAGGAGGCCATACAGAGACCTATCGCGGTGCCGAGTACTCAATCGATTTCATTCCAAAAGTCCGCCTCGAATTGGTAGTGGATGATTCAGTTGTCGAATCCGCCTTGAATGCAATCCGTGAAGCTGCTGCTACTGGCAAAATCGGTGATGGAAAGATTTGGATCACTTCAGTGGAGCGCATCGTGCGCATCCGCACAGGTGAAGAGGGTGCCGACGCAATATGAGCAACACCGAAACGCCAGCTAAAGCTGAGCGCTGGACCGCACAGTGGAAAGAACTCTACGAAGAAGTTATTAACTCAGGGCTCTGCACTGGTTGTGCAGGGTGCGTTGTGGCGTGCCCCCATGATGTCATCGGCTACAAGCATGAAGAGGGCGAATACAAGCCTTTCCATCTTGAAGAAGATCTTGGTCTTACGAACTGTGGACATGGCGAGAAGGGTTGCACGTCGTGCACGAGGGCATGTCCTCGCTTCCGTGAATGGGAGCCGCAAGCAGACACACATCTTTTCGGCAAGATTCGTGAGCCAGAGCAGATGTACGGCCAGTACCAGCAGTTGCTTTTATGCCGTGCTAGCGACGACACCGTTCACAAGATTGGACAAGATGGTGGCTTCGTGAGCGCAATGCTCATCTGGCTATTCGAACACGACTACATCGATGGTGCTTTGGCAAGTTTCCTCGACGGAGATGGATCGAATTGGAAAGCTGTGCCGGGGATTGCACATAACAAAGAAGAGATCCTTGCTTCGGCTGGCAGTCGATATACATATTCAGCAAACACACTCGCTTTCAAACAAGCCGAAGAGGAGGGCCTGAAGCGTCTCGCATTTGTTGGCATGGGCTGCCAGACTTCGGTTCCACCGGTGATGTGGGCGCGCAAGATTGGCAAAGTCTCGAAGCCGTTTTTGTTCAACATTGGTTTGCTCTGTTCAAAGACATTTGATGATGCAATTTTTGAAGAACTCTTCTGGGCCAAGTACGGCCTCAAGAAAGAAGAGATGGCCAAGATGAACATCAAAGGTGCATTCCAGATCTGGATGAAGGATGGGTCGTTCCACGAAATTGACCTGAAGGAATGCCACAAGTGGACGCGTGAGGGCTGCAAGACATGTCCCGATTTCGCCGCCGAACATGCTGACATCTCAACGGGTGGAATCGGTGAAGACAACGACTGGACTCTCTGTGTCGTGCGTACCGATCTTGGTCGCGAAGTCATGGATCGAATGATCCAGTCGGGCGCCATCATCGCGAGGCCTGCCGAGACCGATGAGAAAGCAATGAAGCTTCTCCGACTTCTTTCAATTACATCGCGTCGTCGCTGGCCAGAATTTGCCAATCGCGCACCTGCAGTTGGAGTGCCGCCGCCGAAGCCGAAGGCTCCCCCAGCACCGGCCCCGGCAGCAACCTGAAAACCCACCACTAGGCATCAACGTGGACTCTGGACTTCTTCGAGATGCGTTGACCGCGCTTGCTGGCGTGGCAACTGGTGTCATGTCCGGAAGTTTTGGAGTCGGCGGAGCAGTGATATCTACGCCTGCCATACGAGCACTCGGATGCTCAGCAGCAATTGCGGTTGGGACCACGTTGCCGTCGATTCTTCCTGGCGCAATCATGGGCTCACTCAAGTACCGCACTTCACAATTAGTGCGATGGCGAACAGTTCTTTACACCGTCCCAGCTGGAATTGTCGCCGCTGTTATCGGAGCACGCCTTGCGAGCGTGCTCCCAGGTGATGGTCATCCATTAATGATTCTCACTGCATTGATGCTGTTTTGGTCATCGTGGAATCTGATTCGCGGTGAAAAATCCGAGACCGAGATCGACTCATCTAGTAACACAGGTACTGAAGTGACCAATCAGCGTTCAAAGTCTGCGGTAATCGGCGCGATGGCTGGCGGGCTCTCTGGATTGCTGGGAGTTGGTGGCGGAATCGTGATGGTCCCGATGTTTCGTGATGTGTTGAAAGTGCCAATGAAAACCGCCATCGCAACATCGCTTGTCTGTGTCGGCTTCTTTGCTGTGCCTGGCACGATTACGCACACAATTCAAGGTGGTGTTGATTGGCGTTACGCACTTCTATTGACACTTGGGGTTATTCCAGGGGCGCCAATTGGAGCGCGGATTGCACTCTCACTTCGTGACGAACACCTCCGAAGAATTTTTGGGGTCTTCCTTGCATGTATTGCAGTGATCTACGCCGCTGGAGAAATTGTTGCTTTAGCGGGATAGCTCAATCGCTCGGGCAAACACCGCATCAATCATCGGCTCAGTGAGTTTCCCCGTGAACGTGTTTTGCTGGCTTGGATGAAAACTGCAGATCAAAGATATTTTGCGCCCTGAAGGCGTGACCCCTGTGGCCTCAACACCATGGCCAAATTTTGGTTTCTTGGCAACCGCAAACTCACGGCAAGCGTTCTCAAAAGCAAATGCCCCAAGACAGACAACGACCGAAACCTCGACCAACAATTGCAATTCGGCTTCTAGATGCCGATGACAGTTCTTGCGCTCATCAATTGTCGGTTTGTTATCGGGTGGCGCACATTTAACTACTGAGGTGACCCACGCCGAATTAAGAACGAGCCCATCAGACTTGCTTGTCGACTCTGCCTGGTTCGCCAATCCGGCTTTATGCATCGCTCGATATAGCCAGTCACCACTGCGATCACCCGTGAACATGCGCCCCGTACGATTGGCACCATGTGCTGCCGGGGCCAGACCAAGCACGAGAATTCGAGCGGCAGGGTCACCGAATCCTGATACGCCACGCCCCCAGTATTCGTCGTTCCTAAACGATGCGCGCTTGTCGCGGGCAATAGCCTCGCGCCATTCCACCAAACGCGGACAATCCCTGCACTCAGCCACATCGGATGCCACTTGCTTAAGTGTTCTCACGCTGACAGATTACGTGGATACGCCGATAGTTTTAGGAGTGTATGAAATCCAAGCCGACTCTTGTGTTGTTCGTTCGCCACGGGCAGACCCCAACCACTGGCAAAACACTCCCGGGCCGCGCTCCTGGACTTCATCTATCGGCAGACGGCATTGCACAAGCAAAAGTTGCAGCTGAACGCATTGGTGCAGTGAAGAAAGTGGCGGCGATCTACGCAAGCCCACTAGAGCGCACACGGGAGACGGCGGCTCCAATTGCGAAGGCGTTGAATCTAAAGGTAAAGGCCAACTCTGGACTGCTTGAATGCGACTTCGGCACATGGACTGGTAAGCAACTCGACAAATTGCGCAAGCTGCCCGAATGGGAAACCGTGCAGCGTTCACCGAGCACATTTCGATTTCCAAAAGGCGAGAGCTTCACTGAAATGCAAAATCGAATTGTGAATGCAGTGGACACAATCTGCAAGAACCATCCTGGCCAGACAGTTGTCTGTGTATCCCATGCCGATCCCATTAAGGCTGCCCTTGCTCATGCGACTGGCACCCATATTGATCTGTTCCAACGACTGGTCGTGTCTCCATGCTCAGTCAGTGCAGTTGCGTACACCGCCTCTGGTCCGATCGTTCTTACCGTCAACTCCACTGGTGGATCGCTCGGTGAATTGGTTCCGAGTTGAAATCTGATGGGTGTTTATTTCGATTTTGACGACGTTGATGCTTTCACTGCTGGCGCAGTGGGTGTACCTGGCCAAAGAACTTTCTTCATTCAAGTTCGGCGAATGGGTGAACGCGTCACGTTGAAGTGCGAAAAACAGCACACCGCAGCACTCGCTGATTTTTTACGCCAGCTCATTACGCAGCAGCCACCACCGATTGATCGCCCACTCGGTGTGGCAATGGAGTTGGCGGATGTATCCGACGTTGCGTTTGACCTTGGTGGCATCAGTCTCGGATATGACCGAGATCTTGGTCGAGTAATCGTGCAGTTCGATGAAATCGTTCCAGTGGATGAAGAAGGCGAAGAATTGCCCGATTTTGATGCCGGCAAAGTGCGCGTTGCAATCACCGTGGGGCAAGCCGTTGCATTTATCGAGGTCGCAGAAGCAGCCGTGGCTGCGGGTCGCCCCAGTTGTTTATTCTGTGGACGTCCGATTGACCCCAACGGCCACATGTGCCCACGAATGAATTGAAATAGCTTTGGATGTGTTGAGCCTGCTTACGGATGCTGATGTGCACGTTGAGGGGCGCATGCCGTATTCGAGCAACATGACCTACCGCGTGCAGCTCATCTCTGGAGACGAATCAATCCGAGCCATATACAAACCAAAAGATGGCGAGCGACCCCTATGGGACTTCCCACCCGGACTGCACAAGCGTGAGGCGGCAGCTTACGAGTTGGCTTTGGCGATGGGTATTCCATTCATTCCCCCGACCATCATTCGCAACGGACCATTTGGGGAAGGTTCCTTCCAGCTCTACATTGACGCCATTCACGAAGAGCACTACTTCACTCTCTTTGAAAAACGCCCTGAACTCCATGATCGCTTTCGTGAGATCGCAGTGTTTGACTTTGTTGCGAACAACACAGATCGCAAGAGTGGCCATGTTTTAATTGACAAACAGGACGCCATCTGGGGAATTGATCAAGGCCTTTGCTTCTCATCGCAGTTCAAGTTACGTACCGTGATTTGGGAGTTCGGTGGCGAGCAGATTGATACCAACTTGGTTGCTGCCATAACAGCGATTCGTGACAATCCGCCCTGCGAGATCACGAATCTCCTTTCCGAAGCTGAGGCGGAAGCGCTGGTACAACGGTGCACTTGGGTGTGCGACCGCGGTGTTCTCCCAATTGACGCCTCGGGCCATCGCTATCCATGGCCGTTGGTGTGAGCGAACTCGAAACACTGATCAACAGCCTCGATCACGATGGTCTAGTGCGATATGTCGATGGATGTTGTTCTTCTCGTGACTGGACCGAGTTACTCCGAGTTCGCGACACGTGTCGTCTCGCAAATGATTCGGGTCGCCAGATGTGGCCAATCACCACTCTTGCCAACTACCGACTCGCACTGCATGCGCCAGCGGAGTTTGCGATCCAATCTCTGGATGAGGCAAACACAAACTTCTTGTTTGGCCCGCTCTCTGAAGTGATCGCACAACATCACAGTTGGGATGAACTCAAAGGAAATCTAAGTGACGTACATATCGCTGATGTTGTTGCCCATGAATGTGGGATACGTGGTGCAGACATCAGTTACATCCCAACTTTGCAAGTGTTTGATATTCCCCACACATTGCAGACGTGGGAACCTCAATATCGGCC
>JAFMEI010000092.1 GCA_017856815.1 Ilumatobacteraceae bacterium
GACTTCAACGGCACAAATGTGATTGCAATGCCTGCGTCTGTCGCAACTCAATTTGAGTTCTTGTACGGCCCAGGATCGTTCGCACGACACGCAGAAATTGCCGAGTCAATCGCTGATGCATACGACGTGATGCTTCACGTTGTTGACGACTCTTTGCTCTCCATCGACATCGACACCGCAGATGACTTGATGATCCCAAGTGTTCGTGCGATTCTTCCCTTCGAATTCCGAGAGCCAGCATGAATAACGAGCCGGGACAACCATCTGCAGCGCAGAAACCCTCAATCAGCACAAACTTGCAGCCGCCGCGCGTAGCCATGGCGATTGGGGCACACCCTGATGACATTGAGTTTGGCTGCGGCGCCACTCTTGCAAAGTGGGCAGCCGCGGGAACTGAAATTCACCATGTCATCTGCACAGACGGTTCAAAGGGTACGTGGAATGTCAACGCTGACATTGACGCATTAATCCTCACGCGCCAACACGAACAGATTGAAGCTGCGACTCGGCTTGGTGGAGTTCAACAAACTGATCGGGTTCACTTCTTGGGGCATGTTGATGGAGAGCTTGAGAATTCACGCGAAGTCCAACGACAGATTGTTCGGTTGATTCGGATTTTCAAGCCAGATGTTGTTCTTACGCATGATCCATGGAAGCAGTACCGACTCCATCCCGATCATCGCAATGCGGGACAAGCCGTGTGTGACGCGGTAGTGGCTGCGCGGGACCCACACTTCTTGAAAGATCTTGGAATTGCTCATCACCGGCCACAAACTCTGCTCATGTGGGAAGCGCAGGTCGTTCATCACGTAGAAGATGTGACCGATTGGGTGGACGTAAAACTTCGCGCCCTGGAGGCTCATGCCAGTCAGTTTGAGTCCACAATGAAGGTTGCCCCCGGGACCGAAACGACGGCTCTAAATAGCTTCCGTGATCGCATTCGTGGTCGCCTGAGCGAACTCGGGGAACCGCAAGGTTTTGGCGCGGCTGAGGTGTTCTCGCGCATCAGCGATCTCTGAGCGCAGTTCGAACTCTTCTGGAAATTCAAACGGGAGGCCCGAAGGCCTCCCGTTCTCAAACACTCCGACCCTTTCGGGTTGGGCTTGCTACTTCTTAGCTGCGCGCTTCTTGGAAGAACGACGCTTTGCTGCCTTCTTTGCAGGAGCAGCCTTTTTAGCGGCCTTCTTCTTTGCGGGAGCTTTCTTAGCTGCCTTCTTCTTTGCAGGTGCCTTCTTCGCTGCAGCCTTCTTGGCTGGCTTGCGCTTGGCTGCCTTCTTCTTAGCAGGAGCCTTCTTGGCTGCTGCCTTCTTCTTTGCCGGTGCCTTCTTCGCTGCAGCCTTCTTGGCTGGCTTGCGCTTGGCTGGGCTCTTCTTTGCTGCTGCTTTTTTAGCTGCCATTTCTCTTTCCTCCTAGGTGTAAAGAGTTACTTGTTGTTGAGTACAGCTTTGAGCGTGCTGCTCGCGCTGAACTTCATTGCGGTGGAAGCAGGAACGTTGACCGTCGCACCCGTCTGCGGGTTGCGGCCAGTACGAGCCTTGCGCTTCGTGGTACTGAATGATCCAAAACCTGGCCAAGCCACCTTGTCACCCTTCGATGTGGTCTTCACGACCAGATCAAAGAATGCTCCGATAGTGCGCTCGGCATCAGCCTTGGTAACACCAGCTTCATTCGCAACCGCTTCTATGAGCTCTGCTTTGGTCATTATTCTTCTTCCTCCTTGGATGAATCGGAGTGTTAATCCGTCCTCTATCTGACTAGGCGCAAATGACAATTTCAAGCATTTCCGCACTCTCGGACCTTTAACCGGCATTGCCAGCATGATTTTTTGCACCGTGAAATGTGCTCGTTCGCATTGCTGATGAAGTTCAATCGCGCCCATTTATCGACCCCATTCGCAGCAATGCGTTGCAACGAAAATTCAGTTGTTGACGCATCAAAAATATGAGTAAATGAAAGTCAAAAGACTTCCCGGGCCAAGCTGGTAGGCGCCAGCAAACCCATATAAATCAAGGGTTTGCGAAACATTCGGTCTTCCTGGTCAATCGTTGATGTGACCAACGTCAAAGCACCGCCGCGCCGTATTTTTCGGGCACTTTGCAGTTGGTCGAACTGGAATCAGAACAAGATTTCTCACCGCTTAGTGAGCAGAGATGAACGCCGTTTTGCGCAGCTTCAAGTCGGTGAAATTGGCAGCCAAAAAAATTTCTAAAAAAATCCAAAAAATCCCCGTCGAGGACCCTCAAAATGCAAAAACGGATCAAGTCGGACACAAACTCTTCACTTTTAGGTCACCGCAAAATCCCACGTTGCGACCCCGCGTTCAGACAAGATTGAGCCGTGACCGACCTGCTTCGTGCTTCGTCCACTGACAACTTCGATCGAACTCTCGGCACGTCAAGAACACAGATCGTGCTCGACACTTCAGTGCTGGTAGCCGACCCAAATTGCCTCCATGCCTATGCCGATTCCGACATCGTCATTCCACTCATAGTGATTGAAGAACTCGATGGTTTGAAAACGCGTCCCGATGATGCGGGACGCGCCGCGCGTGCTGCACTGCGCGCAATTGAAGATCTCCGAAATGCGGCGGGTGGATCAATGGCTGCACCGGTTCCTGTTGGCACCAACGGAGGCACAGTTCGAATCGAGTTGAATGGCGTCCAAAAGCACATCCTCATTGAACATTCAATGGATCCCGATAAGCCGGACAACCGAATAATCGGAGCCGCGCTCGGCCAAGCAATTTCAGCACCAACAACGCTGGTATCAAACGATGCCGCTTTGCGCATCAAGGCAGCACACCTCGGCCTAACAGCGGTCACCCACTTCCCGATCGGTCGCACAATTGAGACTCGATCTATGGGGTGGACCACCATCGAAGTTGAGCCTGGATCAATCGATGAGCTGTACGCAGCTGGCGGAATTGAAGCTGCTGGCATTCCCGACGGCGCCAGCCTCTTGGAGAACGAATTTGCAGTGTTGCGCTGCGGCTCCCAGAGCGCGCTGTCGCGTCGCGTTGGCTCCGAACTGACACTGCTGCAGTCCGGTCAGGCCGAACCATGGGGACTTCGGCCTCGTTCCAAAGAACAGCGATTCGCACTCGAATTGCTGATGGACCCCAGCGTGAGTGTGGTGGCTCTCGATGGCAGTGCAGGCACCGGCAAAACCGTGATGGCCATTGCCGCTGGCCTTGAGCAAGTAGTTGAGCAGCGCAACTACGAACGACTTGCGGTTTACCGGCCACTTGTTCCAGTTGGTCGAGCTGAAGTCGGCTTTCTGCCAGGGGGCCTTGATGAGAAACTCGATCCATGGATGTCAGCAATCCACGACGCCATCGTTGCGCTCACAGACCAACGGCTGAGCCAGGACGCGCGCCGCTTAATTGACGAACTGATAGCGAGGGGTCAACTGTCGCTGGAATCGGTGACCTTCTTGCGCGGGCGCTCTCTACATCGTCAAATCGTCGTGGTAGATGAAGCCCAGAACCTAGAGCCGACAACGCTGAAGACGATCCTCACGCGAATCGGTGAAGGCACCAAGGTGATCTTCACTGGCGACACAAGCCAGATTGATGCCCCCTACCTAGGCGAATCCAATAACGCACTGGCAGTTCTCATTCAGGCATTCGCCAACCAGACATGTTTTGGCCACATCACACTCACTTCCTGTGAGCGTTCGGAAGTGGCGAGCCTCGCAGCCGAGCTGCTCTGAAACAAGACTGAAACACCGCGGCTCTAGTTTGTAATTTATGAAGTCATCGGACGGCGCAACTCCACCACATATACCCGCAGCAAATCAGGGATATGCAGTGATCGATCTTGAGACTACGGGTCTTGATCCAAATGTTGAGCACATTCTCGAAATTGCGGTGGTGCAACTCAACGCAAGTGCCGAAATTGAGTATGAATGGTCCACCTTGGTTCGACAACCCATTGGACGACACATAGGTGCGAAACACATCCATGGCTTGAATTGGTTTTCACTACGCAGCGGAGTGTCTCTTAACGAGGCGCTTCAGCACACGGCTCATTTGCTTGAAGGACGCATCATGGTTGCCCACAATGCGAAGTTTGACCACGGCTTTCTCGATGCTGCATCGCGACGATGTGGTGTCGCGCTTCCAGTAAGCGGTCCTTTGTGCACCCTTGAGCTCGCCCGTGCCGCCACAAATTCGCGGTCGCGGGAGCTGGCAAGCGAGCGAGGCTCCTCGGCAATGTCCAATGGGCGAACAAGCAACAAACTCGCGATGGTCTGCGAGCGCTATGGAGTTCCATTTGAGTCAGAGCACAGAGCCCTCAAGGATGCACGTGCTTGTGCTGAAATACTGCCGCTTTTGCTCACGGATCTTGGTCTCAGCCACGGCAGCGATTTCCTAGCTGGCAACCACCGTTGAGCACCTAGTTCGTATAGCGAGTCAGAATCGACGCCGAGGTCGAGGCACGCAGATTGTGCCACTTACGCGGGGATATCACTTTGGTATCGGCGCTAAGGCGCACGAGGAGTCGGCCAAGCCAATGTTCACTGGTTGCAAACAGCGTCACTCGGATCGAGCCATCTTGGTTCTTGACCACCGATTCCGTCGGGTAGTTGTCAAGCATCCACGAGTCCGATGCGTTGATCTCAAGGGTTACAAGGGTCAGCGATTCGTTGCTAGAAGTAAAAAACTTGCCCGCCGCTGCAAGAGATTTGAGAATCCTGCCACGCTTACCGGTGCGCTTTGCTTCTTCAATTCGGTCGATTCGGAAAGTGCGCTCAGATTTGGTCTTGGAATCAAACCCGCGCACATACCAGTGACCATGATCGCTGAAGATTTGCTCGGGCGTAATCTCGCGCTCGGTCAACTCTGCGCGTGACGGAACGAAATAGACGATCTCTACGGACTCTTTCGCATCTTTGGCGCTGTTTATTGTGGCGAGATGCTCAGGTTCTGCAATCACTACATCAATTGATTCCATATGCGGAGCAAGCACTGTTTCGAGTTTCGCCATCAGCGAATTAGTGGCTTCGACAGAAGCCCCGCCAGGGATGAGTTGTACAGATTTGAGTGCGGTCAGTACTGCCAGACCTTCAGCGATAGTGAGTGCCGGCGCATTTTCAATGAATCTCGGCATGCTGGCAAAAACTGTGTCGTCGTCGATTATCAATTCGATGTATTGGTCAGGCGTGTACGGAGGGCGCCCACAGAGTGTTGCGAGTTCGAGGTCTTTCACCAAGTGTTGTACCGACATGCCGAAATGCTCAGCCATCTCTGCCAGCGGAACAGCACGGCGTTCCTGTACTAGCCAAGGGAGCATCACGAGGAGCCCTTTGACACGGTCTTCAGCGGAGCGGGGGCCCCGGGCCTTGAGCGGCTTGTTCATGTCCGAGGTGTCATCCATGATCCACCCCTTTTAGCCAATCAATGACCTCGTTACGAACTGCCGCAGGCTCGAGAACTTCAGCGCGATCAACCATGCCGAGCGCCCACGAACGAAATGCCCAGCGATTGGCGCACGGAACTTTGAAAGTGACATCACCGTTGGGATCACGCCGCACGATGCTCGATGAGCCGAGTTCGCGTTCCACGCCCGAAGCGAGCTCTTTTTGCACGCGCACAACTGCGAAGTCATCGCGCGCTTCGGGGTCATCGTTGATCACTTTTGGATCATCGGGGAATTGATCACGCAGTACGAATCCGACAGGGCGCTCGAAAGCGCCAGGGCCACCCACCGTGGTTGGCTTTTCTAAACGATCAAGACGGAAGCGCCGCAGTTCACCCTTTGCCGGATCATTGGCAATCACATACCAGTGGCCACCACGTGCGAGAACCCCATAGGGATGAATGGTTCGCTTCTTTCCCGCATAGGTGATTACTAATTCTGTACGGGTGGCTGC
The DNA here is from genome assembly GCA_017856815.1 of Ilumatobacteraceae bacterium. GTDB lineage: Bacteria > Actinomycetota > Acidimicrobiia > Acidimicrobiales > Ilumatobacteraceae > CAIYHK01. The sequence goes on from JAFMEI010000092.1 coordinate 5,875, forward strand.
AGCATCTGTAACCACAGGAAGAATTGCAAGCGGAGCGTGGAGGTCAATCACCATCGATCCAGACACCGAACTATCAACAGAGAATCCGTCACCGGTCAACTTAACGAGCGCACCGTCTTTGAGCGACCCTTCAATACTGAGAGCGCCGAGTGCAAAACGCAGCACTGATTCTTCTTCATCGGAAAGATTCAGGTTTGGGAGTTCATTCTTCTTAGGATCAATGCGATATCCCATCTGACCGGCTTGGTGACCAGCGAGAGTGATCTTGTCGATCACAATTCCCATCGCGCCGATTGATTTTTTATCGCGCTCGAAAGCCTGACGCGCAGCGCCGCGAGACTCTGGATACCGCGGCTGGAGTTCGTTGCAGATGTCCTCAAGAGTTAGCCAATCCTGGGTGGTCTTAAGCAACAAAATCAGGTTGAAAAGCCGCTCAGTTGTGTCAACGGGTTTTGGCATGGCGAGTCAGTGTAGTTGTGATTTGAACCACTTCAACACGAGATTTTGGGAAATTGCACTGGGCTTCGTTGCCCCAGCAACAGGTGAATCGGAGTGCCCATTTGCGCCTTCTTTGAGTTCGCGAAGCTCGCCCACAATGCTCTCGGCGATCCCCTTGCCGAGTTCGACTCCCCACTGATCAAAACTGTTGAGGTTCCAAATTGCACCTTGAACAAATACGCGATGCTCATAAAGTGCAATCAACTGACCAAGCACTCGCGCTGACAAATTGGGTGCAAGAACCACATTCGTTGGCCTATTTCCTGGATATGCACGATGGGAATCAACCTTCCCATCTGCGGCAACCGTGGTGCCCGTTGTTAAGGCCTCAATCTGCGCAACCATGTTCGCAATCAGAACTTCATGGGCTTCTTTACTTCCGTAACTGGTAGAGCGTGTCTGGGCAAAGCCGATGAAATCAACAGGTACAAACTCTGTCCCTTGATGAAGGAATTGGAAATACGCATGCTGACCATCGGTGCCCGCACCACCCCAAACTGGTACCGCTGATCGCAAAACTTCTTTGCCGTCTCGATCAACGCGCTTGCCGTTGCTTTCCATTTCTAATTGCTGAAGATATGCCGGGAACATCCTGAGCGCTGATGAATAAGGCACAACTGCACGCGAATGCATTCCAAAATGACGCGAGTAATAGGTGTCAAGCGCTCCAAGTAAAAACGGGGCGTTTTCAGTCAACGGTGCGTTGCTGAAATGGGAATCAATTTCATGCATCCCGGCA
>JAFMEI010000093.1 GCA_017856815.1 Ilumatobacteraceae bacterium
CAATGAGCAAGGCAAAGTTTGAGCGCACTAAGCCGCATGTGAATATCGGCACGATGGGTCATATTGACCATGGTAAGACGACGTTGACTGCTGCGATTTCCAAGACGTTGGCGGATCGTGGGTTGGCTGATTACACGCCTTTTGATCAGATTGATAAGGCTCCTGAGGAGAAGGCTCGTGGTATCACGATTTCGATTGCTCATATTGAGTACGAAACCGAGAAGCGTCACTATGCGCACGTGGATATGCCTGGGCATGCTGACTACATCAAGAACATGATTACTGGTGCAGCGCAGGTTGATGGCGCGATTTTGGTGGTTGCTGCTACTGATGGTCCGATGCCTCAAACCCGTGAGCATGTGCTTCTTGCTCGTCAGGTGGGTGTTCCTTACATTGTTGTGGCTTTGAATAAGTCCGACATGGTGGATGACCCGGAACTTCTTGAGCTTGTTGAGCTTGAGGTTCGTGAGTTGTTGAATGAGTATGAGTTCCCTGGTGATGATGCGCCTGTTGTGAAGGTGTCTGCACTTAAGGCTCTTGAGGGTGATTCGGCTTGGCAGGACAAGATCATGGAGTTGATGGCTGCTTGTGATGAGTCAATCCCAGAACCGAAGCGTGATCTTGATAAGCCGTTCTTGATGCCGATTGAGGATGTGTTCACGATTACTGGTCGTGGAACTGTTGTGACCGGCAAGGTTGAACAGGGCAAGGTTCACACTGGTGACGAAGTTGAGATTGTTGGTTTGCGTGACACGCAAAAGACGACTTGTACTGGTGTTGAAATGTTCCGCAAGCTTCTTGATGAGGGCCAGGCTGGCGACAACATTGGTGCACTGCTTCGTGGCACTAAGAAAGAAGATGTTGAGCGTGGTCAGGTTCTTTGTGCTCCTGGTTCGATTACTCCTCACACCGATTTCGAGGGTCAGGTTTATGTGTTGACCAAAGAAGAAGGTGGCCGTCATAAGCCGTTTTTCAATAACTATCGTCCGCAGTTCTTTTTCCGTACTACTGATGTGACTGGCACTGTGAATTTGCCGTCGGGTACTGAGATGGTGATGCCTGGTGACAACGTGACCATGAGTGTTGTGTTGGGTAAGCCGATTGCTATGGATGAAGGTTTGCGTTTTGCTATCCGTGAGGGTGGCCGTACTGTTGGCGCAGGTCGCGTCACCAAGATCATTAAGTGAGGCACCATGCCGCGTAACGACAAGCGCGTGAAAATCACGCTCGAATGCACAGAGTGCAAAGAGCGTAATTACATCACGATGAAATCAAAGATCAACGACCGCGAGCGTCTAGAGATGAAGAAGTACTGCGCCCGCGATCGCCGACACACTCTCCATAAGGAAACCCGCTAGGGGATCCTGGAAGCGAGATTCCCCGGAAACTCGCCAAAGGGCAGTAGCTCAGTTGGTAGAGCATCGGTCTCCAAAACCGACGGTCGGGGGTTCGAGTCCCTCCTGCCCTGCAAAGAAGAAACGCAAGTAAACGAGAAACGAAATGTCACAAGACCTCAACCGCGAGCAAAAGCGAGCGCTTAAGCGCATGGGAGCCCTGAATGATCAGGGTGCCCCAGTTCGTAATGCTCCGGCTCAACGCGAGAAGAGCGAGCGGGTCGGGTTGTTCCAGTACTTGCGCGAAGTTCGCGAGGAAATGACCAAGGTTGCATGGCCGAAGTGGCCAGAGATTCGTCGTTACTCGATCATCGTGCTTGTCACAGTGGTGATCTTTACTGCATACATCGGCGGTCTGGATTCGCTGTTTGGTTTGTTCTCCGGCTGGCTCTACAAGGACTGATATGACTGACGAAATCATCACCGAAGAAGTTGGCGACAACACCGAAGAGATCGAGACCTTTGATCTCACCGAAGGTGTTGCTGCTGACGAGACAATCGAAGAGGACGAAGAAGAAGCTGTCCCTGCGTATCAGCCTGGCCAGTGGTATGTCGTGCACACGCAGTCGGGTTACGAGAAGAAGGTTGAAACCAACCTGAAGTCACGTATCCAGTCAATGGCTATGGAGGATTTCATTTACGAAATCAAGATTCCAACCGATGAGGTTGTGGAATTCAAAGGTGGTCGTAAGCAGACCGTCCAGAAGAAGATCTTCCCTGGTTACTTGCTCGTGCGTTGCGAGATGGACGACAGCACTTGGTACTGCATCCGCAACACCCCAGGTGTCACGGGTTTCGTTGGCCAGAGCCAGCGTGGCCAGAAGCCAACCCCGCTGACCAAGCGCGAGGTCGAGAAGTTCCTCACCGCGAAGTCAGACGGCAAGGACGTCACAGCACGCCGCAAGCCGAAGCTGGACTACGAGGTGGGCGAGAGCGTGCGCATCAAGGAAGGCCCATTTGCTGACTTTGCGGGCCAGATCGCCGAAATTAACGCCGATCACATGAAGCTCAAGGTTCTCGTGAATATCTTCGGTCGCGAGACCCTGGTGGAGATCGATTTCAGTCAGGTAGCGAAGCTCTAGCAGAATCGCTCAACAAGGAAACAGGACTATGGCAAAGAAAAAAGTTGCAGCGATCGTAAAGATCCAGATCCCGGCGGGCAAAGCTACGCCGGCGCCCCCCGTTGGTACCGCTCTCGGTCCACACGGTATTGCGATCATGGACTTCGTGAAGGCGTATAACGCCGCTACCGAAGCTCAGGCCGGCACGATCATCCCAGTTGAAATCACGATCTTCGAAGATCGTTCTTTCACATTCATTCTGAAGACCCCACCAACACCAGTTCTCCTGCGCGAGAAGGCTGGGTTGCCAAAGGGTTCACAGACACCGGGCAAGGCAGTTGTTGGCACGGTGACTGAAGCACAGATCGAAGAGATCGCAAAGATCAAGATGCCCGACCTGAACGCATATGACCTCGAAGCTGCCAAGCAGCAAGTTCGCGGCACTGCGCGTTCAATGGGCCTCAAGGTCGTTTGATTCTTAAGTAAACACATACCGAGAGCAGGACTACCTCGCCTGACCGGTTACTAGATGAGGGAGGCAATATGCCACAAGGTAAGAAGTACATCGACGCGTTGAAGCGTTACAACCGTGATGATGAGTACACGCCAACACAGGCTTGTGAACTCATCAAGCAGACCGCGTCTGCAAAGTTCGACGAAACTGTCGAAGTTGCAATCCGTCTCGGTGTTGATCCACGTAAAGCTGATCAAGCAGTTCGTGGCACCGTTGCGTTGCCATCAGGTACTGGCAAGAACATTCGCGTTGCAGTGTTCGCAGCTGGTGATGCCGCCCAGGCAGCGAAAGATGCCGGTGCTGACATCGTTGGCGCAGATGATCTCGCAGCTGAAATCGAAAAGGGCAACATGGATTTCGATCTCATGATCGCAACTCCAGACATGATGCCTTTGGTCGGAAAGCTTGGTCGTGTTCTTGGTCCACGTGGTTTGATGCCAAACCCGAAGACCGGCACAGTTACGCAAGACACCGGCCGCGCAGTTTCTGAATTCAAAGGTGGCAAGGTTGAATACCGCACCGATCGTTACGGCAATGTGCACGTGTTGATCGGCAAGGCTTCCTTCACCGTTGAGGCACTCGAGGCGAACCTGCGAGCTGTTCTGGACGAAATCCAGCGCGCAAAGCCCGCGTCAGCAAAGGGTCGTTACCTCAGGAAGATCACCGTTTCTTCCACGATGGGCCCAGGAATTCGTCTTGATCTCAACCGTTTGAAGCCAGTTGAGGCCAACGCCTAGAGTTTGAAGTCCTAACAACCAACAGGTTGCTCGCCACAGACATTTGGTCCGGTTCGCCGGGTAATGACACCAGTCGCCAAACGAGGCGGAAACTTCACGGAACGCATGTGGGTATGAACCCCTCGTGTCGCTTCGGTGTGGTGTCCGTTGCAAAGCGGGTGCCCCGAAGCAGATACGAGAGGAGGTGTAAATGTCAAACCCACGACCCGACAAGGTTGCTGTAGTCAAAGAGGTGCAGGCGAAGTTCGCCGACGCCGATGCTGCCATTGTTACTGAGTATCGCGGTATGACCGTTGCTGCGCTCGCGACCCTTCGTCGTGAACTCCGCGGCGTTGGTGCTGAGTACAAGGTGTACAAAAACACGATGGCGCGCTTTGGTGCACGCGGAGCCGGAAAGTCCAACATCGAGGAATTCCTCGTTGGACCCACCGCAATCACTTTTGTGAAAGGTGATGTAGCCGCTGCAGCCAAAGTGCTGAAAGAACAGTCGAAGACGAATCCGTTGCTGGTGGTGAAAGGTGGTGTTCTCGGCGAAAAGTCAATCTCGGCTAAGGAGCTCGAAGCACTCGCTGATCTCCCGCCGCGCGAAGTTCTTCTCGCACAGTTCGCAGGCGCACTGCAAGCACCGCTGGTCAAGACCGCCGGATTGTTGCAGGCACTGCCACGCAACTTCGCGTACGGCCTGTCGGCACTCATCGCAGAAAAAGAAAAGGCCGCGTAATTCGCTGGTCACTCAATTCAGTAAGTAATCAATTTCAAGAAATTTCAAAACAAGGAGAATGAGCAAAATGGCTCTTACAAAGGAAGACATCCTCGAGGGCATCTCGGCCCTTTCGGTTATCGAGTTGAAGGAACTCCTCGACGCGTTCGAAGAGAAGTTTGGCGTTACCGCTGCTGCACCAGTTGCAGTTGCTGCTGTTGCTGCCGGTGGTGGCGCTGCTGCACCTGCCGCAGAAGAGAAGGATGAATTCGATGTCATCCTCACCGACGGTGGAGCACAGAAGATCCAGGTCATCAAGGTTGTGCGCGAGCTCACCAGCCTTGGTCTGAAGGAAGCCAAGGACCTCGTAGACGGCGCACCAAAGCCCGTGCTCGAAAAGGCCAACAAGGACGACGCCGCCAAGGCCAAGGCCAAGCTCGAAGAGGCCGGCGCCAGCGTCGAAGTGAAGTAAGTCGCACCAAGAGCGACTCGACCCGGCCAGGGCAACCTGGCTCGGACCGGAATTCCAGCCCCGGGGCCTCGGCCTCGGGGCTGTTTTTTGCCCAAAAACTATGAATTTGGGCTCTGAGGTGCTTGACGGAACCGTTTTTGGTGTTTATCGTGCTTCCCCAAGCGGGGCCGCCCGGTGGGGCAGGCTCTATTTCTCAGTCCCCTTGCAGGCGAGGGTCGGCGCACGATAGCGTGGAAAGTTGCTGTGCCACGCCCTTTTGGACATTTTTTCTCTATTTCCATTTGTCAGCGTGCCACTGCATACACGTTCGCCAATCGACCTGACATTTGTCTGACGAGGAGAAAATAGTGGCCACGCGCTCTGCAAATCGCGAACGGTATTCGTTCGCCAACCTCGCTGAACCCCTTGAGATTCCGGACCTCATCTCGGTCCAACGCGATTCTTATGAGTGGTTCTTGAAGCAGGGCCTCGTTGAAACATTCAACGACATCTCGCCGATCACCGACTTCTCGGACACTCTGCGTCTCGAGCTCGAGTTTGATCCCGAAGACGAAGACCTTTGCCCGCCACCGAAGTTCACGGTGGAGGAGTGCCGCGAGAAGGACATGACCTACGCAGCGTCGATCTTCGTACGCGCGCGTTTCATGAACCGCAACACCGGTGAAATCAAAGAGCAAGTTGTCTTCATGGGCGACTTCCCGAAGATGACCGAAAAGGGCACCTTCATCATCAACGGCACCGAGCGTGTTGTTGTTTCGCAGCTCGTGCGTTCACCTGGTGTGATCTTCGAACCCGGTGAGCGTTACCGCCTCCGTAACTTGTCAAAGCACCAGTTGGTCAAGGGCACTATCCATCCTTACCGCGGTGAGTGGTTGGAGTTTGACGTTGAGCACAAGCCCGGCAAGGACGTAACTGCTGGTGCACGAGTGGCACGCAAGCGCCGCATCGGCATCTTCATGCTTCTTCGCGCACTTGGTTACGACGAAGAAAACTTCCCAGGCTTCATCGATCGTTTCGTGAACCACTTCGACTTCCTTGAAGGGCAGTGGGAAAAAGAGCGTCACGTTGCACAAACCCGTGACGAAGCAATTGTTGAGATCTACAAGCGTGCACGCCCGGGCGAACCACCGACCCTGAAGAGTGCATCTGATTACTTCAACAACGCATTCTTCGAAAGCCGTCGCTACGACCTCAGCCGCGTTGGTCGTTACAAGTTGAATCGCAAACTCGGTAACGAGCTCAAGTTCGTGCAGAAGGAATTCAACCTGAAGGCAAGCGACCTTGATCTTCCTGCAGAAGATCAAGACGTGTTGAGCCGTTGCGAAGTTCTCGCAACCATCTCCTACATGTTGAACCTCGTGAAGCAGGAGCCGGGCTACCGTCTCGACGACCAGGACCACTTCGCAAACCGTCGTATTCGTTCGGTTGGTGAATTGATTCAGAACCAGGTTCGCATCGGTCTTTCACGTATGGAGCGAGTTGTGCGTGAGCGCATGACCACCCAAGACGTCGAAGCGATCACCCCGCAAACCCTCATCAACATTCGTCCGGTTGTGGCTGCGATCAAGGAGTTCTTTGGTACTTCGCAGTTGTCACAGTTCATGGACCAGGTGAACCCACTGTCGGGTCTTACCCACCGTCGCCGCTTGTCAGCACTCGGACCCGGCGGTCTCTCACGTGAGCGCGCAGGCTTTGAAGTACGAGACGTTCACTTCTCGCACTACGGCCGTATGTGCCCAATTGAAACGCCTGAGGGTCCGAACATCGGTCTTATCGGTGCGCTTTCCACCTACGCACGCGTGAATGAGTTTGGTTTCATCGAGACTCCTTACCGCAAGGTTGAAAACGGCAAGGTCACAAACAAGATCGTTTACATGGCCGCCGACGAAGAAGAGAACTACGTCGTTGCTCAGGCCAACACGCCGATCAACGCCGATGGCACATTCCGCGATGAGCGCGTGCTCGTGCGTCGTTCACCACAGGCAGCAAGCCTTGAGGATCTGCGCAAGATGCTCGAAGCCGAATCGTTCTTCGGTGCCACCACAGACATCGGTTTCGTACCGCCGTCAGAAGTGGACTACATCGACGTTTCGCCAAAGCAGATCGTTTCTGTTGCTACCGCATTGATTCCGTTCCTCGAGCACGACGATGCAAACCGCGCACTCATGGGTGCGAACATGCAGCGTCAGGCCGTGCCGTTGATTC
>JAFMEI010000094.1 GCA_017856815.1 Ilumatobacteraceae bacterium
CATTCATTTTGGAAACTCAAAACTCTTGCGTTGGGTAATTGCTGGTGATGATCGTTGGTATGACCCGAGCGCGGATGCGAGTGTGCGCCAAACCACTCGCGACGGGTTCCCGATCGTGGTCACAAAGATGCGTGTGCCAACTGGCGATGTCACAACTCTTGCCTACTGTGTTGCCGACCACGGTGGTGTTGTTGTTTTTGAAGTTCGCAATGAATCGACACTTCCGTTTGCAGTCGTTTTATCGGACCCAGCGTGGCGCACGGTGCGCAATCCGGTGCCGATGCACGATGAAATCACGCAGGCAAAGATGCTCGCCCATGTGGGATTCCCTGCGGATGCGGTGATCCATCCCATTGGCCACCAAGCGAGTTTGCGGTTTGTTTATGGCGCAGCGGGCGTGCTCTCACGCGAGCAGATTGAGTCCCTGCCATCGGTCGACCAAGTTGCTTCGGGGTGGGAAAAAGCACTCAGTGGTGCGACCCGATACAACTTGCCTGACCACGGAATAGTGAAAGAGGCGAACTCAATTCGGGCTGCGCTACTTATGGGTGTTGCCGAGCAAAACGACGTAGCGGATCAGGTTGTGGCGACCACAGAGTCGATTCGTCTTGGCGAAAAACTCAACGATGTTGAGCTCAATGATTACGTAGCTGCAATCGAAGAATTGTTGAAGGCAAAACGAGGCGGGGGGCTGTTGCGTCCATTGCTGCGACGCAGCAAAACAACTGAAGTGGCCCCGTGGTTTGTGGATGCAGTGTTGTCGGGAGCCACTTTTGCGCTCCACAAGATGGGTCAATACACGGCTGCTTCTGATGTCAGGCTCGCGCATGCTGAACTCAGCACGAACACTCGATTCACTGAGATCCCAACGCCTGGTGACTTTTACGCACTATCGCCATTGAAGCGTTTGTTGCGCATTGACTGTGAGTTCGCACGCACTCGAGTTCAACACTCGCAATCTGGTGTTGACATTGTTCCGTTGCTCACCGCAGCGCGCCTTGGTAATCCAAGTGAAACTTGGCTCGGAGTGAACTTTGAAGTTCACGGTCTTATCGCGGGAAGTGGAACGGTCGGATACGCCGTGCGCTGGCACGCTGAGCGAGCCGCGGTGTTGTGGGAGGCCTCCGACACCTCGGTGTTGCCGGTGACATCTATGGCCAATGACCCAGCGTGGAGCGGAAACGAATTGAGTGGAGAGGCGCTGCTGGCATCGCCAAGCGAGCATTAATGAGATGAATGGTCCAAGTCGCGATCTGGAGCAAATGCTCTACGGAGATGGCTTCCATTCAGTAGTCGGAATCGATGAAGTTGGAAAAGGTGCTTGGGCTGGGCCATTGGTCGTATGTGCGGCGCTGATTCCGGTCGTGCCGCCAGATGGTGGTGACCCCGACGGAGTACGTGATTCAAAAAAGATCACAGAGAAAAAACGTGAAGCCATGTTTGATGAAGTGGCTTCTTGGGCTACCTCATGGGCGCTTGGCGTGGTCTCTAGTTCGGAATGTGACGAACTTGGAATGTCGCGCGCGCAGAAGGTGGCAACCAAACGCGCAATTGACGGCCTAGACCTAGGGCCTGGTGGTATTCGTCGCACCGCGGCGATTGCTGATGGTAAGTGGAACTTTGTGTCGCCGTTGCTTCCTAGAGTAGAGATGCGCGTCAAGGCCGACGACCTGTCGCTATCAGTGGCGGCGGCATCAATTTTGGCCAAGGTTTCACGGGATCGCATGATGCGCGAATACGCCGCCACTTACCCCGGCTATGCATTTGATACCAACAAGGGTTACCCATGTGCGAAACAGCGCGCCAAGTTGATTGAGTCTGGACTCTGCGACATTCACCGCAAGTCATGGAACTTCATGGAAAAACTAACTGGAGAGTCAGCAACGCCTGGATTGTTTGACTAAATCGCGCTGTGCAGAAATGCGCGCGACTATTTCTGAGTGCCGACCTTTAGGTCGCGGAACGGCGAGTTGGAGTCAATGCCAGGCTCCTTTGGTAGGCCAAGCACGCGCTCACCCACGATGTTGCGCATGACCTCGTCGGTGCCACCAGCGATTCGTAGACCAGGAGCATTCAGCACCATGGTTGACCACGCATAGGTGCCCCATTCGCCGGTATCGGCTTGCAGCTTTGGACCAAGAACATGAGTTAGGAAGTTCACCACGCGGGCTTGGTTCATGGTGAGTGCCATCTTCGCGGTGGACATTTCTGGCCCGGGCATCTGTCCTGAACGAAGGCGCGCAAGTGCGCGAGCAGAGTTGAGGCCAGCGACTCGGTAATGCATCACAATGCTTGCGAGTTCGTTGCGAATCAGAGGATCCTTGTCGAGCCCGAAGTGACGCACCATCGCGATGAGCTTTTCGAACATGTCGCTATCGCTGTGGTTGTTCGCGCCGATTGCTGAGCGCTCGTTCATGAGCGTGGTGAGTGCAACGTTCCAGCCGTTGTTCACATCACCGAGGCGGTGGTCATCTTTCACGCGGAGTTCGTTGATAAATACCTCGTTGAATCCAGCAGCACCACTCATTTGCTTGAGCGGACGGATCTCTACAGCTGGGTCATTCATGTCGATGATGAAACCAGTGAGACCCTTGTGCTTGGGAAGATCAACATCGGTGCGGCAAATGATTTCACCGACATCGGAGTAGTGGGCTCCAGAGGTCCACACTTTCTGGCCGGTGATCACCCATTCGTCGCCGTCACGGATTGCTTTGGTCTGGAGTGATGCGAGGTCTGATCCTGCACCTGGCTCAGAGAACAACTGCGCGCCGATGATCTCACCACGCCAGAGTTTTTTCAGGTAGAGATTTTTAGCGTGATCCGACGCGTGAGCGAGGATTGTTGGCGCAACCATTCCGAGGCCGATGTTGAAGCAGAACTGTGATGGAAGGTCATACTCAGCCTCCAATGCGCTGAACGCGCGATCGTGGCTGGCTGGCAGATTCGCTCCACCGAATTCGGTTGGGCCATTGATCCAGCCAAAGCCGGCATCAAATTTTGTCTGCCGCCATTTCATTGCAGCATGCACGCCTTCGAGTTCCTTTTCACGGGAACGATCTTCAGCGGCAGTGAAAGCGTCGTCACCTTCACCCCATACGAAGGCTTTCTTTGGTGCACGCTTTTTGGCATTCGCATCTAGAAAGGCTTGGGCTTGGGCGGTGAATTCTTCAAGGGTGGGAATGTTCTGCACCTCACCGAGGGTATCGGTGCGAAACCGCCCATAAAAACCTGGTCAAGAACTCTGATGACGCCCGACTTGGCAACTATCGTCAGGAGGCATGGGACAGCCAGTTGTTGTAAGTCGTAAGTCCACTCGGGACCCCAAAGTGGTTCGATTTGAGACCAACCGTTTGCTCACTGGCTCAGGGCACGAGAAGTACACCCTCAGTGTGGGTACTGGTCGTGCGGTTACCCCTGGCGCGGTTCTCGCCGCACGGATGTTCGCTGCGGGCAAAGCAGAAGCTGTTCATGTTTTTGGCAATCTGATAACGGTTGAACTTTCAGGGGGTCAGACCGCTGATGGTCTGGATGAGATCATTCGCGATCTCTATCAATATTGGAAGCCCGGTATGGAGCCGCCGTCGTTTGAAGACTTCGTCGCAGAAGAGCTCGCCGCGACGCCAGCTGCGGATTCGGCACCGGCTGCTGGTGGTCCTGCAGTTGATTCACGTGTGCCTGCACACTTGCTTGAGCGTTCCGCTGCGGCTCGTGCTCGGTGGGCAGCCAAGGGCTAACTGCTGTAGCCGCCACTTTGATGGCGCACTGAAATATACGAACATATGTTCGCTACTGTATCCCCATGGCAAGTGGTTCGGATCCGGCCAGGGTTCTAAATGGTGTTGATGGTCTCGCATCGGGCGTACCCGGGGTTTTCAAAGCGAGCACCCTTACCGAACGACTAATCCGACTCCCTGAAGAAGTGGCGGAGGTGTTCCCTGAACTTGGCGTTGCTCGTGGCCGCACGATTTCTTGTTTTGGCGGATCGGCCGTGAGTTTGGGTCTACGTCTTTTGGCGAGTGCGTGCCATACGGGTGGTTGGTGTGCGATTGTCAGCAGCACGCGGTCCATCAATCCGGCAGCAGCACGTGAAGCTGGTGTTGCATTGGAGCGCACTCTTTGGATCACGGCCGAGGATCTTGGTTCAGCAACCGCACTGTGCCTTGATTCGTGCGCGGCTGTTCTTGTGCACGGTGAGGTTGTGCTGAGAGATGCGAGACGCCTGCAAGCGAGAGCAAATACCTGTTCTTCAACTCTGATTCTTCTCAATAGCGATTACACACAAGCCGACATCGTGTTTGAAACAACTAACGAGAGATGGGAAGGTCTGCTCAGTGGCTATGGGCACCTGATTCATCGAGATCTCGAACTCCACGTGCGGGTGCGTCACGCAGCACCGATGTCACCAAAACGATTGAGGCTTCACCATGTATCCATCCACTCGTAGGTGCACGGTCCTCTTTGATACTTCGGTAGCGCTGGATGCCGCCCAGGAAATGTTGGCGGACGTCTCGAACCTTTTCGCCGGCGGTTGCCTCCCTGATGAAACGAACTGGATCTCGTTTCCGGTGCGTGGTCCTTCGCGCCGACTAGGCGGAGATAACAAGTTGGCAACGAATGTTCATCATCGATTCCGATCGGTAGCGAGCAAGGTGGGGGTCGGAGTTGCAGATACGGCATTTGCTTCATTCGTGGCTGCGTACAACAAAACGATCACCGTCGTGCCGGCTTTGGGTGACAGCGCATTTCTTGCACCTGTGCCTTTGCGCGTCTTGTCAGAGCTGCTCGTTGCCCCCTCTGATCTAATCGACACTCTTGTGCATTTGGGTTACAAAACCCTCGGATCACTCGCACTGGTTGATCATGTCTTGCTTCGGGATCGGTTCGGCACGGATGGTGTCCGCATATGGCATTTATGCAATGGCAATGAAATATCTCTCACGAATTTTTCTGAGCCACATGAGGAGTTAATCCGAGAAGTCGCATTTGAGGAGCCTCTAAAGCTCGCTGAGCAGATTGTGTTTGGGGTGCGGGCGGTAGTTGATGAATTGATTAGCAATCTTTCGCGTGATTCAAGACTTTGCACCCAGTTCACGTTGACACTTGAAACCGACCACGCCGAAGAGTGCGAGCGGGTCTGGAACTTTGCGTCTGGTTTCACCGCAAGAGCCATGGTCGAGCGTGCTCGCTGGCAACTTGAAGAGTGGTTGCATGCCACCAACGTCACAGCCGGGGTAGTGCTAGCCCGATTCCGCGTACATGCAACTCGACCCAGCAACAGCGAGCAATTGTCTCTGTGGGGAGATCATTCAGGCACTGACACCGATGCGATGCGGCTGGCGGGAAAACTCTCGGCCACACTCGGTGCGGAAGCGGTTTGTCTCGCACAGTGGTGTGGAGGGCGTGACGCGACTGCAATATTTGCAATGGTGCCAGCACTTGATGTTGAGCTCACAGATATTGAGCACACTTCACGGATGCAAAAACCAGCTCGCCATGAAGGGCCATGGAGTGGTTTGCTTCCCAGCCCTTTGCCCGCGGTGGCCCTCGTTTGCCCTGAGCGCACTTCACTGCTGGACCGTTCAGGGAAAGCGGTTGGGGTGACACGGAGATGTGAGCTCACGGCGATCCCGCAGTGGGTGTTAAGAGCAGACGGTGCCCGACAAGAGATCCTTACTTGGGCGGGGCCGTGGCCGATTGAAGAGCGATGGTGGGACTCCGACCGAGCGTTACGAATTGTGCAGATGCAAATAGTGATCGCAGGGAGGATGAATTCAGAACAACCCATGCTGCTCAGGTTGCAGAACGGTAATTGGTTGATTGTTGCCTCGTATGAATAGATGAAATCGATTTAGATAATCGGGCTTTAGAAATCCGATGTAGATTCGCTTCAGGATTGGTCCACAAAAAGGGAGAACACTCTGTAATGAAAGTTTGTTTGCTTGCGCTCGTATCAGCACTCCCGATTGTTAGTGCTGCCACTCAGGCGAATGCGAGTGTTGCGACTATTGAGGCCGATGCAAGCGAGTTCTCTATCAATCTTGACCAAAGTTCTATTGATGAGGGCGAGTTCGTGCTCAACGTGGACAATCTTGGATCACTCGGCCACGTAATAGCGATAGAGGGCACCGGTATTTCAACAAGTTATATGTCATCTGGATCATCTGCGTCCGTGACTGGAGAGTTGGCTGCGGGCACCTACAACGTCATTTGCACAATTTCTGGCCATGCAGCTGCCGGAATGAGCACTTCACTAGTCGTTAGCCCGATTTCAGCACCATCCACAACGGCATCTGATTCAACAACCACAATCACTCCTGAAGTCACAACAGACGGCACTCAAACAACTGTCGAGGAGTCAGTGACGACACTGGCGAATTCAGGATCGAAGCAAATGGGTCGACTCAGTGGCGGAATCTTGATGCTTTTTGTTGGGGCCTGCATGATTGTCTTACGGCGCGGCAAGACCAGCTATCGAAATTCAACTCATTGATTTCTCTTCTGCGCTAACTTTGACGGCGTGCCTAGGGGAAATTGGTTACGAACGCGCCTTGTAGCGCTTTGTTTCCTCATGTTGTTTGTTGAGTTGGCGCTGATCCGCTGGCTTGGTGCCAACGTTCTTTATCTCGCTTACTTCTCAAATGTGGTGTTGCTGGGAAGTTTCTTGGGTATTGGTCTTGGGTTTCTGTACTCACATCGCACAGGGCGCAGTCTTCTCAAGTACACGCCGCTAGCACTGTCGGCATTGGTTGCCGTGGTGCACTTTGTCCCAGTCAAACTGCGTTCGAACGGGAATGATCTGATCTTCTTTGGTACGGAGTACAAACCGTCGGGGCCGCCAAGAGAACTCGCGCTGCCGTTGGTGTTTTTGATTGTTGCGCTCATCCTCATGTGCATTGGTAGCGGTATTGCCAGTGTTTTCAAGCAACTTAAGAACTTGGATGCTTATCAGTGGGACCTCGTTGGTTCACTGTTGGGGATAGTGGGTTTCACGATCCTGTCGTTCCTCGGAACTCCACCGCTCGTTTGGGGTGCGATTGCAACTCTCACGATGATCTGGACGATCTGGC
>JAFMEI010000095.1 GCA_017856815.1 Ilumatobacteraceae bacterium
CTGCTCTCATGTATCCGCGGCGGGCCATTCTTTTGCCCTAAGGGCCTATCGGCGTTGTTTTGCTTGCGATAGGGGTGACTCAAGTAGCCTTGCAAGCGGTCCGAAACCCTTTGGACCGAAAATTTGCACGGGTCCCAACCTGCGGTCGTCTCGACGCGGAACCAGTGCTGGCAACCGCAGGAGAGGAGAACAACATGGCCGTCGTCAGTATGCGACAGATGCTTGAAGCAGGTGTTCATTTCGGACACCAGACCCGTCGTTGGAACCCCAAGATGAAGCGTTTCATCTTTGGCGAGCGCAATGGCATTTACATCATTGATCTCGAGCAAACCCTCGAGCGCATTGAAACCGCTTACGCCTATGTGCGTGACCTTGCCGCAAATGGTGGAACGATTCTTTTCATCGGCACCAAAAAGCAAGCGCAAGACCCAATTCGCGATTACGCAAACAAGTGCGGCATGCCATACATCAACGAGCGTTGGCTCGGCGGCATGCTCACCAACTTCGACACGATCTCTAAGCGTGTAGGCAAGATGCAGGAATACGAGCGCATGCAAGCGTCTGGTGATTTCGAAGCGATGCCCAAAAAGGAAGCACTGCTTCTTGGTCGCGAGCTTGCAAAATTGCAAAAGAACCTCTCGGGTATCCGTGGTCTTGGCCGCAAGCCCGATGCAGTGTTCATCCTTGACACAAAGAAAGAGCACATCGCAGTGACCGAAGCTCGCAAGCTTGGTCTGCCGATTGTTGCCGTGGTTGACACCAATGTCGATCCCGACCTCATCAACTTCCCAATTCCAGGAAATGATGACGCAATTCGTGCCAACGAGCTCATGGCGCGTGTCGTCTGTGAAGCCGTAATCGAGGGTCGCTATATCGCTTCCAAGAAGGGAATCGTGGCCGCACCAGCAGCGCCAGCCACGCGCACTCCTGAGCAAGAAGCAGAGTTTGCAGCCGCCCAAGCTGATGCGCGTCGTCAGGCAGCAGCCGCCCAAGCCGAGCGTGAGTCCCGCGCAACAACTCCGGAGGCGTGATCCCGATGTCTTTCACAGCCAAGGACGTTCAAGCTCTGCGCCAGTCGACTGGTGCAGGAATGATGGATTGCAAGAAGGCTCTTGAAGAGTCTGGCGGCGATCTAGAGCAGGCCAAGCAGTGGCTCCGCGAAAAGGGTCTTGCAGCCAGCGCCAAGCGTGACGATCGCGAAAGCACTCAGGGCTTGGTTGCTCTTCATGTTGACTGCCCAGTCGGAGCGATTGTGAAGTTGAAGTCAGAGACCGACTTTGTTGCAGGCAGCGACCAGTTCAAGGCCGAAGCTGAAGCATTAGTTAAAGCGGTTTGGGCCAACGGTGAAGGCGCCGTGGCTGAGCGTGCAGCACAGCTTGAAGATCTGAAGATCACCTTGAAGGAAAAGATTGAACTCGGTGAGGTTGTTCGGTTTGAAGCAGCTCCTGGGAATGTTCTCGATTCATATCTGCACATCCAGGGTGGTCGTGGCGTAAACGCGGTGCTCGTCGAACTGAGTGGTGCAAGTGAAGAACTCGCACATGACATCGCTGTTCATATCGCATTTGCCCGTCCGAAGTACCTCGCTCGCGAAGATGTTCCAGCTGATGTGATCGAAAAAGAGCGCGTCACATTGGAAAACATCACCCGCAACGAAGGCAAGCCCGAGGCGGCAATTGCCAAGATCGTTGAGGGTCGAATCGGTGGATTCTTCAAGGATGTGTGTCTGCTTGAGCAGCCCTACGCCAAAGATGACAAGCAGTCCGTCAGCCAGGTGCTCGGTGGTGCAAAAATCGTGAAGTTCGCACAAGTGGAGATCGGCTGACAACATGACCAAATCAGAATCGCCTCGCAACTGGAAGAGGGTGGTTCTGAAGTTGTCGGGTGAGGCTCTTGCTGAACCCACTGGTTTTGGATTGAGTTCCGATGTGTTGCACACGGTTGCAACTGAAATTCATGAAGCTCGTGAAGAGCTAGGCGTCGATATCGCAATCGTTGTCGGTGGTGGCAACTTTTGGCGCGGGCTCAAAGGTGCCGGCCAAGGTATGGACCAGGCGCAAGCGGATTACATGGGAATGATTGCCACAGTCATGAATGGTCTTGCTCTTCAAGATGCATTGGAGCGCGTGGGCCAACATTCGCGAGTTATGACCGCAGTTGAGATGCCCAAAGTTGCAGAGCCGTACATTCGTCGTCGTGCAGAGCGTCATCTTGAGAAGGGTCGCGTTGTCATCCTTGCGGGCGGAACAGGAAATCCGTTTTTCACAACCGACACAGCCGCGGCTTTACGCGCCGCCGAGATCGAAGCCGATGCAATCTTGAAGGGAACGCATTCGGGAGTAGACGGTGTGTACACAGCGGATCCAAAGATTGACCCCAAAGCCACCCGTTTTGACCGAATTTCCCACTTGGATGTGATTAATAAGGGTCTAAAAGTCATGGACTCAACGGCGATCACGTTCTGCATGGACAACAAAATCCCGATTGTGGTGTTTGATTTGTTGGGAGAGGGCAATATCAAGTCCATTCTGCGGGGCGAACAAATCGGTACGCTGGTTGGGTGATTGACGACACCCTGCTGGAAGCCATCGAAAAGATGGACCGCGCTATTGACCACGTACAGAATCAGTTCTTGACGGTTCGCACTGGTCGCGCAACCCCGGCGATTGTCGAACGCGTGATGGTCAATTACTACGGCTCTGAAGTGCCACTGCAGCAGTTAGCTGGATTCCAAGTGCCCGAAGCCCGCATGCTCGTAGTTAAGCCCCACGACAAGGGCTCGATCACCGCAATCGAAAAGGCAATCCAAGAAGCTGATCTTGGGCTAAATCCCAGCAATGACGGGGTTGTCATTCGCCTTGCATTTCCTGCTCTCACCGAAGAGCGACGCAAAGAGTATGTGAAGGTAGTGAAGAATATGTCGGAGGAAGGGCGGGTCGCAGTGCGCAATGTGCGGCGCGATGCTCGCAAGTCGCTTGAGACCGCAGAGAAAGATGGCGAAATCTCCAAAGATGATCTTGAACGTGCGGAAAAAGAATTAGAAAAAATCACACACGACCATGTGGAAGCAATTGACAAGGCGCTGACGCGCAAGGAACACGAACTTCTTGAGGTGTGAGCTCAACGAGCGTTCACCTCTCCTGGAAGGGAGCAAAATATGAGTGACGATCGCAGGCGAGACGACGGCCGTGACCCGAGTGGTGGTTATGGCACTGACTTCGGTGATGAATTCGGAACGGTGTCTTTTGGCGCCTCAAACGAACCCGACACCGATGAACAGCCGGCAATTTCTTTTGGCAAGAGCGATACTGGCCCATTGCCGCATTGGAGTGAACCGCCGACCGGTGAACTTCCGCGCTTCATTGATGAAGCCCCTTCTGGTGAAACTGACGTCTGGTCTTCATTTGGATCAGGTGATGACACCACTCGGACTGCGATGCGCCCAGCCGACTCGCGACCCGTGAGACGCGACATCACTGCAGATGGCCCACTCTTTGGTGATTCAGGCTCTGATCAGCCCACATCGTCGGCGCCGGTTACGCCGCCACCGGTATTTGATGACGAGGCCGTCGATATTTCAGGCGCGATGTATGCACAACGTGATCGAGTAGCCATCGGTGGTGACTACACCGATGAGCGTCGCCGCCCCGTGCAGCGAGGTGGCAGCACTGGTCAAACTCGACGTCCTGCACGTGCAACTACATCCGATCGTGACATGCCGGCTGCCGTTACTGCTGGTCTCGTAATCGCAGCGCTGTTTTTGGCGGCGCTGCTATGGAAGCCAGCCGCTGCCGTTGTATTTGTGGTCGTCGCGCTCGGGCTCGCATCAGTTGAGTTCTATTCAAAAGTTTCCGAACGCGGTTACAGACCCGCGTCTTTGATTGGCACGGTTGCATGTGTCGCTGCGCCTGCAGCGGCTTACTGGCTCGGTGACGGCACATTGCCTCTGGTGATGATGCTTGCCTTCGTCGCTGCTGCGGTCAGCTTTGTGGGTGCCGACAACGTGCAGTCTGGTCCGATGCCGAACATTGCGATTACATCGTTGGGCATTATCTGGATCGGACTACTTGGCTCCTTCGCCTCACTGATCTTGCGACTATCCACTGATGGGGCTGGCTTTGCCAATGCGGGCACGGACACTCTCTTATTGGTTGCGATTTGTGTGGTCGCCAATGACACCGCAGCGCTCTTTGTCGGTAAATCTGTCGGGCGCACGAAACTGCGCGAATGGATCAGCCCAAACAAATCCGTCGAAGGTTTGATCGGTGGTGCAGTGGCCACGATCATTGCCGCAATCATCATCGGTTCTCAGAGCGACACTTGGAATTCTCTTGGTGAACAACTGCTGCTCGGCATTGTCATTGCAATAGCTGCTCCGCTTGGTGATCTTGTTGAGTCGATGTTCAAACGCAATCTTGACATTAAGGATTTCGGAAATTCGATCGCAGGCCATGGGGGAGTGCTTGATCGATTTGATGCCTTTTTGTTCGTGCTGCCGTCGGTGTACTACCTGACGATGGTGCTTGAACCCTGGGCATCCTGACCTCGGATGACCCAAGTCCGAGTTGCTGTTGGGGGATCATCGGGTTCCATAGGAACCCAAACACTCGATGTAGTTCGGGCTGAGTCAGAGCAATTTCGAGTTACCGCACTCAGTGTCCACTCTTCGTCTGACGTATTGATTGAGCAGGCCAAGGAGTTCCGTCCGGATCTGGTAGTTGTCACGAATCCTGCGGAGATTGATCGTGTTGCCTCGGCGTTGCCTGGAGTGACAGTTTCGTCAAACATCACTGACTTGGTTGAGGCCGCAGATGTGGTCGTAAATGCGGTGGTTGGATTCGCTGGATTGCCACTTACTGAAGCGACGCTTCGGGCAGGCAAGCGGCTCGCGCTGGCGAACAAGGAATCGTTAATTGCTGCTGGGCCGGTAGTTCAGCCGTTGCGCAAGACTCCGGGTGCTGAACTCGTGCCAGTTGACAGCGAGCATTGTGCGTTACATCAATGTTTGCGCTCCAGCACCAATGTGGATCGTGAAGTTGGTCGGCTAGTACTCACGGCAAGTGGAGGACCATTTCGCGGGCGCACACGTGCGAATCTCGCAGGTGTCTCGATTGCTGATGCGCTTGCTCATCCGACATGGTCAATGGGGCCCAAAATCACAATTGATTCATCGACCTTGATGAATAAGGGGCTTGAAGTTATCGAGGCTCATGAGTTGTTCAATGTGGACTACGACAACATCGAGGTGGTGGTACATCCGCAGTCCATTGTGCATTCAATGGTCGAATTCAGTGATGGCTCAACCATTGCCCAACTCTCGATGCCCGATATGCGATTGCCGATTGGCTACGCACTTGGTTTTCCAACCCGAATCCGAACAGCTTTTGGGGCAATTAATTGGCAGGAGTTGTCACGGCTTGATTTTGCGCCACCCGACACCGAAACGTTTAGGTGCCTGTCAATCGCCTACGAAGCAGGGCGAATGGGCGGCACGGCGCCTGCATGGATCAGTGCCGCTAACGAAGTTGCAGTGGAGGCGTTCCTCAACGGCCAAATTGAGTGGCTCCAAATTGCCGATGTGATTGAAGCCACGCTTGAGCGCCACGATGGGAGCATTCCGTCACAGGTTGCCGATATCGTCGAAGCCGACAGAAAAGCGCGAGCGGAAGCGGGTACTGTCCTTCGCAGCAAGTAGGTGAGATGACCTGGTATCGAAAAATCCGCAATGAAATCCTGATCGGTGGGGCCGAAGAAGCCCCCGAACAACAGAGCAAAGACGCACGGTGGGTTGGGTTGGTCGTGCTGGGTCTTTTGGTGTGGCTCGGAATTGAAAACCCCTGGGCACTCGTGTTCGTTTTTGGTCTCGTAATTTCTGTATTTCTGCACGAAGTTGGTCACTACGTAACCGCACGGCGATCGGGAATGAAAGTCACGCAGTTCTACATGGGTTTTGGCCCCAAGGTCTGGAGTGTCCAGAGGGGCGAAGTTGAATACGGGATCCGCGCCTTTCCGATTGGGGCGTTTGTTCGCATTATTGGAATGAGTTCCGAGGACAACGAAGTTGAACCCGAAGATGAATCGCGCACCTACCGTGCGAAGTCGTATCCGAAACGCATGTTGGTCATCACTGCAGGTTCATTGATGCATCTCGTGATTGCCGCTTCTCTGATTGTCGGCGTTTACTCATTTTCTGGGAGATATCAAGAGACGGGTGAAGTCCGCATTATGGAAGCGCCAGCCGCCGAGACCGCAGCAGCGGCCGCCGGGCTTCAATCCGGTGACCGTATTCTCGCAATCGACGGTGAAGCGATGCGCACGCGGGACCAGTTCTCGCGCACGATTGTGAGTCATGCGCCTGGTGATCAAATCGAGTTGCAAGTGGAGCGCGGGGGACAGCAGTTAGTGCTCTCTGCTGTTCTCGGCACTCATCCAGCAGATGAGACCAAGTCGACCCCGTATCTCGGTGTTTATTCCCAATCTCGGGATTACCAGACCATGGATCCATTGCGTTCGCTGTGGTGGGGAGTTGGTGACATCGTCGACATGGCGGCCACCTCGGCGCGGGGAGTCGTCACCGCTCTCAATCCGATGAACAGTGTGAAACACCTCACTAATTCCGATTCTGTTGGCGATGAATCGCGCCCAACCACGGTGGTTGGGGCCACCCAAGTTGGTGGCGCGATCGGTCGCGATGATGGTCTAAAGGGTGTTCTTTTGCTGTTGGCTGCTGTGAACGTATTTGTGGGAGTTTTCAATATGTTTCCGATGCTGCCCTTCGACGGTGGTCATGCTGCAGTTGCCACTTATGAGCGGTTGCGTTCGCGACGTGGGCGAAGGTACTTCGCAGATATCTCCAAGATGGTTCCGGTCACATTCGTCGTGGTCGCACTCGTGCTGTTTTTATTCGCCACGGGGCTCTATCTGGACATAACTGACCCACTTGGATGACCAATAGCGCCATTCGGCTGGCAGAATGA
>JAFMEI010000011.1 GCA_017856815.1 Ilumatobacteraceae bacterium
GCAAAACGTGGATCAGTTGCGAGGTCGGGTCGGGCCAACGCCTTCACATACATATCGAAGGTTCCGTTCTCTGCTGGATGGCCACTAATGACCAGGTGTGAACCATCAGCTAGCTGGAGAATCGGATACTCACCTGGTTGAAATGAACGAATCCAACTTGGATCAATTGGTCCTTCGTACAGATGGTTGTGCACGTGTTCGTTGACATAGAGCATGGTCTCGGCCATTGAAACGTTGATCCATTGACCCTTTCCTGTACGTTCGCGCTGAAAGAGCGCTGCAACAATCGCATAAGCCGTTTCGATACCGGTGTAAACATCAGCATGACTGTGTGGGTCATTAACTGGTTGACGACCAAGTGGCTCAGCTTGAGCAGCGGTGAAACCCGATTCGCCACCAACTACCGAGGCATAAGCACGACGGTTCACCCACGGGCCCGTGGACCCGTACCCATTAATTGATGCATAGACAAGTCGCGGATTGATCTTCAGCATTTCGGTAGGCCCGAGCCCAAGGCGAGTCATTACATCGGGACGAAAGTTTTCCACCAACACATCGGCTTGGCGCACGAGTTCGTGAACAAACTCGGTCGCACCGTCAATTGCAAGATCAACACTGACCGATCTCTTACCAGTGTTCTGCTGTGCAAAGTAGGTGGCAATGGAATTCACCCGCGGAGCCGAGTATCGGGTTAGGTCACCTTCTGGGGATTCAAACTTCACAACATCTGCCCCAAGGTCGCACAGCATGCGAGTGCAATGCGGACCCGACAGAACGCGCGTGAAATCAAGTACGCGGATTCCAGTTAATGGGCCATTGGCTGATTGTGGATCGGTATTCACATCCACATTCGACCACTTAACCCAGTGGAGCACCAAGATGACGCAGGGCAGCCGTTGCATATACGGCCATTCCGTTGATCATCGCCTCTTCCTCAAAGAACACTCGGTTCGAATGGTTTGGTGCTGATTTTGTGAAATCACGGTCGCGAGGCGTTGCACCAAGGAACATCATTGCCCCAGGCAATTTGTTCAGTACGAAACTGAAGTCCTCTGCTCCCATTACTGGGTTTGGGAGTCGGAACACATTGTCGGCTCCCGTGATTGTGGTTGCAAGTTCAATCATGAAGTCAGATTTGTCAGCATCGTTCACAGTTACTGGGTAGTCGCGTCGCACTGTGACCTCGATATCTGCACCGTGTGCGGCTGCCACTCCTTCGGCAACTTGCTTGATGAGGTCATGAACCTTGACTCGAGTTGCTTCACTGATTGCCCGGATAGTGCCATCAATTTCTGCATACTCCGGGATCACATTCGATGCGGTCCCTGCTTTGATCGCGCATACGGAAACGACCGTGGGATCAAAAGGATTGATCTGTCGTGTAACCATGGTCTGGAAAGCCTGAACAATCTCACATGCGATCGGAATTGGGTCCAAGGCGCGGAATGGTTCTGATCCGTGCCCACCGCGACCAATAACTTTGATGTGCATGTCGTCTGACGACGCCATCACGGGGCCGGCCTTCGTAGCGAACCATCCGGTGGGCATAGACGAAGTGATGTGTAGTGCATAAGCACCTGTGATTGGTGAGGTGGATCCATCCTTGCGAGTGGTATCACCCAACATGCCTTCATCAATCATTAACTGCGCGCCACCGAAACCTTCTTCACCTGGCTGGAACATGAACATCACACGGCCATTGATGTCAGATTTCCGCTCACACAACATGCGTGCTGCACCAACCAACATCGCGACATGTGTGTCGTGTCCACAGGCATGCATGGTGCCCTTGTTGGAAGATTCAAAATCAAGACCTGTGTCCTCATGCAAGGGGAGTGCATCCATGTCGCCACGAAGCAGCACTGTGTCACCGGGTTTGTCACCTTCAAGGACTGCAACTACTCCACTTGTGGTCTTATGCAGATTCAACTGAAGTGGTAGATCGGCAAGCGCCTCTAGAAGAATTTCACGAGTGATCGGCAGTTCGTTGCCAAGTTCTGGGTTGCGATGCAGCTTGCGGCGCAGCGCAACAGTGTCGTCAAACACTCCTTTTGCCTGGTCGATGACGGATGCAGGCGAGCCATGTTTTTCAATGGCTTGGGCGGTAAGGGCACCGGGATCGGTTGTGGTCATGGAGTCATGCTATTCCGTCATGGAGGCGTGCTATTCCTAGGTAATGGGTTCAAGTTCCGAACTAGTCGATGTAGTTGACCAAGATGATCAAGTAATTCGGGTTGCTACCCGCGCCGAGGTGCGATCGGGCAATTTGCTGCATCGTTGTACCTTCATTGCGGTCTTTGCATCAGATGGGCGTTTGCTAGTGCATCAGCGCTCACCTCATAAAGATGTTTGGCCGAGCCTGTGGGACATCACCGTTGGCGGAGTGCTTAGCTCGGGTGAGAACTATCCAGAGTCAGCACGACGCGAAGTTGCAGAAGAGATTGGTCTCACTGATGACTTTGAACTTGAGTCGCTTGGCAAGGGCGTCTACGAGGATCAGGAAGTTCGAGTGATTGGACACTGTTTCAAATTGGTCCACGATGGGCCTTACGTTTTTGCCGATGGTGAGGTGGTAGCCGCAAGGCTGGTTGACCCTGACGAGGCCAGGGAACTCCTACAAAGTGAGCAGTTTGTTCCCGACAGCATCGAGATTGTTGTCCCTTTGCTTGCGGGCAAGTGGCATGAAGCCCTTGGTCGGTAAACTTTGGCTATGAGTGAGCGCGTCGCCGTTGAATTCACCGTTGAGCCCTTCACTGATGGCGAACCCGGCCGGCACGTGACTGCCGCAGTGGAAGCAGTACAAGCCCACGGCGTACAGGTTGATTTTGGCCCGTTTGGATCCATGTTTTGGACCACTATTGAGTCGGTACCCGTGATCGTAAAGGATCTCGTAACTGCTGCGTACGCAAACGGCGCAACACATGTGAATGTGCACCTCGCACGGGATGATTCATGAGTTACATAAATCATCCTCTGCTCACTGCCGTAAAGCCACTCGTCGATGCTTGCGGTGGCACATTTGTTGGTGCTGACAAGATGCAAACGGGTGACATTCCACTTGTCTGGGAGGGCAGCACAATTGCGGCGGTGCGAATGCCGCAATTGCATGGAGCGTTAGAGCGCTTGATTACCGGCGTAGAAAAGACCCTCGGGGGGCGGTTGTCCGATCTCTCACGCGAAGACAAGCAACGCGCAATTCGACTCTTAGATGATCAAGGGGCATTCATTCTGCGTCGTGCAGTTGAAGATGTCGCAGATGCAATGTGTGTATCACGCATCACTGTTTACAACTATCTAAACGCCATCCACCGCTGAGTGATCAGAGTCGTAACAACCGAACATTGTTGACACGATGGTCATTCCCTTTGTGAAGGATTAATGACGCGCGTTCCCGTGTCGGCTCAATGTTTTCCCGCAAGTTGAGACCATTGATTCCGTCCCAAATATCAACCGCGGTCGCAACAGCTTGCTCGTCTGTTAGATCGGCGTAGTGGCGGAAAAAGCTGTCAGGATTCTGGAAGACCGTCTTTCTGAGAGTCATGAACCGATCGACATACCATTCGCGTACTTTTGATTCCTCGGCATCGATATAAATAGAGAAATCAAAATAATCAGATACAAATTCGTCTGCTTCGGTTCCAACCTGCAGCACATTCAATCCTTCAAGAATCACGATGTCTGGATGCTTGATGGTCTCACACTGATTAGGAACGATGTCGTAAACAACGTGGCTGTAGACGGGAGCCGAGGTTGGTTTACCGCTCTTGATGTCGCGCATGAAGTGAAGTAAATGCTTTGTGTCGTAGCTTTCCGGGAAACCTTTGCGGTGCATGATCCCACGGCGTTCGAGCTCGGCGTTGGGGTAGAGGAAACCATCGGTTGTAATCAGGTCAACCTTCGGATGGTCGGGCCAACGCTGCAGCAAGTTCTGCAGAATTCGGGAGAACGTGCTTTTACCAACGGCCACCGAGCCGGCCACACCGATCACATAGGGAACTTTCGGTGCGATAGTGCCAAGAAATGTGGAAGACACCTTGTGCAAGTTTTGAGTAGCACTCACATAAAGGTTGATGAGACGCGTTAGTGGAAGATAAACCTCGGCGACTTCTCGCAAGTCGATTCGTTCATTGATACCGCGAAGAGTTTCAAGTTCATCGTCACTAATGGTCAATGGTGTAGCTGCGCGCAGCAAGGACCACTCATCACGGTCGAATTGAACAAACCGTTCGTCATCGGGGAACAGGTGCACGTGACAACGCTAGGCGTTGTAGGGCGCGTGCGGAGAAACGGCACCAGCTCCACCGGTCAGGACTTCCACTCCGGTGTCTGTTACGAGCACCATGTGCTCATATTGTGCGCAGCGACTGCCATCGGTGGTGACAGCGGTCCACTCGTCGTCCCACACACGGTGCTGCCAGGTTCCAAGCGTGATCATCGGTTCAATCGTGAAGGTCATTCCGGGCCTCATGATCATGTTGTTGCGGCTGTCGTAGTAGTGCAGGACTTGGATATCAGTGTGAAATTGCTGACCAATGCCATGGCCAATAAATGCCCGCACAATTCCGTATTTGTGGGCTTTGGCAACGGTTTCAATCGCCTTGCCGATGTCGCTAATCGGGCGGTCCGGTCGTACGGCATCAATACCGCGCCACATGCATTCCTCGGTCACTTTGACAAGGTCACGGCTCTGCTCATCCACGTCTCCCACAAAAAATGTGGCATTCGTATCACCGTGTACACCGTGAATGAAGGCGGTGACATCAATGTTCACAATGTCGCCGTCTTCGAGTTTGCGGGAGTCGGGTATTCCGTGACAGATCACGTCGTTCACTGAGGTGCAGACACTCTTTGGGTAACCGTGGTAGTTCAGCGGGCTTGGATAGGCACCCCGCTCAATCGTGAGATCATGCACAAAGATGTCAATCTCATCGGTTGTGATACCAGGACGCACTTGCTCGCCAGCCAAACGAAGAATCTCAGCGGCCAAACTCCCTGCCTCGCGCATTCTCGCGATAACCGATTCGTCTTTGATCCGTGGTTCGTCCCAGCGTCCGACAATTCCAGAATCTGCATAGTCGGGCTTGACGATGTGGTCAGGCACATATCGCATCGGTGAAATAACGCCAGGCATTACTCGGCCTTCAAGTGGGCGATGACAGCGTTTGTATTTGCGCCCGCTACCGCACCAGCAGGCATCGTTGGCCGCAGGCTTGGTGGTGGGTTCGGTAGAGCTATTCATCAAGAATCAATGCTACGGCTAGCTATTTGTTCTTCTTGCCAAAGTTTTCAATGGTGGTCTTCACGTCGGCGGTGATGAACGACTCCGCTTCTGCGGCCAATGCAAAAGGTGCAGCTCGCAAGATGAAGTCCTGTAGATGAAGATTCAATGCTCGCTTGGTCTCTTGTACTGCTTGGTGTGGAAGGGCTGCAAGCTTGTCCGCCATTGTTCTCGCTTCGTTTAGCAGTGATTCATCTGGAACTGCTCGTGTAGCAAGCCCAAGCTCAACTGCTTTCGATGCCGGTATGCGATCGCCCGTCAGCAGGTACTCCTTGCAACGCAACAATCCCATCATCAGTGGCCAAAAGGCCGCACCACCATCACCTGCCACCAGACCCACCGAGACATGGGTGTCGGCCACAAAGGTGGAATCTGCGATGTAAACGATGTCGCACAACAAAGCAACATTGAGACCGAGTCCAACGGCGGGACCGTTAATCGCCGCAATCACTGGTTTGTGGAATCCCGCCATTGCTTCGAGTAGTCGGCGCGCGAGGCGCATTTCGCGTCTGCGGTATTCCATATCTTCATGTGTACGAATGAATCCTGGGATGTTGCCACCGGCAGAAAATGCTTTGCCAGCGCCAGTGAGGATTACCGCCTTTACTGATGGATCTTCACCCAGGTCCCACCAGAGCTCACACATTGCAAGGTGCATCTCGTCATTGAACGCATTGAGAACATCTGGATTGTTGAGGGTCACTGTTACGACTGGGCCATCTTGCTCAATCTTCAAGAATTGCGTTGGCGTGTGCGGCATAGGTAATTCAATGTACGTCAGACGAGGGCTCAGATTTGCACGCGGCTCACTTGCAGCGGAGACCCTCGCTGGGGGTTTCCAGGTCAACCAAGTACGCGTGCACGGCGTCATTGACACAGTCATTGACGTTGTAACCGGTGTGCTGGTTGGCAACAACAACAATTAGATGACCCTCTTCAAGCAGGTCTGCAGTTCTTTGCGATGCTTCAAGTGGTGTCGCAGCGTCTCCGGTTGTGCCGATAACCACAATCGGGCCCGCTCCTTTGCCCGTGATCTCAATGCGGCCCGAGGATCGCACTGGCCATAGAGCACAGATATATCCACGCGCCGACCCGGGCCCAAGCCTTGGGGCAGCCTCTTCGTACAAGGGAACATTTGCATCAACTTCGTCCACCGAAGTTTCCCCTGGGTCATCAAGGCAGAGGATAGAAGTGAATGCTTCTAAGAGATTCGGGTAGCTGCCATCTGGCATGCGTTGGAAATAGTCGTCATTCAACTGCAGGATCTTCTTGCCATCACCATTGCGAAGATCGTCTAGTCCACGTTCCAGCACGAACCAGCTCGCTTCGTCGTACATTGCTTGGGCCACGGCAGTTTCTAAAACACCAAGTGTCACTGGAGTGCGTCCTGCTTCGACGAACACGGGGTTGGCATCAATCTCGGCAGCTAGTGCGTCGTATGCTTCTGCACTTTTCCCATCGCTGTGAAAAGCGCACGATCTGTCACTCGAGCAACGATCAAGAAAGTTCTGGAATGTCGCTTCAAAGCCACGAATCTGAGTGAGCGAATCCTCGAGACGTGATTGATTGAGCGCAGATGCACCATCGAGTACAGCTGCTCGCACGGTGGAGGGGAACATCGTTGCCCAAGTGGCTCCGAGCTCACTCCCATACGAGAAGCCAAAATATGAAATCTGCTCTTCGCCCAATGCGCGGCGAATCGTGTCGATATCGGTGGCAGATGCTTCGGTGCTCACGTACGGAAGAATTTCACCGCTGTTTTCTTGGCAGGCATCTGCAAAATCTTGAGCTTCGGCGATGAGCGCCAATCGCTCGGCTTCGGTCTCAGGTGTTACATCGGACGGGGGATCAGAGTCATAGGAATCAACACAATCGATGAACGGCGTTGACTCGCCAGTGCCACGCGGATCCCAACCAATGATGTCGAACCGATCAAGAAGTTCTTGTCCATAAATCTGGTCTGCATATTGGGCAAGAAACTGGCCCGCACTGCCAGGCCCACCAGGATTCACTAATAGCGCTCCGATTCTCTGGTCTGGCTTTGTCGCGTTATGCCTTGAAAGTCGCAATGTGAACGAGCCGATATCGGGCTTGTCGTAGTCATAAGGCACAAGCAAAGTTCCACAATCGACTGATTCACCGCAACTTGACCATTCAATGACAGGTGAGTCACCGCTGGGCTCGGTGATGGAAGTGCCCCCGGTAGTGACTGGAACCACTTCGTCACTTATCGCAGATCCACCACAGGCGGACAGTGTTAGCAAAGTGGCAAGAAGCAATCGGCTTGTACGACCCATGCAAGTTGAGGCTACGACCTCTAGCCTTTACAGAATGCGCATGAACCCACATATGTTGATGCCCGGTGATGCATCGGCGGTCAAGGGCGTGCGCCTTAACTGGTCTTCATTGCGCCGGGTATGGCGCTTCGCACGCCCCTATAGGTGGGCAATCAGCGGTTTTCTGGCTGCGATTGTGGCCGCAGCACTCATTGCACTTGTTCCCCCATTCGTATTTCGCACAATCATCGACCGGGCAATCCCTGACGGCAATCGGGGTTGGATCACAGTGCTGGCAGCGATCGTGGTTGTTGCGGCGGTATTTGATGCGGGGCTGGCAATTGTCCAGCGCTGGTACTCCGCTCGAATCGGCGAGGGGCTCATCTACGACCTCCGAGTTGCACTTTTTACAAAAGTGCAGGAGATGCCGATTGCATTCTTCACACGCACCCAGACCGGCGCCTTGATCAGTCGCCTGAATAACGATGTGGTTGGAGCGCAGACCGCGGTCACCTCCACACTTGGCTCAATTGTTTCCAACGTGATCGTTTTAACCACAACTCTTGGAGCAATGATCGCAATTGAATGGCGACTCACCCTTCTTGCGTTGGTCGTACTTCCAGTCTTCATCGTTCCAGCGCGTCGGGTTGGTGAGCGACTTCACGGAATTGCACACGAGCAAATGAATCTCAATGCCGAGATGAATACTCAGATGTCAGAACGCTTCAATGTGGCTGGAGCAATGTTGGTGAAGCTCTTTGGCCGCAACAGCCGTGAGGTGGGTGCCTTTTCGTCGCGTGCTGCTCGCGTGCGTGACATTGGTATTCGATCTGCGATGTACGGACGCGTCTTCTTTGTGGCACTTGGACTTGTTGGGGCGATGGGGGCAGCGGCGATTTATGGAATCGGCGCACACCTTGTTGTGTCTGGTTCACTTACCTCGGGCTCACTTGTTGCAATGGCAACTCTGGTGCAACGCATCTACCAGCCGCTCACTGGCCTCACCAATGCGCGTGTTGACCTCATGACTGCATTTGCGAGTTTCGAACGCGTGTTTGAAGTGTTGGATGCACCGGTGGCGATTCAAGATTCGCCGGGGGCAGTTGATCTCATTGACCCACGTGGAGCGATCAAGTTTGATCACGTGACTTTCAGGTACCCGCCGGCATCTGCTGTCAGCATTGCGTCTCTCGAGGCATCGGGCGTGATGCAGGGCAGTGATCCTGATGTGGATGTTCTTAGGGACATCAATCTGGACATTCCTCCGGGTGAGACCGTTGCACTAGTTGGAGCAAGCGGATCGGGGAAGACCACGACTGCATCTTTGATTGCCCGCCTTTATGACGTCACAGCGGGATCTGTGTCTATTGACGGTGTTGATGTTCGCAAGATCACGGGCGATTCACTTCATGCCGCTATCGGAGTTGTATCGCAAGATCCACATCTGTTTCACGAGACCATTGGGGACAATTTAAGGTACGCAAAAACTGACGCATCTGAAGAAGAAATTGTGCAGGCATGCAAAGCCGCAAGAATTCATGAAGTGATCGCATCTTTGCCCGATGGCTACGAGACCGTGGTCGGCGAGCGTGGATATCGGCTCTCTGGTGGTGAAAAGCAACGGTTGGCGATCGCTCGCTTGCTCTTGAAAGATCCTGCAGTGATGATCCTTGATGAGGCTACGAGTCACCTTGATAATGAAAATGAAATGCTTGTGCAAGAGGCCCTGAATACGGCGATGGCCAATCGCACAGCGATTGTGATTGCTCACCGGCTCTCCACGGTGCGCGATGCAGACCGAGTGGTGGTATTAGACGACGGGCGCATCATTGAGCAAGGAACCCATGACGAACTCGTGCGCGCGAATGGCGCGTATGCATCTCAGGTAAGGGCTGGAGAACTCTTCACCACCCTTCAGGCATAATCTTCACATGGCTTCAGCCGACGCAGAATTTGATGACGAGTTTGATGATGAGCTTGAAGACGATGAGTTCGACGACTCTGAATCGGAAAGCAACGATTACACAGTCAGTGAATTTGTTGACGAGATCAACTTCGCCCTTGATGATGCCTTCAGCGGTGGCGTATGGGTAACCGGTGAAATTGAAGGTTTCAAGACTCCTAAGCCTCACTACTACTTCGATTTGATTGAAAAGGGTGACAACGGCAACAGCGTCAAGCTCCCCGCGAGCATGTGGGGAGGCGTTGCAAACAAGCTGATGCCCAAACTGCGCAATGCAGGAGTGGAGTTCAAAAACGGGATCAAGGTTCGTGTGCATGGGCGTGTTGATTACTACGGCCCGTTCGGGAAACTAAGTCTTAAGGTCGATGACATCGACCCCAACTTCACGATCGGTGAAGTCCAGGCCGAGCGCGACGCGTTATTGCGCAAACTGAAAGAAGAAGGTGCATTTGCGGTCAATAAGGAACACGAAGTTCCCCTCGTGCCGTTGCGCATCGGAGTTGTCACCGGAAACGACTCCGCTGCATGGCATGACATGTTGGCCACCTTTAAGGCGAGTGGTATCGGATTTCACATCGCTGTCTGCAACGCGCTTGTGCAAGGCGAGCGTTGTCCTGCAGAAGTTGTTGCGGGAATCAAAACCCTTGACTCACGTGATGACATCGATGTGATCGTCGTTGCACGTGGCGGTGGATCGAAAGGGGACCTCGCGGGTTTTGATGCTGAGATTGTGGCCCGTGCGATCGTGGCCGCTAGCAGGCCCGTGTTCGTGGCAGTTGGGCACGAGGTTGACACCTCAGTTGCAGACTTTGTTGCACATACAAGCTTCAAAACCCCTACGGCGTGCGCCGAGCACTTGGTGGGCATGGTTCAAGCATTCATTGATGATGTGGATGAAACCGCAAGTGAGATAGCTGATGTAGTTGCCGACATTCTTGATCGGGGCACAGAGCGGCTGGCAGCGCTTTCCACACATATCCGCAACCGCGCTGTTATTTCTGCAAACCATGCAGAGGGAAAACTGGACATGTTGGCACAGCGCATCTCGGGTTCAGCCACCACCATCGTTTCGCACTGCACACTGAAACTTGAGGGGCATGCAGCACGCCTTCGGTTGCTTGACCCGATCAACACGATGAAGCGTGGTTGGAGTATCACTCGTGGCGCCGATGGCAAAGTCATCACTGATCTAAAGAGTGTGAAGCCGGGCGAGAAGATAACCACCGAAGTAGTTGGTGGCTCAATTGACTCAACTATTGATTCTGTAAACAAAGACTAAGGAGATAAGAGCTGTGGCAAAGGACAAAGGTGAAGCTGTGGATTATGGAGCAGCGCTTGAGGAACTCGAAGAGATCTTGAAAGAGCTCGAGTCAGACAAGGTCGATGTCGATCGCCTTGCATCACAGGTGAAGCGAGCCTCGGAACTAATCGCGGTCTGCCGCGAAAAGATAAGTACTGCGAAATTGGAAGTAGAAAAGGTCGTTGCCGATCTGAAGGCCGACTAGTTGTTCCCTGTATCGGCGGTTTAGCCTGAAGTTGTGCTTCCTACCCCTCCTGTCTCACTGTTGGCAATCGCTCGCCAGGTGGAAGTCCGCTTGGCAGAAGTTATTGACACTGAGCGAGCCAAGTGGGTTGCGTTTGAGCCCCAATTAGCCACTCCATTTGATGAGATGCGCCGACTCGTGTTGGCAGGTGGGAAACGATTGCGCCCCGCATTCTGTCAATGGGGTTACGTGGGTCTGGGTGGCAATCGGCAAGATCCGATAGTTGTCGATGCCGGTGCAGCCCTTGAGTTGTTGCACGCTTTTGCGCTCTTTCACGATGACATCATGGATGGCTCAGCTACACGCCGCGGAGAACCCACTACCCACATGGTTGCGATGGGTGAACACGAGTCGCGTGGATATCTCGGTGAAGCGCGACGCTTCGGTGAAGGTGTTGCCATTCTCGTTGGCGACTTGACCTATGTGTATGCAGATGAGTTGATGATGAAAGCACCATTGCAAGCATGGGCGATTTGGAACACCCTGCGGATTGAACTCAATATTGGCCAGTACCTAGATGTTCTGGGTTCGGCCACGCGAGAACGTCGCCGTGAGTACACCGAAAGAATCTGTCAATACAAGAGCGCAAAATACACAATTGAGCGCCCATTGCATCTTGGGGCAACGATGGCAATGCCCACTGTTGCACCAGATGTGTTGGCGAAGTTGAGTGCTTATGGAGTGCCACTGGGGGAGGCATTCCAAATGCGAGACGATGTTCTCGGCGCATTTGGTGAAACCGAGATAACGGGAAAACCAGTGGGTGATGATTTGCGTGAAGGCAAGCCAACACCGTTGCTCTCACTTGCCACATCTCGTGCATCCGCAGCACAACTCGCAGTGCTCGATCGCGTCGGGCACCCTGATATCACCGAGACCGAGATACGTAACGCACAGGAAGTGATTCGTGAGTGTGGCGCATTGGATGCACTTGAGGATCACATCACAACACTGACCGCAGGTGCAGTCAATGCGATCAAGCAAGCACCGATTACTACTGATGCTCGCGATGAGCTCATTGAACTCGCAGCATATGTGTCTTGGCGAGCTGTCTAATTCTCAGGCGTAGCGCTTCAGGGCATCATCGAGCCCAATGCCGTTTAACACGCCCGGCTCGGAGATAACCGCATCGAGCCACGGAATCTGCCAGCGCACACACACCGTTATTGGATCTTCAATCATCGAGTTTTGAAGTGCGAGTCGTGCGAATGCATTCGCATAGTCAGGTGGGCGAATGTCTGACGTGAGTTCCATTAACGCGATCGGATCTGGTGTGCGTCGATCGGGATTTTCAATTAGTGGAGTGATGCGGGCAGAGGTTGGACCGCTACTACCACCGGTGATGCCTGGTCCATCAGCGATCACGGTTCCCAATACGCGATCGGGGCGTGCACCAGCGAGCATCAAGGCGATGTATCCACCTAGACCATGACCAAGCAGGGTTGCCTCACCAAGGTGATGCAATGCGATGTCGGCATCAGCAAGCAAAATTTCGCAGGTATAGCCACCTCCGCGCGGAACACTTGATGCTCCGTGTCCGGTGAAGTCAAGTGCAAAAACTGGGCCGGGCCAAACGTCAGCCGAGGGCGGCGCGAGTCGGGCGGCGGAGTCACCGAGGCCATGAAGTATGAGCAGATTGCGCCCACTGCCTGAGCGGAGTTGATGTAACGCGAGTTGGATGCGTAGATGGCGAAGATAAGTGATCGTGTTCATTGCGCCAAGAACTCAAGTACTAGTTCTGCCACGCGGTGCGGGCGTTCGATGTGGACAAAGTGACCCGTTTCTTCAAGAACTTCGAGTCGTCCGTGGCGCGGTAGCCAAGGCATAACTTCTTCGGGTTTTGTTCCCCAACCCATCTGTTCGGGAACCATTCCAAGGACACCGAGAAAAGGCATGCTGAAACCCGCCATTCGATACAGACCCCAATAGGGTCGTGAAGGCCCAAAGCCACCAAAGCGAATGGCGGGATCAACCTTCCAGCGCCAGCCCTCTGGATCTTTACGCGCGCCGATGGTGGCGATGTAGGTCAACCACTCGTCGCTCAGGCGCGGGTTCATTTTCTTGCGGCGCTCAACGATTTCCTGCAGCGTGCCAGGGCGACGGTTGTAGTCATGGAGCCCGCGCCGGTAGTCGAGCCAAGTGGTGATGTCTTCACGGCGGAGTTGTGTGCGCTCATGGTCCTGAATGTCTGGGGCGGGGCGACGCGACGGTAGCCCGTCTAAGTTGACGAACTTCTTGATACGTGCAGGATGAGCTTCAGTGAAGTCGCAAAGCAACTCCCCACCCTTGGAATGGCCCACCGCAACTACTGGATCATGTCCGACATGGTCAAACACAGCCTTTAGATCGCGTAAGTCCGCTGACCAGCCATATAAGTCTGAGCGTCCGCTGTCACCATGACCCCGCTGGTCCCAAGCGATAACACGCCACCCACCAGCTGCAAGCAACGGAGCAAAGACATCGAAGGTGCCCGCGAAGTCAGAACCACC
Organism: Ilumatobacteraceae bacterium; assembly: GCA_017856815.1. GTDB lineage: Bacteria > Actinomycetota > Acidimicrobiia > Acidimicrobiales > Ilumatobacteraceae > CAIYHK01. The sequence continues at coordinate 13,551 of JAFMEI010000011.1, forward strand.
GTGGGCAAGAAGCAACGGGTCAGCGTTAGGCGCACCCCACTCATAAACAGCGATATCAATGCCCGATGTGCTGACGATGTATTGACGGTCGGGTCGCCGTGCACCTTCGAAAGTGATGGTGTCGTCGCGGTTTGGCATCATCCGATTCTATGAGCGCGGTATGCGTAGCATTAAGTCCAATGATCCTGCGCACAAGACTCCAGTGGCTACTCGCAGGTTCGACAGTGGTATTCACACTCGCTGCACTGTTTTCGGCGTTTACAGGTGACGACTCTCCATCTGCCTCGACGCAATCGACCTCAACAACTGTTGAAGAGGTAACAACAACTACCGCGGCACCAAAGACTTACATTGTGAACCCTGGTGATTCTTTGTTTTCAATTGCCGAGCAGTTCGGAGTTGATCTCAATGAACTTGTGGCACTCAATGGAATCCTTGATGTCGACAAAATCAATGCGGGAGATATGTTGAAGCTGCCGGCACCAACTACTACAACGACCACAGAGTCGACAACCACTACCGTGGCAGAAACCACGACAACCTCATAGACTTATATTTATGACAACTACCTTCTGGCCGACGAAGGAACACTGGTCCGTCGAAATTCCACTGCACACTCCGCACTATCGGATTAATGCACTCGAAGAAACCGGTTTTGTGTTGTTGCGCAAAGCACCCTTTGATGTGCCAGTACATGAATGGGAATCGCTTGAGTACATGGACTGGAAAAGTGGAGGCGATACCAACTTCGCACCTCTTGCATCTGCTGATGGACAGCTTGATTGCCGCGGTTTTTGGGACAAAGGCAAGACCGACAAGGACGCACTTTTTACTTCCAATGCGGAGAAGTCCCCGACGCTTCGGGACTACGTGAAGGGTATTGGCGCGAATTTCGGCCGAGTCCGAATCATCAAGTTGCAACCACAAGATCGTGATACTGCGATTCGCTCAATCCATCGTGATGACAACAATCGCTTCAATCCCGACAATGAGGGATGGGTTGTTCGGTCATGGATGGAACTCACAGATAGCCCTGACAGCTACATGTTGTTGATGGACAACGACGAAGATGGACTACCGGATCCAACTACTGAGCGCCGTGTGCCATTGCCCCGAGGTGCTCGTTTTGTGGTTGATACTCAGCGCCTGTGGCATGTGGTTGTGCACAATTCCAATGCGCCGCGCTATGCGTTAATCACCAGTTTGGAATCAGGCCCGGAACTCGAAAAGTTCATTGCCGCTGAGCAAGCGTGAGCTCGGCAATGCCGCGCATGATCTCAGCAATGTTGTAATCCTTTGGCGTATAGATAGCTGCAACACCAGCTTGTAGGAGTCCAGGCTGATCATCTTCAGGGATGATTCCTCCGACCACCACAGGCACATCAACTCCTGCTTGTTTGAGTTGGGAGATGATTTCCGGAACCAACGAGAGATGTGAGCCGGAGAGGATTGATAGACCGATCACGTCAGGGTCTTCGTCACGTGCTGCGGCCACGATCTGTTCTGGTGTCAGGCGGATGCCGCCGTAGATGACCTCCATGCCGGCATCGCGTGCAGCAACGGCAATTTGTTCAGCGCCATTGGAGTGACCATCAAGGCCGGGTTTGGCCACCAATAACTTGGGTGGTCCTCCTGGAATGGTCTTCACAAAGTCGGCAACAGATCCGAGCCCACCCTTGTGGTGACCAACTGCAGCACCGACTCCGGTAGGCGCACGGTATTCACCGAAAACACCCCGCAGGGCCGCACTCCACTCGCCGGTTGTGCCACCAGCTTTGGCCAACGCAATTGACGGTTCCATGATGTTCTCACCGGACTTCGCCGCATCAAGTAGCCATGCAAGAGCTTTGTCCACGGCCTCTTGGTCGCGGCTGGCACGCCATTGTTCGAGTTCGTGGACGAGCTCACGCTCAACCGCGGGGTCAACTTTGAGGAATGACCCATCTCCAGCAAGAGGTGACTCTTCAGATTCCTGGAATCGGTTGACACCGACCACAACTTGTTCGGCACTTGCGATTCGGCTTGTGCGTTGGGCCATTGATGCAACGAGGCGACCCTTGAGTTCTTCAACTGCAGCAAAGGCTCCACCGAGTTCTAGAACTTCTTGCAATTCGGACCACGCAGCTTCCTTGAGTGCCTTCGTCTTGGATTCGATTACCTCTGATCCGTTGAAGATGTCTGCATATTCCAGTAAGTCGGTCTCATACGCCAAGACCTGCTGCATGCGTAGCGCCCACTGCTGATCCCATGGCCGTGGCAAGCCGAGCGCTTCATTCCAGGCAGGTAGTTGAATACTGCGCGCACGTGCATCACGCGAGAGAGTCACGGCGAGCATCTCAAGCACAATTCGCTGCACATTGTTCTCAGGCTGGGCTTCAGTAAGTCCTAGTGAATTGACCTGAACCCCGTACCGGAATCTGAGAGCTTTCTCATCGGTGATGCCGTAGCGGCTTCGCCCAATTTCGGCCCAGAGTTCAGTGAATGCTCGAACTTTGCAGATTTCTTCAATGAAGCGGATGCCAGCGTTGACAAAGAACGAGATCGCACCGAAGACGCGGGCAAATTCGTTTGCCGGGATGCGTCCACTGTCGCGAACGGCATCTAAGACATCAATCGCAGTAGCAAGCGAGAACGCAATTTCTTGTACGGGAGTCGCGCCTGCCTCTTGCAAGTGATAGGAGCAAATGTTGGTGGGGTTCCAACGCGGAGTGTTTTCGTGGCACCAAGTAACCATGTCGACAATCAAGCGTCGCGAAGGTGCTGGTGGGAAGATGTAAGTGCCACGTGAAAGGTATTCCTTCACGATGTCATTTTGCGTAGTGCCGCGAAGTTCCGTGCGTGGAACATCTTGTTCGTCTGCATTGGCAACATACAAAGCCAACAACCATGCTGCAGTTGCGTTGATGGTCATCGAGGTATTCATCTGCCCAGGCGGGATTGCATCCAACAGAGTTCGCATGTGGCCAAGATGCACCACTGGCACACCGACTTTGCCGACTTCACCTGCAGCGAGTGTGTCGCCTGGGTCGTAACCCGTTTGGGTCGGAAGGTCAAAGGCAATTGATAAACCGGTTTGACCCTTGGCGAGGTTGGTGCGGTAGAGCGTGTTCGACGCTTTGGCGGTGGAGTGACCCGAGTACGTGCGCATCACCCATGGCTGTTCCTTCTTGCCGGAGTTTGAATCGCTCATCGTGACCATCCCAGATTTGGTGCTTCTAAAGCCTTGCTCAGTTTCTCCATATATTCCAACCTGCCCATACGAATTACGCCGAGACTCGCCAAATGAGGTGTCTGCCATTGGACATCAAGCAAATCCATCCCGGCTCTGCTCATCTCCTGCACGAGCCTCCACAGCGCAACTTTCGAGGCATCTGTGGACACATGGAACATTGACTCGCCAGCAAAGAAACCATTGATACGCACTCCGTAGAGTCCCCCGACCAACTGGTTGCCCTTGAAGGTTTCAATGCTGTGGGCATAGCCGAGGCGATGGAGTTCTGTGTATGCATCAATGAATTCACCTGTGATCCAGCGGCCATCACGTGGCAGTTCTGCGCACATGGTGACAACATCACGAAAACAAGTGTCAATTCTGGTTTCGTATTTTCGGGCACTCTTTTGCAACGAACGAGAGCAATTGAATCCATCAAGTGGCAACACGCCACGTTCTGTTGGTGACCACCAGCCAAGAACTCGCCCACGGCGAGTTTCGATGTCCATCGGGAACATCCCGTGCGTATATGCATGGATCAGAGTTGCGGGTGCAAGATCTGCGCCAGCAGTTATGACATCGGACTCCGGCCACTTGCGCATGGCTGGAAACTCCCATTCACATGTCCCAACCAATTGGTGTGGTGCATCAAAGGGATTCGGAGTGGTCAGTATGAGTAGAAGCCTTGTTTTGTTTTACGACCGAGTCGACCCGCAGCGACCATGCGGCGCAAGGTTGGCACTGCTGCATAGTTGGGGTCACGGAATTCAGCGTAAAGAGCATCGAGGATTGCCAGCGAGGTATCGAGACCAACGAGGTCAAGCAACGCAAAAGGACCCATTGGGAAATTGCAGCCGCCTTTCATCGCGGTGTCGATGTCTTCCATAGATGCAGTTCCTTGCTCCCAGATACGAACAGCGTTGTTCAGATATGGAAATAGCAGTGCATTAACCACAAAACCAGCACGGTCCTGAACTCGCACTGCATCTTTCCCACACTTAACTGCAAACTGCGTAGCGGCATCAAGCGTTTCATTTGCTGCAGTAACCGGCGCAACAACTTCAACTAGTGACATTGCTGTCGCTGGATTGAAAAAGTGGATTCCACAAACTTGTGATGGGCGGTTCGTAGCGACTGCCATTTCGACAACCGGCAGTGTGCTTGTGTTCGTGGCAAGAATTGCGTTTGGCTTCGCAACAGCGTCGAGTTCCTTGAACAGCGCAAGCTTCGTTGGCAGATCTTCAACTACCGATTCAATAATCAAGTCACAGTCGGCAAGATCTTTGAGATCAGCAGTTGGCGTGATGCGTGATTCAACAGCTGCTGCGTCTTCTGCAGTGAGCTTGCCGCGTTCAACTTGCTTGGCAAGATTCTTCACCACACCGTTGACACTTGCTTGTGCGGTGTCTTTGTTGCGTGAACGCAAAACAACTTGACAGCCAGCTTTGGCGGCGACTTCTGCAAGACCCGACCCCATGATTCCTGAGCCGACGATTCCAACACGATTGATTTCCATTGGCTCAGGCTAGTTACCCACTGGTAATTCACCCAACTCTCGTTTTGGGTTCACGCACACATGGCGGTTGTGAGCAGTGGTTCCCGTACCCTTGCTGCGTGAACGCTGATCAGTTTCAAGACCTGCTGTTGCATCCCGACCGCCATGTACCCCTGGGCGCAGTTCACAATTTTCGTGACCTCGGTGGTTATCCAGCAGACGGCGGGACCACGAAGTGGGGAATGATTTACCGCGCTGACGGGTTGTTCAGATTGACACCAGACGACCTTCGGATTGTTGCCAAGTTGAACTTGCGCACCGTGATTGACCTGCGAACCTTTCGTGAGCTCGAGGCCAACGGACGTTTCCCGTTCGAACACCATCCAGTCGAGTTCGTGCATGTGCCTGTGATTGATCAAACATGGAGCCGAGAAAACGTCCCTGGTATCGAGGCTGCAACTGAATACTTGGTCTGGGCGTATCGAGACATGCTTGACAGCGGTGCGGAAAAATTCGCTCATGCTTTTCGTGTCATGACCGATCCTGCGAGCCTGCCCGCAGTTTTTCATTGTGCCGCCGGCAAGGATCGCACTGGATTGATAGCAGCGATGATTCTGATGTCTGTTGGCGTTGATCTTGATCTAGTGGTTGCTGACTACGGTCTCACGAACGCCGCCATTGAACGACTCCGTGAGTGGGCCACCAACAACAATCCGGAATATTCGCAGAAGCTAATAGATACTCCACCAGTGATGCTGGCCGCTGATCCACGAGCGATGCACATTGTCCTGAGTGACATCATCCAGAAAAATGGATCAATGAATGGTTATTTGAAGTCGCTTGGGGTCACAGACGCTGAGCTAACAACACTGCGCACTGCTTTCGTCGTCTGATCAGGATTCGGTGATGGTCACCGATACAACAGTGACAGGGCGACTCGGCGCGCCACCGAGCCCGTTGTTCAAATCGACATGCAGATCCATCACACTTTTAAGAACATCAAGACCTTCAGTAACACGACCGAAAACGACATAAGTGCCCTGGTCATCGAGCACCGAAACATTGGGACCAGTAGCGAAGAAGAACTGACCACCTGCACTGTCTGGCGCGGAAGTACGTGCCATCACCAGATCACCTTCGCTGTAGGTGAACTTTCCGCCCTCATCTTCGATCGTGTAACCAGGATTGTCGGCATTTGTTTCGCCGCCACCTTGGATGATGTCGAGCGATGGGTCAGTTCTGAACAACAAGGAAGTGTCGTAGTACTTGTAGCGCGACAAGACGACAAAGTTATTCACGGTGTTGGGAACTGTTTCGGCATCGAGCTCGGCAACAACGGTGCCTTCGCTGGTTTCAAAAGTTGCTGTGTACGTTTTTGTCGGATCGATGCAAAGCGTTGGAGCTTTTTCAAACTTGATCGTGCGTTCTGCACTGCCATCAACTGTGGGGCAGGGGGTATCACCAGTGAGAGTGGCACCTGGGGCTGTAGTCGGTGTCGGCGCTTCGGTGGTAGTTGTGCTGGTTGCAGCTGGCTCGTCATCATCAGTGAAGGTCACGAGAAGCAGCGCACCAAGGATGATTGCGGCGATGATTCCGCCCCACTTCAGTATCCGGCGCTTAATCAAGGATGTTCGGTATCGGCGGGCGTCAACGACGCGACGCTCGGCACGGTTTTGCTTCTGGCGTTCTCTTTTTGCGGTACCCACAAGGGGAGAAGGATAGTGCGTGCCAGGAATACAGCACAGGTCGGCGAGGGGTCCAACCACTAACTTTGAAGTGGTTATGGCGCTTATTGTTCAAAAATATGGAGGCACCTCGGTTGCCGATCCTGAGCGCATTCGGGCTGTCGCTGAACACATCGCGTACACAAAGAGCCACGGAAATCAGGTTGTTGCAGTGGTGTCAGCTATGGGCAAAAGCACTGACAACCTCATCAATCTTGCGAACCAAGTTTCCAAAACCCACCCGGGTCGCGAAATGGACATGCTCCTCACCACGGGCGAGCGCATTTCGATGGCGCTGCTGTGCATGGCACTTGCTGATCTTGGGGTGGAGGCAAAGTCCTTCACCGGTAGTCAGGTTGGGATCATCACCGACACGGTTCACACGAAGGCGAAGATTCTTGAAGTCAAGGGTGATCGTGTACGTGCTGCACTGGATGAAGGTCGCGTGTGTGTGGTAGCCGGCTTTCAAGGCGTAAGTACCGATAGCGAGATCACAACACTCGGCCGTGGCGGTAGTGACACAACAGCGGTTGCGGTTGCAGCGGCGCTAGGTGCCGACAGCTGTGAGATCTACACCGACGTGACCGGAGTGTTTTCTGCTGATCCGCGACTTGTGCCACAAGCTCGCAAACTCGGCCACATTCAGTTTGACGAAATGTTGGAAATGGCAGGTGCGGGCTCCAAGGTGCTTGCTCTGCGTTCAGTGGAGTTTGCTCGAAACCACAATGTGCCAATACATGTGCGCTCGAGTTTTACGTGGGAGCACGGCACCTGGGTAACCGGAGATACCGCGCGGAAAGGTGATGGAGTGGAAGACCCAATCGTTGCGGGTGTCGTTCATGACGCCAGCGAATCAAAAGTCACGGTGCAGGCGGTGCCCGACAAGCCCGGTGTGTCTGCGGCCCTGTTTGAGCCGCTCGCGGCTTCGAATGTGAACGTCGACATGATCGTTCAGAACGTATCCGTGAAGGGAACCACGGATGTTTCGTTCACGGTTCCAAAAGCCGACATGAAAGTTGCAGAGAAGATTGTTGCCGATGTGGCCAAGCAGATTGGCGCTGAAGGTGTCACTCATGACGACAACATTGCAAAAGTTTCGTTGGTTGGTGCGGGTATGAAAACGAGTCCGGGAGTGGCAGCAAAGATGTTCCGTGTTCTCGCCGAGAATGATGTGAATATCCAAATGATCTCCACCAGCACTATTCGGATTTCAGTCGTAATTGCGGCAACCGATCTAGAAAAGGCCGTACGTGCGCTGCACACAGCTTTCGGTCTTGACAGTGGGTCTGCTTACAGTGCACCTCTTCCAGAACGCAAATAGATACCGAACCCATGGCTGACGCACCCAAAAAGCCCCGTCGTAGCCATCTTGTTCCGTGGCGTACTGCGGGAAGTGCAAGTGAAGCCAAAGTTACGGGTGACGAAGTTGTTCGGGACACGGGTTGGGTCTTCAACAACGAAGTTGGTTCTGCGCTAACGCTTGATCAGTTCGTCGCGAGCGGTGATGCTGAAGTGGCGTTGTACATGGAGAGATTTGGGATTAACACCGAGGATGCTGCGGTGCAGACAATTCTTGAACTCGGTTCGGGCATCGGGCGCATGACCGCGGCTTTCTCGCGATCCTTCGGCAAGGTCATTGCTTGTGATGTTGATCCGGCGTTTCTGGAACGCTGTCGACAAACGGTTGCCCAAAAGGGAGATGTTCAGCGTCTTCGTACGAGCCAAGTGCGCGATGGTCACGTCATACAAGAACCAGCCGCATCGGCCGATCTAGTTTTCTCTTACATCACGTTGCAGCACTGTTCGCCCGAGGATGCAGCGGATCTAGTTCGTGAGTCTTGGCGTGTTCTGAAGCCTGGCGGGCGAATGATATTGAATTTCCGCACTTGGGTAGCTCAAGACATCGTGCTCGTGCCAGCTGGCGCAATTGTTCGTGCCGTGTGGAGGCTTCCGATTGTTGGGCAACGACTCACCGGCCGCCGCTGGACAACACGATTGGGCTGGCAGGCAAATCGCCTTGGGCTTGATGAGGTACTGCGCATTGTTCCTGATGCCGACAACATCGTGATCTGGAAACATCCGAGCCGCTCAATGAAATCTTCACCGGCTTTACAGGCACGACGCACTGATCGGGACCTTGACATCGCCAATCGCAGCCACTGGTGGATAGACGCACAAAAACCAAAGGGGTGACCCAAGGGGGTCGGTATTAGCCTTGACCCTCATGCGAATTGGAGTAGTTGGCGCCACTGGTCAAGTCGGTGGCGTGATGCGCGAATTGTTGATTGAGCGAAATTTCCCCGTAACGGAAATTCGGTTCTTTGCATCAGAGCGTTCGGCTGGCACCACCATTGACTGGAACGGCCAATTGATAACGGTTGAGAATGCATCGACTGCTGATGTTTCTGATCTTGACATTGCATTGTTCTCTGCTGGCGCCACCTCATCGCGCGAACTCGCACCCAAGTATGCAGCTGCTGGTGCAGTAGTTATCGACAACTCGTCAGCTTGGCGGATGGATCCCGATGTTCCGCTGGTCGTTTCAGAAGTGAACGGCGAATTGGCAAGGAATCCAAAGAAGGGAATCATCGCCAATCCAAACTGCACGACAATGGCAGCAATGCCGGTGTTGAAGCCACTTCATGACGAGGCCTCATTGGTGCGCATGGTCGCCAGCACATATCAAGCTGTTAGTGGTGGTGGCCTCGCTGGAGTTGATGAACTCGATTTGCAAGCCAAGCAAGTGGTGGAACGCGCTCGTGATCTCACCCACCACGGTGATTCAGTGCAATTTCCACCAGCCAAGAAGTTTGTTAAGCCGATCGCATTCAACGTGTTGCCGTTTGCCGGATCACTCGTTAATGATGGTTCCCTTGAAACTGACGAAGAGCAAAAGTTGCGCAATGAGAGCCGCAAGATTCTTGGCATCCCAGACCTGCGAGTGAGTGGCACGTGTGTTCGCGTTCCCGTATTCACTGGCCATTCGCTTTCGTTGAATCTTGAGTTTGCTCGCGCAATAACAGCTGAGCGGGCGACTGCGCTTTTGTCAGCAGCAGTTGGTGTCTCTGTAGTTGACATCCCAACTCCACTTGAAGCAGCAGGTATGGACCCCAGCTTTGTGGGCCGCATTCGTCAAGACACTTCTATTGATGATGATCGTGGCCTCGCACTTTTCGTGTCGAATGACAACCTTCGTAAGGGCGCGGCACTAAATGCCGTGCAAATTGCTGAACTACTGATCTGAATTCACTTCGGCGCCCTTTAGACCCTGGGCGTAGGATCGCATTTATGACTGGTCTTTCTGAACCTCCCGCACTCGGCACACCGATGCTCCCCCCAGGCACGTTCGAGGGCAAGGTCGTCGTTGTAACTGGTGGTGGCACAGGACTTGGCAAGGCGATTGGTGCGGAGTTTGCTCGGCTTGGTGCAACCGTTGTTGTTGCCAGCCGTGATCCCGAACATCGTGAGAAGGGTGTCGCAGCAATGAATGCCGCTGGCGGAAAAGGCTTTGGGATTGCAGTCGATGTCCGTAGCCCAGAAGCGATTGCAGCGGCGTTTGATGAAATTGAAAAAGAGTGCGGCCCAATTGACGTATTGGTCAACAATGCTGCTGGAAACTTTCCTGTTCTTGCCGAAAAAATGTCGCCAAATGCATGGCGTGCGGTAACTGACATTGTCTTGGACGGAACATTCTTTTGTTCCACAGAGCTCGCTCGGCGTGCAATTGCATCGGGTCGTGAGGCAGCGATTTTGAATATCGGGGCGACATATTCATGGACTGGTGGCCCTGGCACCGCGCACTCAGCAGCTGCTAAAGCAGGTGTAACAAACATGACCATGTCGCTAGCTGTCGAATGGGCTCCTTACGGCATTCGTGTGAATTGTCTCGCGCCAGGATTGTTTCCTCACGACGATCTGCCGAGTGTGTTGCGCGACAAAAACAACCGCAGTGAAGAACAAGATGCGGCACGCGTTCCCGCGGGTCGAGTCGGTCGTCCGCATGAACTCGGTTGGATCGCAACCTATATGTGCTCACCGTTTGCTTCGTACCTGTCGGGCCACACCGCAGTACTGGACGGTGCAAACTGGTTGCGTCGTGGTTTGCGGATGCCGGACTTTGTTCCGGTGTACGAGCAGTTCAACTTCGAAAAGGACAGCTAAGCCATCAACTGGTCGGGGTGAGAGGATTCGAACCTCCGGCCTCCACGTCCCGAACGTGGCGCGCTAACCAAGCTGCGCTACACCCCGCAGTGCAGGTTTTGAGGCTACCCGCTCAGGGCTTCTGAATACGAAAGACCTTTTGCCACATCGTTGACGGCTTTGGTTAGACGGATTGGATTCAAGGGCTTGATAAGCCAACCGTCTGCACCTGAACGCTTGGCGAGATGCACATCGGCTTCACGATCCAGCAGAATCAAAATTGGCACGTGGGGAAGACGACCACTTGACTCGTCAAGCCGAAGATCCATCGCCACAGCCATGCCCCCCATGGTTCCTGATTGCAGATCCAACACGGCAACATCAGGCGTGCTTTGGGTCACGTAAGGGGACACGTCACGCCCGTCTCTGCAAACAACGATCGTGGTGTCGGGCCCGCCAAGGGCAGCGCTGACTTCATCCACCACCCAATCAGCATCTGTTGCAAGAAGAATGTGCACGACCGAAAGGCTAGTCCAGCCATTTCCCGTCAGCCCATCCCGAGTGATTTGGCTGTATGAAATCGCGTCATCGGCGGTACGGTGGAACTCCGGATGTTGCGTTTGAAATCCTCCCCGCGCCGCTTTTTGGCATTCCTTGCACTAACACTTGGAATCGGTGCACTCCTTTTTGGTGCCGTTGCCGATGCCGAAACCATTGCCGCCGATTTAGCACCAGTAGATGTTGTCGAGGTGAGTGGCCTCATTGATCCGATCAATGTTGATTCCATCGAAACGGCAATTGAGCGAAGTGCCACAAACGGAGCACAAGCACTTATCTTGCAGGTCAACACAAAAGGATCAGTTGTTCCCCGCGCAAGGATGGCGCGGTTAATCGAAAAGATCGCTAGCGCAGAGATCCCGATTGCAATTTGGGTTGGGCCCTCTGGTTCGAAGCTTCTTGGTTTGCCCGCGCAGATGCTCGCAGCTGCTGATGTGACCGCGATGGCGCCTGGAAGCAAGATCGGGCGTACTGGTCTGCCACTCAATGTCGATGGTGTAGAGATTGACTTTGGCGCAGCCACCGATGTTTTGATTGATGGCACATTGGGTTTCAAAGAAGCGCGTTCTCTGGGTGCGCTAAAGCTCACCACTGACGATGAGGGTGTGCCCGTGTTGCGAAACATGTTGTACGCACTCGATGGACAGAACTTCAATGGCACTGTTTTGGACACTGTGGTTGAGTCAACCGACGATGATGGGCAGATCGTGCGCGATGCGGCACCGGTGAGATTTTTCAAAACCGGACTCTGGGCTCGGCTCTTTCACACCGTGGCGAGTCCGGCTTCGGCCTATTTGTTGTTTGTGATCGGTGTGTCACTTTTGATCTTTGAGTTCTTCACCGCGGGAATCGGTGTCGCGGGTTTGGTCGGAGCTGCGTGTGCTGCGCTCAGCGCCTACGGGTTGGGCGCGTTACCGCTGCGTGGGTGGTCATTGATCTTGATGCTGTTTGCGTTCTTTGGTTTCGCAGTCGACGTCCAGGTCGGGGTGCCACGATTCTGGACTCGTGTGAGTTTGGTCTTGTTCGCCGTGTCATCGTGGTATCTGTTCCGCCCGGTTGATGGGCTCACCATGCGCCCAAGCTGGATCACATTGTCGGTGGGCATCATCGGTGTGGCACTTACCTTCATTGTCGGCATGCCATCAATGGTTCGCACGCGCTTTGCCACACCCACCATCGGCCGCGAGTGGATGGTAGGCATGACCGGTCAGGCGGTTAACGAAGTCAACCCAGAAGGTGTGGTGTTGGTGAGTGATGCACGTTGGCGAGCCCGCACGAATCGAGCCACGCCAATTACTGCTGGTTCCACAGTGAGGGTTGTTGCAATCGATGGAGTGACACTCGAGGTGGAACCCGAAGAAGGTGGCGCGCGCGACTACCGCGAACGTCGCGACAAGTAGACGCGTCATTAGGCTGACGGCGTGGGAATCTTCCTTCTCCTTCTACTCGTTTATCCATTCATTGAGTTGTATGCGCTTATCAAGATCGGCAGCGCGTTTGGAGTGTTTACAGCGCTGCTCGGTTTGTTTGCTCTCAGCGTTATTGGGGCGAGCGTATTAAGGCG
>JAFMEI010000096.1 GCA_017856815.1 Ilumatobacteraceae bacterium
GGCAAATAGAGGTTGCGCAAGAGGGCGTTACAACCGCCATCGGAAGTCTTCCTTTTCGCAATGCCACTGTTGCTGCAGAATTTGCTTTGCAGGCCACGCCGATGTTGCCGGCAATTCCAACACTGCCGAAGCGTTCGCCAGCTGAAGGAATGATCAGCCAAGCAGTGCTTGGTATAAGCGGTATTTCTCTTGGTCAATACGGAAGTATTGCCATCGACACGCGTGCAGTTGATGTGCACGAACACGTCAGTACGGATCTTGGTTCAGATGCATTTGCAGGTTTTCGTGAATTCCTCCGAGTTGCACAGCAGGAATTTTCCAAACCATCAGCTCCCAAAATGGTCAAGTGGCAGTTCGTTGGCCCAATCTCGTTAGGTGTTGCACTTGTTCGAGCCGGACTCGATCCTCAGACCGCATTTTCAATTGCTGTACGCGCAGTGCGTGAGCACACGAGTGCGATGCTTGATGCCGTTGCGCTCGCTCTCCCAGGCGTGCAACAAGTTGTGCTACTCGATGAACCATCGTTTGGGATGTTGAGTACCGATGATTCACCCATACGCCTTGACCACGGTGTTGACATGCTCTCGGCTGCACTTGCCTTGGTGGAGCAACGTGCAGTTGCAGGTGTTCATTGTTGTGGAGATCCAGACTGGGGTTTGATCTTGGATGCGGGTCCTTCGCTGGTGTCATTTCCGGTTAGTGCCGATTTGAGTGGTCATCAAGCACGCCTTGCGAACTTTGTCGAGTCGGGTGGCGTAATCGCATGGGGTGCTGTGCGTACCGATGGACCCCAGCCACTTGGGCCCGAGCGAGCATGGCGTTCACTAACTGCCAGATGGTGTGAGTTGGTGGATGCAGGTGCAGATGCCGGCCGCCTTCTTGACCAATGCATAGTCACCCCGGCTTGCGGGTTTGGGATGCACAGCGAAGGAAGCACCTTGCGAGGCATGGAGCAATTACGGGCACTAGGAAGCCGTGTTGCGGATGGTACGGCTTCGTTGCAACTGGCATTACGTACCTGAAGAAATTCGGTATCGTGCCTGCGTGGCAATTCCTAAGAAAGATCGAGACCGCGCGGAGTACCTGCGTGATGAACTGATCCGCCACGATTCGCTTTACTTCGGCCAGGATGCGCCACAGATTAGTGATGCCGAGTATGACCAGTTAAAGCGTGAGCTAATTCAGATTGAAGAAAAGTATCCAGAGCTTGCAAGCTCAGATTCCCCAACTCTCAGCGTTGGTGGGGTGGTGGCAGCGACCTTTGATCCTGTGACACATCGGATTCCGATGACAAGCCTCGATAACGCGATGGACGAATCGGAGTTGCTCGCATGGGGTGAACGCATGGCCCGAAGTCTGCCGGGTGAACGTTTGCAATTTGTCTGCGAACTCAAGATTGATGGGCTTGCGCTTTCAATTCGCTATGAGGCTGGCAAACTCTCCCAAGCCGCAACACGAGGCGATGGAGTCACGGGTGAGGATGTGACTGCAAATGTTCGCACCATCAATGGTGTGCCAAAAGAATTGCCAAGCGGGGCACCTGCTGTTTTCGAAGTGCGCGGTGAGGTCTATATGAGCATCGCTGCATTCGAAAAATTGCGTGATCAAAAGCTACGTGAAAATGAATTACGTGTTGCCGAAGGCAAGAAACCTGATTCTGTTCCCGTCAACCCACGAAATGCGGGCGCTGGCAGTCTGCGCCAAAAAAATGCACAGGTAACGGCCGAACGCGATCTTTCTTTCTGGGCATATCAACTTGGTGAAGTTGTCGGTGGTGGCGATGATCAATTCCATCATCAGACACTTGACACACTGCGCGGTTTTGGCTTTCCAGTTAATCCGGCGATTGAGCGCGTGGATGGAATCGACGCCGTGATCGCATATTGCCAAAAGTGGCAAGAGCAGCGTCACGACTTGCCCTATGAGATCGATGGTGTTGTGGTCAAGATTGATGATCTAGCGCAACGCGAGCGACTTGGGTTCACCTCCCGAGCACCGCGGTGGGCGATCGCATTCAAGTTCCCGCCTGAGGAGAAGAACACAATCCTTAATGACATCCAGGTCTCTATTGGCCGAACTGGGCGAGCCACACCTTTTGCTGTTCTGGAGCCAGTGTTTGTCGGGGGTTCCACCGTCAGCATGGCAACCCTGCACAACCGGGAACAGGTCCGACTTAAGGATGTTCGGCCTGGTGACACGGTCGTGGTGCGCAAAGCGGGCGATGTCATCCCCGAGGTGGTGGGCCCAGTGCTGGCCCTTAGGAAAAAGGGGGCAAAACAGTGGGATTTTCCAGATTTCTGCCCTTGCCCATTGAACACACCATTGGTCCAAGCTGATGGCGAGGCCGATACTCGGTGTGTTGAACCATCGTGTCCCTACCAACGCGACCAACGAATAATTCACTTTGCTTCACGTGGAGGAATGGACATCGAAGGTCTCGGTGAGAAAACGGTATTCGCACTTACCGATGCGGGATTCGTTTCCGACTTCTCCGACTTGTACTCACTAACTGTTGAACAGCTTTTGCAGTTGGATGGATTTGCTGAAATCAGCGCAACGAATCTCGTCGCAGCAATCTCCTCAAGCAAGTCACGCCCTCTGCCAAAGTTGTTGACTGCGCTCGGTGTGAAACATCTTGGACCAACTGCTTCCGATTCACTTGCGCGTGCGTTTGGTTCACTCAACGCAATCATGAACGCAAGTGTGGAGGAGTTGTCAAGCATTGATGGCATTGGTGAAATTGTTGCAACATCAATCACAAATTGGTTCGCTGTTGAATCAAACCGCGCGATTATCGAAAAGTTGCGTGATGCTGGTGTTGACTTTGGTCAAGTGATAATCCGTGATGCACCACAGGTTCTCAAAGGTAAGGCGGTAGTGGTTTCAGGAACACTCACGCGTTGGAACCGTGTCGAGGCCGAAGAAGCGATCAAAGATCGTGGCGGCAAGAGCCCAGGCAGTGTCAGTGCAAAAACTTTCGCACTCGTTGTTGGCGCCGAGCCAGGGGCATCAAAACTCACCAAGGCCACTGAGCTCAAGGTGCCAATCCTTGACGAAGACGGGTTCGCCTACCTTCTTGAAACCGGGGAACTGCCCAAACAATAAGGGTTTGGGGCTCAGTCCACCGAGAATTCCCAGGTGTAAGTCCTGGCCTTGGTTTCGCCCTCCACGAGCGGCCAGTAGCGCACAGTGGCTCGGTGGACACCCTGACTGAACTCCTCAATGACGGCACCGTCGGTGGGCAGAAATTTGAGTGTGTAGTTACCTGGATCAAAAATCGCATTCGGTGGTAACTCGACTTGTTCACCAGGGTCAGGTGTGTTGCCGCTGCTCATGAGTTCGTCAAGACGTGAAGTTTCAATTTCAATTCCATCAACCGTTAACACTCCCGTGAAACCATCAATGAAGTCGATCACGATTTCACTCTGTCGCAACACGCGATCATCATCAGCGGGCGACAAGCGTTCAATTGCTGATGGAAGATTGGTTCCTTCGTCACCAGTTTGCGCGAGAGAGAAACCGAAGTAGATGAGCACAACACCAATTGCAATTGCGGCACTCGTGACTATGCGTGGGCGGGAGAGTTTTTGGAATGAAACCATCGCTCTCTATTCTCACGGCTGAATTTGTGAAATCCTTGTCATTCCAAGGTTTTATCCAACGACAGGCGAGATTTGCCTGATTCGGACTAGCGTCGTAAGCCCATGAGCGGGTTTGACCTCACTCCCACGGCGATAACAGTTGCTGGTAGATACAAGCTCACCGAAGAGATTGGCTCCGGTGAAAGCTCAATGTATCTCGCTACTGATGTGCGCACATCCGAGCCGGTTGCAATTCAAGTGCGACCGGTTGGAGTTGCTGACGCCACGACCGTGCTCGCATTCCGAGAGGCAACCGAAAAAGCACGATCTTTTGATCACCCAGCGATGGTGAAAGTTTTTGATGCTGGCCTTGATGTGGTCGAAGGTGAACGAGTCTTCTTTATCGTGCTTGAACACCTCTCTGGTGGGAGTCTGCGCGACATGCTGGACCGCGGTAGGCGCCTGACCCCCTCCCAGGCGCTGGTTGTTGGTTTGGACGCGTGCCGGGCGCTGTCGTATGCCCATGCCCAAGGGGCGATTCATGGCGATTTACGCCCCTCAGGCCTCCAATTCGGCCCCGATCGACGAGCGCGCCTTAGCGGGATTGGTCTTGCTGTCCCCACTGCCTCAGGCAATCTCAATTTGGAGCGCGCTCGATATGCAGCCCCAGAGATCGGGCGGGATGTGCCTGCTTCTGAGAAGTCTGATGTCTACAGCCTTGCTGTCATGCTCGTCGAGGCAATCACTGGTGAAGTTCCCTTCGCTAGTGAATCGGTAACCGCAACGATGGGGAACAAGACTGATCGTCTTCTTCCCGTTAGTGCAGACCTTGGACCACTCGCATCCGTACTTGAACGCGCCGCGCGACCGGAGGCAGACGATCGTTACAGTGCGCGCGAATTTGGTGAAGCATTAGTTCAAGTTGCATCGTCTCTACCGAAGCCGACACCGATTGATGTAGCTGGCCAAGCACTCGCTCCCGAAACGCTGGCTGTCGCAACACCTGCGACACCGAGTGAACCATTAGCACCGGTTGTTTCAATTACAGATGCAAAACCAATTGTCATTGGTGGTACTGGAGAGATTGAGCGAGGTGGGAGTCGCGTTACCGTCGGTGACGCCACACGAGTAGTTCGCGATCCAAGTGGTCCATTCGTGATTGGTGGCGCGAACGCAAACGTTTCAGAAACGCCAGCAACTTCAGTTGCGCCAGTTCCGGAAAAACGGCGATTGGCGCTTAAGACCTTGATGGCACTTGTGGCGGTGGCTGCAGTTATTGCTGCAGGACTCTTCACTTGGAATACGTGGCTCATTCCTGCGCACGCTGTTCCTTTGGTTAAAGGCAACACCGAAGCCGAGGCGCTAAACACTCTTGCTTCGTTGAAATGGGACATTGAGATCAGATCTGAGCGCAGTGACGACATTGAGGCGGGATCAGTGATTGGAACTGAGCCCGAGGCAGGCACATCGCTCAAGGAGAACCGTAAATTGGTCCTGATCGTGTCACTTGGCCCCCGTTTGCGGGAACTGGATAACTACACAGGCCAGCCCGTCGAGGAGGTCAAGGCCACATTGGCCGATTCGGGCCTCTCTTATGTGGATGGCGGGGGTGCGTATAGCGAGAAGGTGAAAAAGGGCAATGTCGTGCGCTGGAATGTGGTCGACCAGCCCAGTTTGAAGGCCGGTGCCGAGGTGGAGCGCGGCACCAAGGTGCGAATTGTTGTTTCGCTCGGCCCGAAGCCTCGGAAGGCGCCCCAACTAATCGCTCTCACCTTGGATGAAGCCAAGGCCCTTCTGGCAGAGCGCGGTCTGAAATTTGTTGCCGGTCCAGACGGTGTATCGAACTTCATTGCTGTCGGTCGCGTGATCGCCCAAATTCCTGCACCTGGTGTGACACTTCCGAAGGGTTCTGAAGTCATCGTGTCGGTGTCAACTGGGCAAGATCTTGTTGAGATGCCGGATGTGTTTGGCAAGACCTTTGATTTCGTCAAATTCGGTCTTAATGCACAGGGACTCAAAGTCGGGGTAATCACTGGCAATGAGTCGCGGGCCTTGCTTCGTGCGTTCATCAACGGCAAAGAAATTTTTGTTGGTGACGAAGTCTTGCGTGGGGCGACGGTTGATCTGACCTTCGCCTAGAGTCTTTTCGGGATGAATGAGCAGCGCGAGGAACACGAACACCTCGAAAGTTCAACGATTCTTGCCGCGGGAGTTGATGAGGTCGGTGTAGTCCCTTGGCCAACTCTCTTTGCGCATCGGGTGGCCCGCAAGGTCGGCATAACGCGATCATGGGCAACGCTCATCGTGATTCTCACTTGTCTATTTACGGTGTCGTTCCCAATGACCTTGTTGGTCGTATCACTTGACACGATTGCGAAGGATCTAAACACCACGGCGTTCATTTTGAGCTGGGTGATCACTGCGCCGATGCTCGCATTTGGAGTTGTTGGTCCGGCTTACGGAAAAGCAGGCGATTTGTGGGGACACAAGCGTGTGTTTGTTCTCGGTATGGCATTCGCGACTTTTTTCTCTGTGCTTTCGGTGGTGTCTTGGAACGCATGGTCACTCATTTTGTTCCGTACTTTGGCGGCAACCGCTGGTGCGGCTACTGGCCCGTCGGCCATGGCATACATCAACAGGTTGTTTGGGCCCAATGATCGAGTGAAGCCACTTAGCTACTGGAGCTTTGCAACAACAATGGCGCCTGTTGTGGGCGTGGTCCTTGGTGGTCCATTGGTTGATTCCGTTGGTTGGCGTGTGATTTTTGCTGTGCAATCACCGCTTCTTGTCATTGGAACATTGGTTTCGTTCAAACTGCTGCCGGAAACGCCGCGTGCGCAAGTGGTGAAATTCGACATCAAGGGATCGCTAACACTGGGTTTTGGCGCGATGCTCATTTTGCTCGCGATCAACCGTGGAAATGGCTGGGGATGGACAAGCCCGGTGATCATTGGCGGTTTTCTCGCAGGTGTTCTCAGCTTGGCTTTGTTCTTCCGAGTTGAATCCCGTGCGGAGTCGCCGTTAATGCCTCTTAGTTGGTTACGCAAGAGAAACCTGATGTGCGCGATGGGAGCGCAAACATTCTCTAACTATGCGTACATGGGTGGTTTTGTCTTGATTCCACAGATGCTCGGCTC
>JAFMEI010000097.1 GCA_017856815.1 Ilumatobacteraceae bacterium
GTCCAGCGGGCGGCATCGCCAGACTTTTTGAAACGAATGGCTTCACCTTTGTGTAATCCGAGAAGTGACAGCCCGCCATCGTCGACGGGCTGAACTTTGCGCTTGGCCATTACTGGAGTCTTGCCTGAAACTTGCGCATGCCAGCGATCCAGCGCGCACGATCCTCAGCTTTACGTTTGGCATAGGTGAGGACTTCGGGGTGGGGAAGCACCAGGAACTCTTCGTTACGAATCGCGTCCACCATGACCTGTGCTACTTGGTCTGCTTCCAAAATGTCGCCACCTGCTCGCACTGCACTAACCGCCGTGTTCACGATCTGATCACTTCCAGATTCAATGTTTGGGTTTTGGGATGCCGATACGGGCCCACCGATCATTGGCGTGTTGACTCCTTGCGGACAAAGACAGGAAACCTTGATTCCGCGGTCGCCATAGGAAATCGCCATCCACTCAGCAAACGCAAGAGCTGCATGCTTTGTGACGGAGTAGGGCACACTCCCTAATTGTGTGAGCATTCCTGCTGCTGACGCTGTTGAGCAAAAGTAACCATCACCACGCTCAAGCCACTGAGGCAAAACAGCTTTTGCAGCCCAGCGATGGGCATGAAAGTTGATAGCAAAGGATTCTTCCCATTCCATCTCGCTGGATTCAATGACATCTGTGCCCGAACCGATTCCAGCATTGGCAAAAAAGAGATCAATCTGCCCCAATTTCTTATTGGCAAAATTCACTAGCTCAGTGTTCCCGCTCTCCGTTGCGAGATTGACAACAATTCCGTGACAGGAACCGTTACGGTGGGCGTTTAGTGACTGCGTTGCAGTTTCGAGAAGGTGCGCGGAGCGATCCGCGAGCACCAAGTCTGCCCCTGCCTCATGGAACTTGTGCGCTAGTGCGAGTCCAATTCCAGATGCTGCGCCGGTGATGACGCATTTCTTCCCAAGTAGATCCATATACGTCCATTCCAGCAGATACGCTCAGAGTGTTGATCCATAGAAAGGTTTGACGATGACTGAGATCACTGCAACGCTTCCCGAAGTAGAGACCACGCATGAAGTCGTGGCCGACGCGCTCGCCATCGTCGACAAGGCGCTGACTGAGATGTTGCGCCGCGAGCTTGTCTCAACCACTGAAGTCGCCGATCTTTTGTTGGATCTGCGCTCAATTCTCAGCCGCTGATTCCTTTCAGCGAGGCACAGATGTGTGCTTGAACTCGTTTAGGTTGTCCCAACCGATGTTGGCGAGAATTCGTTCAACTGTTTGCGTGGCATCTTGAGCTGATTTCGGTCGATCCAACAGGCGTACGAATACCGCCGCCGATCCAACAATAAATGTGGGCACTCCCCAAACCGCATGAGACTCAGCGAAGCGGGTGTGCTCTTGTTTCACAGTTTCAAGGGTGCGTCCGGATGCAATGTCTGCCATGACCGTGTCGACGTTGATGCCAACGGATTGGGCGATTCGGCCCACAGAATCGATGTCTGACAGGTTTCCGTTTTGCTCATGACGGTAGTTATACAAGGCGGAATGTAGATCCAAGAAGTGGTCGGACTGGTGGTCTCGCACCGCAACCGCAAACTGAAGCGCAAATAGCCCAGTGTCATCCTGTGGACGATCCCAGATATCTATCTCACCTGGCTCCACGTGTGACTGCCCAAGGCAGTAGGGGAGAAAAGTTACATCCCATGAAGCGCCTCCACGGAGGGCGGTGACCACGTGGTCGTGGGCGATTCGCGCATAAGGACACCGATAGTCCCAAGTGATGGCGAACTTTGGCGTGTCTGATGTTTTGGTCACCATGAATGCAACAACCTAAATGAGGCTTGCTATTCCCAAAGTGACAATTCCCATCAAGGCACCGAAGAAGATTCCGCCCACCACGTCTGACGCGTGATGAATGCGCACGTAAACACGACTGCCAGCGATAGCTATTGCCAACAAAATCCAGCCAAGAACCTGTAGCCATGGGCTCCATATCGCCAATGCGAAAACGGCAAATGTCGCCGCAGATGCGTGACCGCTTGGGAAACTGGATGTGCGTGGCTGCCGTACTGGACTGCGTTCATCGCCAGCCACTGTTGGTCGCTCGCGCCGGAAGATTCGTTTGATGCCCTGATTGGTTATCAGGCTTTCAGCGAGTATCAATCCGGCAAAGATGAAAGCCTCACGCAATCGGTCCTTGCTTCCAATAGCACGCAAAAAACCAGCTAGGTACCAAACGACCGAATAATCACCTAGTCGACTGCACAGCTGAGCAACACGATCAAGGGAGCGATGTTTGCGGAGCCTCTCCACGATGGCGTCCACGCTGCGATCAAAGCGGGTCACTATGGAACCGAAGTGATCGTCACCTTTCGTGGCGAGGAATTCGGCCGCAATTGCCGCAAACTCCGTTGGCTGTTCAAAGGGAAAGAAATGTTCGTATTGCTCGAGACGCTGGAACGATCCATTTGGCAGACGCTCTGCAACTTTTTCTGCAAATGAACTCGGTTGCATGGGTCGTAGAGATCCAGCAAGCACAAGTGTGCGCACTGTTGTGTCTGGAAGGTGATCCCAGGTGTCATGCGCGGCACCAGTTTCATACGTGCGTGCTTCGTGCTCACGCCCGCACTTCAATTCGATTGTGCCGTCAGGCAGTGAGCGAAAGCCATATTCGACATAGCTGTGCATTGAAACGGGGTCAAAGTTGCCAAGTGGTGGTTTGGCGGCGAAATTGTCAATCGCTTCCTGTTTTGACCCGAAAACATTGCGCCGCCGCCGCGCACCGTCAGCGAGTGGGTTTGCGCCACCGCTCAGCGCTCGAAGTTCTGGGCTAAAGATAATTGGCTCATACGCAACGAGCGAGAGCAAACACCCAGGCGACCTTCGTGCTGCAATCAGCAGTGTTGCTGCTCCCATTGAATGTCCGATTCCAAGCAGACTTCCCCGCGGCGCACCGGTGAGCTGGTACACGGTGTCAATTGCAAGGAGTGCATCATCTGAGTAGCTGGTCCAATCAACCTGCCAATTGGGTGCAACTTCAGAGTCTCCGTAGCCGCGATAGTCAAATGACCAACAATCGAACTGGTCTTCGAGTGCTGTTGCTACGGCTGTGTACGCGCGACCATGAAAACCGGTTGCGTGCGAGATGAGCAGTGGTGGTCTATCGCTACCTTTTCCGCCAACCCAATGGTGAATAGCGAGTTGAAGACCTTCAGCTGATCTGACCGTGGAGGATTCCCACGTCATCGGATGATTCAGGAAAGCTTCTCGAAGTAGTACTTGGTCTCTTCGCCAAGGTTGCGAGGAACGAAGTAGCCGTCCTCCTTGGTGATGGTTGACCAGTTGTCGCGGATGTCTTCCACCGTGAGTCCATTCTTTGTGAATCCTGGAGTCTCGGCGAGGAACACGCGAGCAACACGACCTCCTGCAACTGAGAACACCTCACCCGAAGTTGGGCAGTCTTCATGGGCAAGGAATGCCACCATTGGCGAAACCTGTTCTGGGCTGACTTTGTCCTTGAGGACACCCATGATTTCTTCCGTCATTCGAGTCAGTGCAAGTGGCGCAATGACGTTTGCTTTGATGTTGAAGCGTTCGCCTTCGACTGCGAGAACGCGTGTGAAACCTACAAGGCCCATCTTCGCGGCGCCGTAGTTTGCCTGACCGAAGTTGCCAAACAGGCCAGCTGCGGATGATGTTGAGATGATGCGCCCGTAACCCTGTTCGCGCATTTTCACAAAAGCGGGCTGGGTCACATGGAACGCGCCCTTGAGGTGCACATCGAGTACCGCGTTAGTTAGGTCT
Source organism: Ilumatobacteraceae bacterium (assembly GCA_017856815.1). Lineage (GTDB taxonomy): Bacteria > Actinomycetota > Acidimicrobiia > Acidimicrobiales > Ilumatobacteraceae > CAIYHK01. The sequence goes on from JAFMEI010000097.1 coordinate 3,783, forward strand.
GGTGTGAGGTTATGGAACGACTTATCGCGCAGAATGCCAGCGTTGTTAACGACGATGTCAACCTTGCCAAACGTATCGATTGCGGTCTGCACGATGGCGGCGCCACCTTCTGGAGTGGCAACACTGTTGTGGTCCGCAACTGCCTCGCCACCGAGTGCCTTGATCTCGTCGACTACTCGCTGCGCAGCTGATGCATCCGAGCCACTGCCATCAACTGCACCGCCGAGGTCATTGATGACCACGAGTGCGCCACGCTTGGCGAGTAGCAATGCATGTTGACGACCGAGTCCGCCTCCGGCTCCAGTGATGATCGCTACTTTGCCGTCGAAACCGAGATCTGCCATGTGGGGCTCCTTGCTTAATGCCGACGATCAGCCGGCGGGGATTTTCAACTCGTTCAGGATAGGCGAGAGAGAGCCAAGTCCTTAAGGGCGCGATAGTCGAGCTTGCCATTGGGGGCACGATTCACTGATTCCACAAACAAAATGGACCTCGGTGCCTTGTATGCCGCCAGGAATTCCTTGGTATGGCTGATGAGGTCATCGACCTGTGGGGTGGATCCGGTGCGTGGCTGCACCAGTGCAACGATCGATTCGCCAAAACGTTCGTGGGGAATTCCAACAACAGCTACATCCTCAACATCGGCGTGGCGCTTTAGGGTTTCCTCAACTTCCTCGGGGTAGACCTTCTCACCTCCGGTGTTGATGCACTGACTTCCGCGTCCGAGCAACTTCACAGTTCCGTTGAGTTCGACTTCGGCCCAGTCGCCAGGAATGGAATAGCGCACGCCATTAATCATCATGAATGTCTTGGCCGACTTTTCTTCATCTTTGTAATAGCCAATTGGTGTGTATCCCTTGATTGCCACACGTCCACGCTCGCCTGAGCCGGGAACCACCTCACGGCCATCCTCGGTCAGCACACGTGTGTTGTCACTCAGTTTGAAATGTGCGGTATCGGATTTGGCGTCGGCAGAAGTTGTCGATGAAGCCATTCCAACAGCTTCAGATGATCCGAGGCTGTCAATAATCGTGACTTGGTTGCAATGGCGGAGAATTCCAGCTTTGTTTTCCGCCGACCACATCACACCACTTGAAAACACAAATTTGAGTGACGAAAGATCCCACCGTGATGGCTCTTTATCTAGCGCATCAAGAATTGGACGCCCGAACGCATCGCCCACAATCGTGATGCTGTTGGCACGATGATTCTGAATGGTGTCGAGGAATTCAACTGGGTCAAAGCTGCGGCCGACGAGAGTGACCACACAACCCGCAAGAGTCCAAGCCCACATTGCGTTGAATGCTGCCGTGCCGTGCATTAGTGGTGCACCGGGGAGATTTTTGGGTCCCGGCTTGACGACGCGATTGGCAACAAATTCAGAGTCGACACCGTCAGGAAATTTGATGCGTGAAGGCTGATCTAGGGCATGCAGCATGTCGTCCTGGCGCCACATCACTGCCTTTGGCATTCCAGTTGTGCCACCGGTGTACAGGAAGTACATGTCGTCGCCGCTGCGCTGCCAAGGTGTGGGCACATTCGTGGGATGACTCGCCGCCGCAGTTTCGTAATCGACCGCCCAATCAGGGCATGGGCCAGTTCCGTCATCAACCCACAGCCACACTTTGATCTTTGGGCACTGAGAGCGCAATGTTGCACAGCGGTCCGCATAAGTGCCGTGAAATATCACCGCAACTGCATCAGAGTTATCCCAAAGGTAGAGGAGTTCGGAGTCGGTGTAGCGGTAGTTCGTATTCACCGGAACGAGTGATGCTTTGAACAGCGCGAACATTGACTCCATGTACTCAATGCAGTTGTGCATGTACTGAGCGACCTTGTCGTTTTGTACGGCGCCTTGTGCAATGAGTGTTGCGGCAACACCGTTTGCTCGTGCATTGGTCTCAGCCCACGTGAATTTGCGGTCACCTTGTTCTTGCGCCAGTGAACCCGAGAACCTTTCGGCGTGGTGTTCCCAAATGTCGGCAAAGTTCCAGCCACGTGACAAGTCGGACGCTGGGGCAAAAACTGGCTCGCTCACGGCGTAAACCTTACGGCTTACTGCTCTCGTGTTTGTAGCCTGAAATGCATGAACCCTCGTGCTATCCCGTTGCTCGCGGGCATTCTGTTTGTGTCGGCTTGCGCAGGCGAGCCTGAGACCACCACAACCGTCGCTGCTGGCAATTGCGTGGTCAACGAAGCAATTACAGGCGAACTGCGAATTGTCTCGACGGTTGCTCCGATCACGAGCATTGTTGGACAGATCGTCGGTGATACCGGTGTCGTGGTAACAGGGCTTGTTCCAGAGGGAACAAATTCACACACCTTTGAACCACCACCGAGTGCGGCCCAGGTGCTCGGCGAAGCTGATGCGGTTTTCATGAATGGCCTGATATTGGAAGAGCCAACTAAAGATCTCGCACAAGCAAATGCCAAAGATGGGGCGGTGCTTTGTGAGCTCGGATCTGAGACCATCACTGAGGATGAATGGATCTTTGACTTTTCATTCCCAGAATCCGGCGGCAAGCCGAACCCACATCTCTGGACCAACCCACCGTTTGCGTTGCGCTACGGCGAGGTCATCCTCGAAGTGCTTTCCAAGCTCAACCCCGATAATGCATCGCAGTTTGAAGCCAACTTCGATGATTTCGCATCCTCTGTTGTGGCCCTTGATGAAGCAATGACCACAGCAACAGCGACGCTGGCTTCCGAGCAACGCAAGCTCGTCACGTACCACGATGCGTACGCGTACTTTGCCAAGCACTATGAATGGACTGTGATCGGAGCAATACAACCCTCATCCTTTGAGGATCCAACTCCGCGCGATGTTGCTGAGCTAATTGAACAAGTCAAGGCTGAAGGTGTGGCTGC
>JAFMEI010000012.1 GCA_017856815.1 Ilumatobacteraceae bacterium
ATTGACATCAAACTTTGGTAGGTACATGAGAGTCAGCCCGAGTTTCATCGGGTTGTAATTAGAAGCGATACCCGCAAAAGTGAACATTGGTGAAGCGTGGAACCATCCTTTGCCGGACCAGTTCGGCACACCATTTGGCATCATTGCGACATTCCCGTGTCGAACAACCACACCTTTTGGTCTGCCGGTTGTGCCCGAGGTGTACATCACATCGGCCAAGTCAGTGTTTTCCACCGGAATCTGGATGGGCGAATCATCAGGGTCTGTAGCCATGCCCCAATTAACGGCTATCGGGGAACTCGTCTCGCCTGTAGTCACAATTTGTCGAAGGGCCGGGGCGCTCTTTGCCGCTTCAATGATGATTGGGAGAGTAGAGGCGCCACTGAATGCGAGAGTCGCACCAGAGTGCTCAAGTACATAGCCAAGTTCACGGGCAACGAGCCGGGTACTGATCGGGACAGCAGCGGTTCCCGCTTTGTGTATCGCCGTGTAGGTCACAAGGAATCGCTCGGGCTCCTCGGGTGGTACATGAATTGCTACTCGGTCACCTTTTTCTAACCCTTGGGCCACTATCCACCGAGCCATGCGATTTGACTCACGGTCCCATTCATTGAAAGTCATTGAGTAATTAGTTTCGACATTTACAAATGCGAGCTCGTCTGGGAAATTTTCGGCCATCAGCCGCAATTGATCAGGAAGCAGATTCGACATATTCAGGTGCTCACTTTCATCTCACGAGTTTGGTTCTGGGTCACGGGGCAACTCCAGCAATCTCTCTGCGATGACATTTCGTTGGATTTCACTAGTGCCACCTGCGATCGTGAGACACCGATTAGCCAAAAACCCGAACGACCATTGGCTCGCCATGCCCTCTTCCACAGTTGCACCTTCTGCCCCCAGCAGTGCAAGCCCCATTTCCTGGGTACGTTGATCATGTTCCACTCCAAGTAATTTGCGCACACTCGCCTCTGGCCCTGGCTGGGCACCAGACAGCGAACGTGCTGCTACTCGCAAGCCGATAACCGAAAGAGCGTGGGCTTCAGCAACAAGAGCACCGAGGGCATCTTTGGTCAAGGTCTGCTGAATATGGTCGGATTCCGTGCCGAGAGAATCCGCCACGAGTGCAATGAGTGCTTCAATGCCGCCACCAAAAGACGATCCACTGCCCATTGAAACGCGTTCGTTTGCAAGTGTGGTGCGTGCCAGCGGCCATCCACCGTCTACTTCACCAATTACGCAGTCATCAGGGACGAACACATCGGAGAAGAAAACTTCGTTGAACATCGCGAGACCCGTCATCTCGCGCAGAGGGCGGATGTCAAGGCCAGGCGAACGCATGTCAACGATGAAGTAGGTGATGCCCAGATGTTTAGGCAGATTGGAATTCGTGCGCGCCAAACAAATGCCCCAGTCGGCTTCCTTGGCCATGCTGGTCCAAACCTTTTGTCCGTTGAGCAACCAACCACCTTCTGTGCGCGTGGCTTTGGTGGACAGTGCTGCCAAATCTGAACCTGCATCCGGCTCACTAAACAACTGACACCAATTGATCTCACCTGTGAGTGTTGGTCGCACCCATCGCTCTTGCTGTTCGGGTGTTCCATGTGCGGCAATTGTCGGCGCTGCCCATGCACCAACTTGTAGATGTGGAACGCGCACGCGCACACGACGCAACTCTTCATCGATTACTACTTGTTCGACGGCGCCAGCACCCCGTCCCCATGGTTGTGGCCAGTTTGGAACAATCAAGCCTGCATCCGCTAGCGCTGCACGGCGCGAATCCTTTGGTAGCGCTGCAATTGAATCCGCGAGTGCTGCCACGTTGCTGCGCATCTGTTCGGCCTCTGCGGGGAGATCGAGTGTTAGATGGCGTCTCGTGCCAGCGAGGGCTGCGTCTGCGAGTTTTCTACGCCAAGTGTGTGCGTCACCAAAAAGCTGTCGCAGTGTCACTGCGCGTCGCAAAAACAGGTGTGCGTCGTGATCCCAAGTAAAGCCGATGCCCCCAAGAATTTGAATCGCATCTTTGGCATTGTCAACAAAAGCATCAAGTGCCAACGCACCAGCGGCCGCAATCGCAACCTGTGCCTCGGCGCCGAACGGATCTTCGCCATCGAGCGCCGAAGCGGCATCCCACACGGCACCACGCGCAAGTTCAAGGCGAGCGAGCATATTTGCGCAGCGATGTTTGACACCCTGAAATTGCCCGATAGGTCGCCCGAATTGTTTGCGTGTGCGTGCCCATTCTGCGGCGGTGTCCACGCACCACGAAGCCCCACCGAGCGCCTCCGCGGCGGCGAGGACCATCCCTATTGAGCGCACAATCTCGGTTGTTACGCCCGCCAACGGCTGACCATCGGAGTTTCCGGTGCAACGCGCAAGGTTCGCTGCCGCATCAAGACCCTTCAGTGGGGTAATGACTGCGTCATCACTAGGCACTAAGACCCAATTGTTTTGCTTCGTATCAAAAAGGATCAGATTGCGGGTGGCAGCGCCACCCAGGATGGGGGCAGCGTCACTCAAAACAACCGACACAGTGCCATCAATCTCTTGTCCGGCAATTGAGGCAAGTGCTCGCCCCCAAGCGGTTGCAAGCACGGGCCCTGGGGCGAGCTGGCGACCGAGTGCTTCTAAGACCACTGCGAGTTCAGAAAATCCGAGCCCGTCATCCTTGGAGAGGGTTAACCATCCGAGTGCATCGAGTTCCTGCCAAAACGAAGGCAATTCGTGCGTGTGCGACTCTGCAACTTTTCGTGCTTCGGCGAGAACGGCGCGAGAATTGGCAAACCGCACCACCGCGTCGGCGAGCAATTCAGATTCTTCCCCAATTGCTAAACCCATTAGCTGTTGCCCCCCAACAATTCTGATTTTGAAGAATACTCTTTCAGGCCTTTGTCTCTAACGAGTAGACGCGTTCAGCCACTCCGGCAAATAACGCATCTTTATCCGAGTGAGCGAATTCCTGAGTCAGATCTGAGAAAGCCGACCAGAGTGCATCCAAAGTGCCATGCATGCCATCAACTGGGAAGTTGCTCGCAAACATGCATCTGTTGGTTCCGAAGGTTTCAATCGCCACATTTACCCACGGGGCGAAGGCAGTGGCCGACATGGATCCAAGAGGCATCGCAAGCCCAGAGATCTTGCATGAAACCTTGGGGCCCACATCTGCCAGTGCCGCAATGCCAGACTCCCAGAGAGCGTGTTCATCTGGATCAGACGAACGCGGCCATCCGGTGTGCTCGACCACCACGTTCAATTGCGGATGGGATTCGAGTCTTTTGGCGGCTTCGGCAAGTTGTGGCGGATGAGCCATCAGTTCAAAGATGAGTCCGCGGTCTGCCAGTGCAGCGAGCACCTCATCGGCGGGAAGCACCGGGGCATTTTGACCCATCGGGCGAACACCCCTGAAGCGCGCCGCTTGCATTTGGGTGTCAATAAACGCAATTGCCTCAGCGATCGACGAAGAAGGAGGCAGCCCACCAATGATTGCTGCTGGGTGCCCAGTTTGATTTGCTACTTCATTCAGATGAAGCGTTTCTTGAACACTATTCACTCCGGTAGCAGCAGCAACGTTCACAAGCGCAATGACATTCCAGTCTTTGGCTTCTTGTTTGTAGATGTCAGCATCGAATCGCCGCGACATTCCAGAGACGTTTCCCATGCCGATTTCCATGCGTCCTGAAAGATACGGATACCAATCGGTCTTGGCGGGATCCCAAAGATGCACATGGGCATCAATAATGCGCTCGGGTTTTTGGTTCATCTGCTCATCTCCCCGAGTACAGATGCGAACCACACTGGTAATTCAGGGCCACCAAATACCATGCTGCCGGCAGGTGAAGGGTGGCTACGCAAACCGACCCACCCATCACCGACTACTAATTCCGCACCAGACAACTCGCTTGACTCGGCCATCTTGGCGCAAGCATGGGTGAGTGCCACTGTGGCTTCATGGTTGTTTGCTGATTCCTCGGCAATTGCAAACGCTGAAACAAGATCCTGAGTTGCGCCTCTGGCCGCACGAAAGAGTTGGGCAACTGTTTGACCTCGCGTCGAGCCACGCTGATTCCGGGCATCAATAACATTTACGATCCGTAGGTTCGTTTGGTGTTCGATTGCGTAGTCCGCAACGGCGCGCGCCCAACGCGCATCGGCAATAATCTCTGCGCCGAACTCAGAGTGAGCACCAATCACAGATTGCCAATTTTCATCGGCATCATCAATGACGGTGCCAGCCAGGGCGATGATCACCAAATTCACGATGTCGCCGGCGAAGGCATTTTGCAATAGCGATTTTGCGCCATCAAAGCCAGCCCCTGCCTGGTCAGGCGTAACTGTCATCACGTTGCAACCACTGTGTGTAAAACGTTTGGTGAGCGAGGTCGCTAGATCCAAGCGATCGGACACGATCAGCACGTTGAGTCCGGTTGGGGACTCTGCATCAGCAAGCGGGGCGCTGAATATTTCGCCAAAACGGGCATTGGCGCCCCCAGTGGTGCTTTGTTGTTTCTCTGCCGCGATCAGAGTAGGTAGAAAAGACTGGACGACTGATTCCACACTGCTCGTGCCCGCCGTGCGTATCGTCTCAATTAGTTGTGGCTCACGCAGCAACGCGACTTCCGATCCACCCGCAAATAAAATTCGCCCACGCGGCGTTGGAACGTGACCAGCCATTGCCGCACCAAGGGGTCCGAGGTGTTCGGGCGGTGGAAGAGCGCCGAGCGCCAAGCCGCCAGACACCCGTGAGCCACTCGTGGGTTGTGTGGTGTTGCGTTTCAACGCCGAGGTAACCATTCGTGTCATGGCGATGGGGCTAATTGCATTTACGTGAACACCATCGGGCGCCACACGCCCGAGTTTCCAGGTGAGGGAAGCCACAGCTCGTTTTGCACAACCATAAGCACCGGCATCTGCGCTACGCCAGCCCGACCCTGACGTAACCCCGACCACGTGGCCGGCACCTACTCGGGCAAAGTGAGGCATCACTGCAGTAAGCACATTCAAGTAGCCGTGCAAATGCACATCGATCACAGCAGCCCAGTCCGCCTCTTCACCTTTGGCGAATCCGGTGGGCCGTGAGATCCCGGCTGCGTTCACCACCGCGTCAAGACGCCCATATCGGTCAACTAGATCCGTAACAAGTGTTTGCATCGCGGATGCGTCGGTAACGGATGTGTTGCTCGCTTCTGCACTTCCGCCCAGTGTGGTTATGCGTTCCGCTGTAGTTGGCGCCGAGTCAGTTGGAGCAGCAGTGCCGTCGACTGCAACAAGCGGATCAACGGTCACGACGTGGTCGCCACAACGCCCGAGCTCGGTGGCAATTGCCGCACCAATTCCCGCACCACCGCCGGTGACTATAACGACGCGCTTGCCGGCTGCTCTCGAAGTCATCGCAGTTCGAGGCCCTCGAATTGGCCCGCGGCAACCCAGTCATTTAACAATTCGCGGTAGCCGAAGTAGTCGCCGAATCCACGCCCGTAGTTGCCGTTCAAAGGATTGCGAGATTCGGGGTGCCCTTCGTTGTTGATTCGTGATGGCGTGCATGCGGCCATCAGTGCACTTGCATCAGCAAATGACGCCAGGATCTTTTGGTTCCAGTCATGCTCAGCTGCGGCAGACACTTCGAAGGTTGGGCCACCTTTGCTCAAAAGTTGGGCGATCGTTCGCCCCACAACTTCTGCTCCAAGAACGGCGAGCTGTGTGTAGTTCACAGTGACCACTGATTGCTGTGCAGGCCCTGGCATAGCGAACAAATTGGGGAGGCCACGGATCATGAGTCCATAGAGACTCGAGGCACCACCAGACCACAGGTCGGCGAGGGTTTGGCCGTTTGTTCCAATCACATCGTGGCCGGCGCGGCGGTACAGCGGTGTTGCTTCGGCCTCGAAACCAGTGGCGTAAATGATGCAATCAAGTTCAATCTTCTTGCCATCAACGATCACGCCATCTTCGACAACACGATCGATGCCCGATGGACAATCCACAAGGGTCACATTGTCGTTGTTGAAGGAGGGCAGATACTCATCATGAAAACAAGGGCGCTTGCACAGATACCGGTACCAGGGCTTCAGAATCTCAGCGGTGGCCGTGTCACCAACAGTTGATTCAACTCGGCTTCGGTGAGCTTGCATGATTTCGTAGTCGACTGCTTCCCAGCGTGTGAACCAATCCGCTGCTGATTCCCCAGGGAGTCGTGCCGGAGGGTTTTGCACCTTTGCGTAATGATGCGTCCATCCATCGTTGGTCAGGTCATCTTCTACGGGGCGACCAAGCATGATTGCTTGGAAGTTATCCATGCGCTCTTGTTGCCAGCCGGGCTTCAAATTGCTTGCGAAAGTCGAATCAGTGGCTTGATTATTGCGGGCGCCGATTGCCGAAGGTGTCCGCTGAAAGATCCAAAGATGTTTCGACCCATCAGCGAGTGCAGGCACACACTGAATTCCGGTTGCCCCAGTGCCGATCATCCCGACAACTTTGTCCTTGAGTTTGGTGAGTGGTTCACCAGGTGCGCCGCCGGTGAATTCGTAGTCCCATCGCGCCGAGTGAAATGAGTGACCCTTGAATTCGGCCATGCCGGGAATCGTTGGCAATTTGAGAAGATTGAGAATCCCGGGAGCGATCGTGTAATAACGCGTGGCGAAGCGGTCTCCACGATCTGTTTCGATGATCCATCTCTTGGCTGACTCGTCCCAGCTCGCGCGCTTAACCGACGTGTGGAAAAGTGCATCTCGGTTCAGATCGAATTGAGTCGCCAAAGACTGCAGGTATTCAAGAATCTCATCGCCAAAGGCATATCGGCGCTTTGGTATGTATCCAGTCTCTTCAAGCATGGGTAAGTAGATGTAGGACTCCACATCGCACATCACGCCGGGGTATCGGTTCCAATACCAGGTTCCCCCGAATCCACCAGCGGTGTCCACGAAACGAATGTTCTCCACGCCAGCTTTTCGTAGCTCCACACCGAGAGCAATGCCGGCGATGCCGCCGCCGAGGATGCAAACATCTACATCATTAGAGATGGTGTCTCGCTCAGACCACGGCGTGAATGGATCACGCCGATAGTGACCAAACTCGGGGTCGTTGTCGAGGTCGCGTATTTCAGCCCGACCAGAAATGAGTCGCTTGTCTCGCTCGCGTAGATATTTGGCTCGTACTGCTTCGGGGTCAAAGCCCGTAGAAGCTTGAGTCATGCGGCAATTCCAAGAAATTCATACACATTGTCGCGCATGACGATCTTGGTTTCCTCGGCATTGAAATCCGAAATGTCTTTCACAAACGCGCACGGATCAGCAAGCCCTTCTGTGTGTGGGAAGTCTGATCCAAACATCAAACGGTCGATGCCAACTAGATCTTTCAGCATGGTCATGTCGTCTTCGTAATAGGGCGAGATCCAAATCTGTCGTTTGAACTGCTCAATTGGGTGATCGCTAAACGAAATTGGCATCTTGCCGTAGGCGGCCTTCAGATTTCGCAGCAAATCAGGCACCCACATAGCACCATTCTCAATCGAAGCAATTCGCAATTTAGGAAAGCGTGACAGAAGCCCATGGCAGATCATCGATGCGAGGGTGTCAGAGATCCCACGGTCAGAGAAGGCCACGAGTGGAAACGATGAATGCTTGAAGCCTTCAAAGGTTGCGTTGCCATTTTGTCCTGGCTCGGTCACGCGCCATACGTTGCCGTAGTTGAGGCCATTGAGGCCTGCGTGAAGCACCATCGGCACACCCGACTCGGCGATGAGTCCCCATACGCGGTCAAACTTCGGGTGCGCCGGCGAGACATAGCCGTCGTCGCCATCGGGAACCGGCCCAGGAGTGGTTACGAGAACTCGTGCACCTGCTGCAAGAACACGTTCGACTTCGGCTTCGGCGAGGACGGGGTCGGCAAGGGTGATCATGGGTGCGGCGTACAGGCGCCCGTCACCGCGATCAAATCCCCAGTCATCGTCGAGCCATTTGTTAAATGCAGTGAATGCAGCGTGTAGTGCTGGAACATCACGGCGAAGAGCGTCCTGCATCCCTACGCCAAGTGTTGGAAAGAGGAGCGAGCCTTCAAGACCCTGCTCATCGAGTTGCTTTACTCGTGCCTCGCGATTGCGGTATTCGGGGTGATCACTGATCGGGTCAAGGTGACCAAACATTGTCTTTAGATCCATGGCATCGAGATTGCGTCCACGGAAATAATCCTCGAGGCTCCCTGGGGCGGCAATCGGGTCAAAAGTTGGGTTCGGAATGAACTTGTTGACACGGCCACCTACGAGTAATCGTGTTTTGCCATTGATCGTTGCCCATTGCATGCAGCGCTTGGCCATCTTTGGGTCGATGTACCGGGTGAACGCATCGGTAGCTTCGTAGTAGTGATGGTCGGCATCAAACGGCCGGAAATCCAGAGTGCTCATGCCCCTACATTAGCCATGGCGGCTCGGAGGAATTCCTTGCAGAGTGCGCGGGACTAGTGTCGCATCGTGAGCAATACAAAGGTCATTGATTGTTGGGTGAACATGATGTCGGCGGATTTCGCCGAGAAATGGACTGCCAAGGAAGAGCAGCGCACCGCAGTGCAACTTTTTGGGCCAGACCTTGCCAAGAGCCCCAATGTTGAATCGCTGATCGCCGCGATGGATGAAGCAGGGGTGGCGACGGGGATCTTGACGGCGGGTCTTTCCGACCCATCGCGAACCAAGCGGCGAGGTGCGCCATCAGCTGAAGACTTCCTTTCGTTGGCAGAGCAGTACCCAGGGAGAATCCTCGTCTCGGCTGCGGTTGACCGAGCCACCAAACCTTCTGCAAATGTGTCGCGTCTGCGTGAACTTGCCCAGCACCCCGCTTTTGTCCTTGCACGTGTGACGCCGTTGGTGGAGCAATTCGAACTCAACCATCGTCTCTACTACCCGGTCTATGCCACCGCCGAAGAGCTGGGCATACCAGTTGCAATCAATGTCGGCATCCCGGGTCCACAAGTCCGTTCACGTTGCCAGGATCCCGTGCTGCTCGAGGACGTTCTCATTGATTTTCCAAAGTTGACAGTTATCGGCGCGCACATGGGTCACCCGTATGAAGAGCTTCTGATTCAGTACATGCTCAAGTGGCCACAGTTGCACTTGATGAACTCGGCATATCTCGCCACTTATATGTCGCCGTCGATCATTAAGTTCATGGATTCTTCTCGTGGTCGCGGAAGACTGCTGTTCGCATCTGATCATCCCGTTATTCCTGCCAAGAAGGCTCTTGATGCGGCGCGCGCACTACCAATTTCAGAAGAAGGCATGGCCGAGTTCTTAGGTGGGGCAGCGTCACGCATTTTCGCTCGTGGGCTCGGTACTAGCAGCTGATGGGTGGGCAGTGAGCAACTCCGCCACCAAATCAAGGGTCGCTGTTATCACGGGCGGGAGTAGCGGTATCGGTCTTGAAGTTGGGCGTCAACTGATCGCTGCAGGTTACGTAGTTGTACTAACGGCTCGCAGGCCCGATGTTCTCAAGCAGAGCGCAGAGTCGATTGGTGCGCAATGGCTTGCGGGCGACGCCAGCGACTCGGAATCCTTCAATGAGGTAGTGACTCAAGTTGGCAATCAACACGGTCGAATCGATCTGATGGTTCATGCCGCAGGAACAATGGGCGGCACATTCGTGCGCAAGGAAACACTCGCAGAGTTTGACCGCATCTTGTCGGTCAATCTCAGTTCGGCTTTTGTTGTGGCCAATGCTTCACTTCGATTTATGGAGCCAGGCGCCAAGTTCATATTTGTCTCGTCAAGTTCCGCTCATCAGCCACATCCCGGCCGTGCGGCTTATTCGGCTTCAAAGGCAGGCTTGAATGCATTCGCGGCGGCATTCGCCAAAGAAGTTGAACGCGATGGGATCGGAGTCCACGTGCTCACCGTCGGGCCGGTGCGAACACCGATGATTGAAGACGTTCGGTTCCCAATGCACACGCTTGGTGTTGAAGAAGTTGCCGCCGCAATTGTCTGGCTTGACACAATTCCAGGAAACGTTCGTCTTCCTGAAGTTCAGTTAAGTTCGGTCGAAGACGGCCCAATGGCGCCAGAACTTTTTGTCCCAGAGGCAGCGAAAAAACTCGGCCGCACCAATTAGTGCCGTCGCCGGGTCGGTGCTGGAAACTCAAGCACTAATGTTTGTTCGATGGATTTTGGGCTCGCTGGTCGTGTTGCAATCGTCACCGGAGCAAGTCGCGGAATCGGACGCGCAGTTGCCGAGATGTTGATTGATGAAGGTTGCCGAGTTCTCGCTGTCTCACGGACGCCAACCGAGGGTCCTGGTGAGCCCTTTGCAATCGACGTCACGGAGCCCTATGCGGGTGAGGCCATCGTGAATGAGTGCCTAAAGCGCTTCGGGCAACTCGACATCGTTGTGAACAATGTTGGTCTTGCTGAACCAAAACGTTTTTCTGAACTCACTGCACACGATTGGCGCCGCAGCTTTGAAATCAATTTCTTTTCCGCAGTTGCGGTTTCATCAGCGGCGGTTCCAGTGATGGCCGCTAGGGGCTGGGGGCGACTGGTGCATGTTGCCTCGGTGAGTGGGCGAGAGCCAGATCCATCTTTCGCTCCGTACTCAGCGGCAAAAGCAGCTCTATTGAATTGGTCGAAATCACTCTCGCATGCCCATGCGGCACAGGGTGTGCTGAGTACGTGCGTAGTGCCTGGTGTAACCCTGACTGAAATGGTGTCCGACAATGCAGAGGTGGCAGCCACAAAATCAGGAAAGTCAACTGAAGAAATTATGGCCAAACAACTAGCCGCTCACAGAGTTGCAACTGGCCGTTTCGGTGAGCCACACGAGATTGCTGCTGCCGTGTTGTTCTTGGCCAGTGAACAGGCTGCGTGGATTACAGGTGCAGCCCTCGAAGTTGATGGCGGCACACTGCGTTCAGTGTGACGCTCTACCGAGTTGCGTCAGTGAAGTAATCCACGAGGCCCCGCCGCTGAATTTTGCCCATTGCATTGCGTGGAAATGCATCGATGACTTTGATCTGCTCTGGAATCTTGTACCGAGCAAGATTTTCTGCGAGGTGGGTGGCTAATTCTTGGTCGTTTAACTGCGCTCCATCACTGAGTTCGATAAGCAGAGCCACACGCTCGCCGAGTCGCTCATCCGGCAATCCGACAGCAGCGCTCGCATTGATCCCGGGGAATTCAGCCACCACGCGTTCAATTTCAGCCGGGTAGATATTTGCTCCACCCCGAATGATGACCAAACTCAAACGATCACGGATGTGTAAGTAACCATTTTCATCAATGAGCCCAACATCACCAGTTCGCAATTCATGATCAACAATCACATCATTAGTTGCTTCAGGTGAATTCAGGTAGCCCAACATCGTTCGGTAACGATCATCAGCTGCAGATATACAAATTTGCCCCGCCTCACCTTGTTGAAGAGTTGAGCCATCAGCCCCAACAATTCGAATGCGAAGATGAGGCAATGGCTTACCCGATGAGCCAACAGGTGCTACGGGCTTATGTGATCTCGAACTTGGTCGATCATCAATTGCGATCACTGTTGGGGCTTCGCTGAGGCCGTAGGTAGCCAAGACGGGCAGCCCGAACTTTGTGTAAAAGGCGCGTCTAATGGCATCTGGGCAATCCGCTCCACCAACCCACACTTCGTCGAGAGTTAGAAAATCATCGGCGGTTACAGAATCTGAAGTCACCAGACTGTGCAGCATCGCTGGCGCACCATTCCAAGTCGTGATTTTTTCACGCTTGATCCAGTCGGCGATTCCTTCGGGGTCAGTTCTATCCATCACGATTGATGTGCCACCTGCTTGCGACACAAGCAGCGTGGTGAGAACTGCCATGTTCAAGATCGTGAACGCGAAACAGTCGCCTTTTCGGAGATCGGGTTTGTAGTCGCGTGATTGCACAAGAACAGAGCCAGGCAACATCAGATTGTGCTGACTGTGCACTGCACCTTTCGGGCGACCAGTGGTTCCACTTGTGTAAGCAATTCCTGCAGGCGCCAGTGGATCCGGATCGGGGCCACTCCATCGTGAAGAGGATGCAGACTCGATCGCCGTACGCCTAGTGTCGACATCAATAATCCGAATTCCGACCAATGAGCCTTGGTCATCTTGTAATGGCGTGTCGGTTAGGTAAATAGTCGGTTTGCAATCAGAAAGTATGTGGTGCTTTTCCGGGTCGGCCAGGACTCGATTGATCCCCACCCAAATGGCCCCGAGCCTCATCACACCGTGAAAAGCCACGACCACATCAAAATCATTTGGTAGAGAAGCGCACACGCGATCGCCAGGTCTGACCCCCAAGTTGAACAAAGTGTGAACGGCACGATTGGCGAGCTCATCCAACTGGCCATAGGTGAGACGTACGCCGCGAGTGACCAAAGCTTCATGATTTGGATCCCTCGCTAGCGCTTGCTCCAGAACCCTTGCGGCAGAGCCGAGTGCATGACCCATCACCGCTTCAAGTTAGCGGATCACCACGACATATATTTGAGACAGAAAGTCAAGAGGGGAAATGATGGACTTCGACCTGGGGGATGGTGCTGCGGAATTGCGGCTGCGTCTGCGTGGGTTGATTCAGGAAAATTTTGGGCCGAATTTTCTCGGCGCATTTACGAACAATCCAAACGATCTAGATGCCACCAACAGTTTCTGTCGGCTTCTTGCTTCGAAAGGTCTTCTCACACTTGCATGGCCAAAGGAATTTGGCGGTGGTGGCGGTTCGTTATGGGACCAGACGGTCGTGCGTGAAGAGATGTGGGCGCATCACGAGCCACGTGGCGCTCAGTACATGGGGCTCAACTGGGTCGGCCCGGCGTTGATGGCATACGGAAGTGATGCGCAGAAAGCATTCCATTTGCCTCTAATTGCGGCTGGCGATGTCATCTGGTGCCAAGGCTTCAGTGAACCCGAAGCGGGTTCAGACCTTGCTTCGCTCCGCACCAGAGCCGAACCAGTTGGTGGAGCTCAAGGTGATCAAGGCTGGATCATCAATGGTCAGAAGATTTGGACCTCATATGCCGGAATGGCGCAGTGGTGCATCATTGCCGCTCGTGTCGGTGGTGGTGAGCGCCACGAAGGAATCACGATGTTTCTTGTACCAATGGATTCGCCGGGTATCGAAGTGCGACCGATTCGTTCCATGCTTGGACCACATCACCTGAACGAAGTGTTCTTCAACGACGTATTGGCTGCTCCGGATTCAGTTCTAGGTGAGATAGGTGGTGGCTGGTCCGTTATCAAAACTGCCCTCGCACATGAACGGGTGGGAATTGCAAGGTATGCACGGTGTGAACGCTTGCTTTCACTGATTGGTGCAGAGCTTTCACCCCACTGGAGCGATCTGCCATCAACACTGCATGTTGCGTGGGTGCGTGCGCTGGTGCAGGTTCGAGTTGCTCGTCTACTCGCGTATCGCACAGTTCATGCCCAAGAGCGTGGTGAAGTTCCAGATGTGGCGGCATCCGCTGCTCGCATTGCCGTAACTCAATGTGACCAGTCAGTTGCTGAGGTGTTGTTCAGTGCTCTTGATCACCGCAGCCTTGAGGCGGGGAGTGATGCGCCTCTGCGAGGTGCAGTAGAAGACCATTGGCGTTACGCGCAAGCGGCCACCGTGGCAAGTGGGACCATCGAGGTGCAGCGCATGATTGTGGCTAAAGCCCTACTTCGTGGCGAATCGGTTTGAGGTGGCATAAGTGAATCCCGTTCTCCCCGAAGAAGCAGTTCAGGTGGCAGACGCCGCGCGTCGCGCATTTAATGACCTTGGTGGTGTCGAATTGGCACGACACTCTGAACTTGACCCCCAGCAACGCGAAAAAATCGTGGGAGTTCTTGGTCAACTTGGGCTTGACGCACTTGACCCGAGATCGGATCCAATTTCGCTTGCTGCAGCTGCGGCGAGCTGTGCGGAAGCCGGCCGCGTTGCACTTCCATATCCATTAGCTGCATCTTTGGTTCGTGACTCTGAAGGCCGACCAACAGCGGCGATTCCAGAGTCGTTGGCACGCGTTGATCACGCTGACCTGTTTTCGGAATGGCGAGTTGGCACTTTGGATGGGAGCGCTGGCTTTGTGGCATCCGACGCAACGGGACCACTACATACTCGTCTTGGCCCATTTGTAGGAACGCTGAGCGACTTACGGCCCGCTGCAGTATCCGCAACTGACATTCTGTGTCAGCAACTACTAGTGAGTTGGACCGTGCTAGGCGCATTGGAGAATGCTGTCAATCTTGCAACCTTTCATGTGAATAGTCGAATTCAGTTTGGAAAACCAATTGCAACTTTCCAAGCTGTCCAATTTCAACTAGCTGACGCAGCCGTCACGGTTGCGGGATTGCGTGAACTTGCAGGCTTCACGCTCTGGCGCTATTCATCAGTCGGTGAAGCGGCGCGTGCTGATGTTTTCGCTCTTCGATTGCATGCACTTGAGTCGGCAAGAGCGGTGTTTAGAACCTGTCAACAGTTGCATGGTGCAGCGGGAGTCTGTGATGAATATGACATTTCGGTGTTGACACGAATGATGCAACCCGCATTGCGGCTGCCCGTAGGAATTGAGCAGACCGCCGCACTCCTTGCCGATGCTGTGGTCATGGATGGCTTTGCTGGACTATTCCCGCTAGGTGGAAGGGCATGAGCGCAGTCAAGCCAAACCTGCAGGGCGCATTCTCTGGCCCGTCTCTTGAGTCAACTGCCGGAATCGGTGCACTCACACTTCCTGGATTTTTGGATGAGGTGACACAGCGTTTTTCTGAATCTGAAGCGATTGTGTTCGACGACCCACTGCGTGATGGCGAGACAGTGAGATGGTCGTACCGGGATCTCGCAACTAATGCACGCAAGATAGCCAAGTCACTTTTGGCAGCCGGTGTTAAGCGTGGTGACTCGGTGGCGATAGTCATGGGTAACCGTCCGGAAGCCGTGGCAGCAATCTTTGGCGCGGGAATAGTTGGCGCAATCGCCGTGCCGATGTCAACGTTTGCTCCTGCTCCCGAACTTGCCCACATGCTTCGCAAATCATCAGCACCAGTAGTGCTCACTCAGCGACAACTCCTCGATCGTCACTTCGCCGCAGATATCGAGTCGATCCGCGACCAACTTCCGAGTCTGCGCACCGTTGCAGTGATCGGTGAAGCATCTTGGAACACATTCCTTGATGCAGGTGCGTCGGTGCCTGACTCGGACATTGATTCGATTCAAGAAACAGTGACCCCTGATGATCCTGCGCTTGTCATCTTTTCGTCTGGCACGACGAGCGAGCCCAAGGGCATTCTTCACGGGCACCGCTCACCATCGCTGCAATTTTGGATTCAGTCGCAGTTGTTCGCTCGCCATGCGAGCACGCGCACTTTTAGTGCATTGCCGATTTTTTGGACAGCTGGGTTGAATACTGCTGTGGGCTCAACACTGGCAAGTGGTGGTTGTTGGGTGGCGCAAGAAGTGTTTGAACCAGGGGAGGCACTGCGCCTTATCTCGCGTGAACGCGTGACCGAGCCATACACATTGGCTCACCAAACAGCCGCGCTGGCCGAACACGCCGACTGGGAAAGCACAGACCTGTCTTCGGTTAAGTGTGCATACGGAAAAGGTGCGTTTGCTCGTCATGCAACAGTGACGCCCGACCCGAACTGGGTGATGCCGGTTGGGTACGGACTCTCCGAAACGTGTGCGTTCGCAACGAGTTACCGCAGCAGTGACTCGCGCGAACAAGTGCGCATCGGTAGTGGTCGTGTGTTGCCGGGGGTGCATATCAGAGTTGTTGACCCCGACACAGAGCGGGTACTCGGAGTTGATGAAGAAGGTGAACTGGTGGTTGCTGGCGCAACTCTCATGCACGGCTATCTAGGCAGGCCCGCTGATCAGACTTTTGATGCTGACGGTTATTTCCATACCGGTGATGCAGGACATGTCGATGTGAATGGAATTGTTCACTATTCGGGTCGGCGCACGGAGATGATCAAAACAGGTGGCGCCAATGTTTCACCCGCCGAACTCGAAGTGGCGCTACGTGCTTGCGCTCCGGTGAAATTAAGTCGAATTTTGGGTATCGCCGATAAGCGGCTCGATCAAATCGTGGTTGCATGCATTGTGTGCAAAGAGGGATTCTCGGCAACCGAAGAAGAGATCAAGGCGTTTCTAAAAGAACGAGTGGCCTCCTATAAAGTACCAAAGCACGTTTTGTTCTTTGACGAGGCAGAGGTACCAATGACCGCAGGTGGAACAAAAGTGCGCGACGAGGGTCTGGTGGAAAAGATTCTCGAGAAACTCGGTCGCAATGGGGGAGAGCAGTGACAAAAGATTCAGCAGATAATGAGGCCGGGCTCGATGTTTCCGACCTCGATCGCCATATGGGTGTGCCAATGGAGCCAGGTCTTCTCAAAGAGCCTGTGGCCACCAACGACATTCGGCGTTGGGTGCAAGCGATGCACTATCCAAACCCTCTTCATTACGATGACCGTTGGTTTACTGAGAGCCGTTTCGGTGAACTCGTAGCGCCACAGTCGTTCACAGTTACCTGCGATACCAGTCACGGATGTGCCCCAGCACAGGTAGGACGAATCCCCGACTCCCATTTGATCTTTGGTGGCGATGACTGGTGGTTCTTTGGTCCACGAGTGCGACCCGGTGATCTGCTCATCTGCCATCGCATGCCATTTGACTACCGAGTCACAGAGACGAGTTTTGCTGGTCCAACTTGTTTCCAGCGCGGTGACACGCTCTATATCAATCAGCGTGGTGAGCGTGTGGCATTGCAACGCTCAACTTCGATTCGATACAAGCCGCGCAAAGCAAAGGAGAAAAAGCGATTCTCGGATGCCGGTGAGCCGACTTGGACTGACGAGCAGTTGGACAATCTTGAAGTCGACAAGTTGAAGTTCATCGATCAGATCCAGAGCCTTGGTCACTCACCGCGTTATTGGGAGTCTGTTTCTGTCGGGGATTTGTTGGCGATGAACGCAATGGGTCCACACAGCTTGGCGAGTTTCGCCACCGAATGGCGTGCGTATCCAATGACAATTTGGGGAGCCACACGTAAAGGCCCAACGTCACTCTCTGCAGAAGAGCTTGGTTACACAAAGGAAATGGCCGGCCTTGAAGGTGATCGCCAGATGGAGCGCATCAATCCTGAGCTCACCGATGGCGCCTATCACGGGCCATCGCGTGGCCACTTGCAGCCTCGGTGGGCAGAGCACGTTGGAATGCCCCGCGGTTACGGCTACGGCGCATCGATGGGCGCATGGCTCATTGACTATGTGAGTGGCTGGGCGGGTGAGTGGGGCATGATCACTCACTCAAGTGCAAACTTCCGCAATCCCGCATTGACCGGCGATGCTTCGATTTTCGCTGGTGAAGTGACTGGTAAAAACGTCGATCGCCGTGGTCGTCATCTCGTGCAAATCACCGTCACCATGACCACTCAAGAAGGTGCCACGGCAGCTAAGGCCTCGGTCGAAGTTCTTCTGCCCAGCCGTGACCAGTTCGCGTCTGGTGCGTTCCGTGATGGCCAAGATCTAGGGTCCGTGCGATGAGTGCAAAGAACGAAAAACTACGAATTTTCGCAACAGCACCGCTTCGAGGTGAAGGCCTCGATCGGCTCCGTGCGATGGGCGACGTAATTCTTGAGCCATGGCTTGAGCAGCGTCCATTACGGATTTACAACAGTGAGAAGTTGGCTGAGCGGATTATCGCCGAAAATGCCAACGTACTGATCTGTGAGGTCGATTCGTGCAAAGGTCCGGTGCTCGATCTGCCATTAGTTGCAATTGGTTCCACCCGTGGTGACCCGACCAATGTCGACGTTCCGGCAGCATCCGCTGCAGGAGTTCCAGTTCTTCGCGCCCCTGGCCGTAACGCAGACGCAGTCGCAGAGCTCGCTGTTGCATTGGTGTTCGCCGCCACTCGTGGGCTGGTGCCTGCCGATCGCAGCATCCGTGAGGGAACCGTCTATGCCGGAGGGACTAATCCATACCTCTTATATCGGGGCTGGCAGCTTGCGGGTCTCACTGTGGGCATTGTTGGTTATGGGGCGGTTGGTCGCGCAGCTGCGTGGCGGTTTGCAGGGCTCGGAATGAAGGTGATCATCGCAGACCCGTTCGCACCAGAAGCCACACATGATCTGGATTCGCTGCTCGCCGAAGCCGATGTGATCTCAATGCATGCCGCAGTTACGCCCGACACTTTTGGGTTGATTTCAGCAGAAAAAATCAAACGGATTAAAAGGGGTGCGGTGTATGTGAATACAGCACGCGCAGCTCTGCATGACTTGGATGCACTCACCGAGGCACTCGCATCGGGTCAATTGTCCGCAATGGGACTTGACCACTTTAACGGTGAGCACTTGCCCGTCACACATCAACTTGTTGGAATGGACAATGTGGTTTTAACGCCACACATTGGCGGTGCAACTTTTGATACCGAAGCGAACCACACGTCAATGATGGCCTCCGGGCTTGAAGCACTGCTTCGTGGAGAAGCACCGAATAATCTCGTCAATCCGGAGGTCCTAAAAAATGGCTGACACCAATTCTGCAAGCGATAAGAAGTCGCCAACCACTACACCAGAAGCAGTACTTGCCGCAGCAAAAAAGATGCTTGAAGATGGTCTAGTCGAGGGGACATCAGGGAATATCTCGGGTCGTCTCGAAGGCGGTCTCGTGTGTGTAACCCCATCGTCAGTCGCCTATGACACCATGACTCTTGACGACTTGGTGATCGTCGATCTTGAAGGCAATGTGGTATCGGGTACGAGATCACCAACAACTGAGAAGGACCTCCATCTTTCGGTGTTGCGTCGTTATCCAGAG
This sequence comes from Ilumatobacteraceae bacterium, assembly GCA_017856815.1. GTDB lineage: Bacteria > Actinomycetota > Acidimicrobiia > Acidimicrobiales > Ilumatobacteraceae > CAIYHK01. The sequence goes on from JAFMEI010000012.1 coordinate 18,775, forward strand.
TTGGGTGCGGTAATCCATACCCACGCTGTTTATGCAACCATGTTCGCACTAGGTCACGAATCCATACCTGCAGTGATTGAAGAAGTGGTGGTGTATATCGGTGGGGATGTTCCGTGCTGTGACTACAAAGGAACTGGCACCAAGAAACTTGGTGACGAAGTTGCTGGGCGCCTCGGAGATCGTGGAGCCGCACTGCTTGCCAATCATGGCCTCGTAACATGTGCCGCCACTCCGGAGAAGGCATTGCACAACGCCGCTTTGGTCGAGCGAACAGCGAAGATCATCTGGGGTGCGCGTGCAATGGGTGCCACAGTCCACCCTCTTCCAGATGAAGTGAACACCAAGATGGCAGGTGTCTACAACTTCTTAAGAAACCAGAATTAAGCCAGGATCGATTGGTTTGACGCAGTTCACTGATCTTTGGCGCGAGAAGGTTGGTGAGGCATTGGATGCTGCCGTTGATGGTGCATCGGCGATTGGGGCACTTGAGTATGTGGAGAGATTGCTGACCGCCCTTGATTCTGAACCACCAAAGATCTGGCGTGCACCGGCAAGTTCAGGAGCCGACTGGCTGGAGCTTGGGCCATGGGAGAAGCATGCGTGGAAACTACGCATTGAGCAGTGGCGCGAGGGCTATGACCGCGTGGTGGCCGGTAATGCCACAAAAGCCGATTTGGCAATGGTGCATGAGCACGCGTGCGAGGGCGCATATGGCGATCCTGCATACGGGGGCAATCAAGGTGGTCAAGGATGGCAGCGAATTAAGTTCCCAGAGCCTGATTATCCACCAAGCCGAACGGGGATTGATCGGGGATGACACCATTCACTAGTTCCAATGCCGACTGCGACGTAATCATCGTTGGATCCGGTCCTGGCGGTGCGACAGCTGCCGAGGTGCTAACAGCCGCTGGGATGTCGGTGATAATCCTCGAAAAGGGTCGCAATCATCTCGTCTCACTTGATGCCCCGTATCGCGCCCTGGATCATTTTGCCAATGACGAAATTGCGGCACGTCGCCGAAATTTGTTCGGGCCCGACCCATTGCTTGAGCCTCGAACTTTCCGTCGTAATGACAATGATGGTGATCACCTCTTCGTAGGTGAAGTGAACAATCTGCCATCCACAGTTGGTGGTGGTGGTGTCCATGCCGATGCCAAACTTCCACGCTTTAGAGAAGAGGACTTTCAACTACTGACTGCTCGTGGCCCCATGGAGGGAGCTCGCATTGATGATTGGCCGATCACCTACGCCGAACTAGAACCCCATTATTCGGCGGTGGAGAAATTGTTTGGTGTGGCTGGTGAGGATGGTGCGAATCCATTTGCTGCTTGGAGGAGTTCAGCGTACCCACTACCGCCTGGCCGTGATATGGATACATCGTTGCTCACCGCAGCTGCAGCATCACGCGCAGGACTACACCCATATCGTGCGCCGACGGGTATCAACAGTGTGCCCTTTGATGGTCGCTCAGCCTGCACCGATTGCGGATTTTGTGCCGGCTATGGCTGTCCAGTTCAAGCCAAGAGTGATCCAATTTCCGCATTGCAACGGGCATTGAGAAGTGGGCGCTGTGTCATTCAACCAGAGGCTTTGGTGACCGAACTGGTCCTTGATTCATCACGTCGTCGTGCAACTGGTGTGCGCTACCTGGATCTTCGGTCATACCCGGAACCAAAGATGAGTGAGCTACGCGCAGGTCAAGCAGTGATTCTTGCTGCTGGAGCTTTTGAAACTCCACGCTTACTTTTGTCACAAGGTATCGGTGGTGACCTCGTCGGTCGTTATCTGACCTATCACTTTCAAACTTTCACAATTGGGGTCTTCCCCGAAACAATGTTCCCCAACGGAACAGGTGGTGAGCGTGGCCGTAGTGTCACTCATCTCCACGATGATTTCATGGTTGATACTGCTGAGCTCCGTGCAGTTGCCAAAGATTCTGGTCTGCCGTGGGTTCGCGGTGGGGTGGTTGAGCACGGCTCGGGTCCGTTACCCATTGAGGAGGCGATCAGCTACGGCCCCGGAGCCCATCATCACAGGGCAATGAGAAGCAGTTCATTGCGACGTCAAATGTGGGCATTCACAATGCAAGGCGAAGATGTGCCGCAGTTCTCTAATCGGATTGATCTCGATCCGAAGGTTAGGGATGTCTGGGGTCGACCAGCTGGCCGCGTTACTTATGCGCCACACCGCCATGAGTTGGTTGCGTCTGCTCACTCAGTGTCAGTGCACGAACAGGTGATGCTTGATGCGGGTGCCATCAGTGCTTTCTCTGCCACATCTCCCGCTCAAGTAGATCCAAAGACTCTTGGTCACAGTCATTTGTCCGCAATCGCCCCAGCATCACGTCATGTGATGGGTACAACCCGAATGGGCGCTGACCCATCATGTTCGGTTGTGTCGCCTGAACAGCGACTTTGGGATGTCGAAAATGTCCTAGTCTGCGATTCATCGGTGTTTGTAACTTCTGCGGGTTACAACCCGACACTCACACTTGTTGCGCTCGCACACCGTGCGGCGACACTACTTGCAGGAGGTGAAAAGTGACACCACAGAAGTCTCCAAATGAGATGACAGCAGCCGTGTTAGCGGGGCCGGGTCGGGTCAATCTCGAAACAATGCCAAAGCCCAAGTTGAGTGAGTCTGATGTCTGGGTGGAAGTGGACCTGTGTGGAATTTGTGGAAGTGACCTTCATCTGATTCTTGAAGGTTGGGCGGCACCAGGCTCGTGGCAAGGACACGAATGGGTGGGCACAGTCGTAGAAGTGGGTTCTGGAGTAACCGAATTTCTCCCTGGTGATCGAGTTGTTGGGGGACCCGTTGCGAGTTGTGGGTCATGCACTCACTGCAAAGGCGCTCGACCTTCGCTATGCGATAAGCGTGGAGCAGCTGACATGGATTCAATGCGTGGCGCATTTGCAACATACAAGTTGACCAAGAGTCAACATCTTTTGCCACTTCCAGCTGGAGTTGATGAACGAGCAGCAGCATTAACGGAGCCCCTTGCAGTTGCTCTGCACGCATTAAGTCAGGGTCGTGTATCGGGAGAATCAAGAGTCTTGGTTCTCGGAGCTGGGCCGATTGGTGCGCTAGCAATTGCCGTGATGGCTTACATGGGAGTGAAGAGCATTGCATGTGCCGAGCCGAATGAGATTCGACGCAAACTGGCACTATCGGTTGGCGCACACAGAGTTATTGATCCCAGTCAACTAGTGGTGCCTTCTTTTGCTGAGCCCGATCGAGTGGTTGAAGATGCTGTTGATGTGGTGCTTGAGTGCTCGGGCAAGGCAGTCGCAATGGAGGCGGGGCTTGCACAGTTAGTTCGAGGTGGCACGTTGGTACTTGTCGGTGCTGGAATTGAGACACCGAAATTGAATCCCAACAGAATCCTGCTCAATGAACTCATTGTCACAGGCGCCTACAACCATGATGAAGGAGGTTTCGTGAAGGCCCTTGAATTGTTGCGCCGAGGTTGCTTACCAGTAGAGCACTTGCTTGAACCCGGAACGGTTCCGCTGGAAAGTTTGATTGAGGCAATGCGTGATTTGGCATCGGGTCAGATCGCAGGAAAGGTTCTGGTTAAGCCGTGAGTGGGCCCAATTTCTCTCGCCCACCACGATTCAACCACGTGGCGGTCTCCGTTGGCGCGGATCAACTAGATGCCGTTGGTCGCAAAAAGATTATTGATTTCTATGCCGACTTGCTTGGCGCTGTTGAATACGCCGAGATGACCAAAGAAGGAGAACAGCTGGTTCTTGGTCTTCACACACATGAGCAGTTCATCTATGTGACTGGTAGTTCTAACCCGATGAAAGCACCTGCTGCCGATCATTTCGGGCTTTCGGTCTCGACTCTTGAAGATTTCGAAGAGGTCGCCAGGCGCGCTACAGCCTGGAAGGCACGCTTACCCGAGGAAGTTGAGCTCATAGAGCCTTTTTTCGAAGATTTTGCTGGCGTCATCCGCCTGCACTCTTTTTACGTTAAATATCAACTTCCCCTGATGTTGGAAATTCAATATTTTGAAATCCTCTCTTCGGGAGCGTCACCAAGCTAGATAGTTGAGCCTTTGACCGCCTCATTGGTGAGATGTAAAAAGCGTTGGTAGCGATTCTCGGTGTGATCACACCACCGCGGTTCTGGCTCGACGCGTCGTGATACCTTGGCCCAGCGGCGCGCTTCAAGAATGTTTTCTTCAAGACCAGCTACACAGCGAGCAATAAAGGCTGAACCAAGTGCAGCACCTTCAGGTGTGTTCACAACATCAACTGGAAGTCCCGTGGTATCAGCAAGTGCCTGAAGCCAAGCTTGTGATCGGCTGCCACCACCAGTTACGACGAGCCGCTTTGGCTCGGCCCCGCGTCGCGTTGCGAGATCCAGATGATGCCGCACTACGAATCCTGATGCTTCATAAACGGCACGACGCAGATGCGTGGTTTCATGGTGAATCGCCAAGTCACGAAGCTCAGCTCGTAAGTTGCGACGGTGAAGAGGGGTGCGCTCTCCACGTACGTATGGAAGCCAGATCGGGATGTCATCAGGTGCCATGTCCTCAAGTGGTTCGGTTGGCAACACTCCCAGCCATCGATGAACACGATCAACAAAGATTCCGCCAGCGTTACTCGGGCCACCAAGGAGCAGTTTTCCGGTGGCCGTGTGGGGAATGCTCCAAAGACCAGCACCTTCGTGTGAAGCATTATCGGTTTCGCTAACAGCCCATGTGATCAGTGTTGCTCCACAGATCACCAAGACATCACCGTTGTTGTCAGCTCCAGCCACAATCTGTTCACCAAATGCGTCAATTGTGCCTCCACCTACGAGGGCACCTGATGCGACACCATCGCCCTGCACAACACCAATAGGTTGCGCACCACGAACGACAGTGGCGAGTGACTCGGGTCGTACTCCAACCTCATGCAATTTTTCGGTATCCCAATTTCGGCCGTTGTAAAGAGGAAATGCCGACATGGCTGTGATTGATTCAATTGCGCCTGTGCCGCACAGGGCGTGATTGGCAACCGCTTGTGCCGGCCAGAAGTGTTCCGCGCCGGGTGCATTCTTGGATAGCCACGACAAGAAAGTGAGCAGTTCGCCTGCATCACCGGGATCGCCTGGCTTGTTGGTTTCAGTGATACCGCGGTAGTCGCCATATAACAGACCAGACGAGCAGGGTTTTCCCTCTGAAGTGAGAGCCCCTAAAGACGGCACCATGGCCGAAACGTTTACGGCAGCAACTTCAAGACCAGTTGCAACATGCGCAAGCGCTTCTCGGACATTGGCTTGCCATGCTCTTGCAATGTCGTGCTCGAAAGCGCCCGCTACGGGACTCAGCATCAGATGTGGAACACGGGCCCTTGCAAGCACATCTCCTGCACCATTGACGGCCACAGCCTTTACCGAAGTGGTACCGATGTCGATACCAACGGTCACATCCCCTTGTGCACTCACGGCTCTGATGTTAGGTCACTTTGAATCCACTTAGAATCGTGTTGTGACGACACCATTAACTATTCGAATGCCAGAGGGCACGCCTAGGCGTGCTGTGATCGTGGTGCAGGAGGCATTTGGTGTCAATGATCACATCATTGATCTCTGTGAGCGTCTTACACGTGATGGATATCTGGCAGTGGCCCCTCACATGTTTCATCGCACTGGTGATCCCGTCTTTGCCTATGACGATTTCTCGAGCATTTTCAGCCACATCGAGGCAATGACTATGGATGGCGTAATGGAAGACATTGATGCGGCAATTCGTGCGATTACTGACTCGGGTGTAGCAACTTCCAAGATTGGAATAGTTGGCTTCTGTATGGGAGGAAGTATTTCTATGCATGTTGCAGCCACTCGAGATATAGGTGCTGGAGTGGGCTTTTACGGAGGTGGCATAAAGGGACGCTGGTTCTTTCCATCGCAGATTGATGCGGTGCAACACTTGCGTGCTCCATGGTTAGGGCTTTTTGGAGACAAAGACCAGAGCATTCCAGTTCAAGATGTGGAGGAGTTGCGCGAAGCCAGCAAGTTGAGCCCAAACCAAGTGGAAATAATTCGGTACAAAGATGCCGACCATGGATTTAACTGTGATGCGCGCGCGAGTTTTCATGCCGAGTCGGCGAGTGACGCATGGCAACGAATGCTCGACTGGTATGACACGTATTTGAACTAAAAGTGGGTTAGTTTCGCGACGTGGACGCTCGCCCGAAATTGATGATTGAATTTCGTGACACGAGCCCACAATTTCGTGATCCACGGACACATTTTGCAATTCGTTCCATCTCGCAATGGTGTGATGTTGTTATTGGCTCCCCAGGCGATATTTGCATTTACTCTTGCTTCGGTGAATCTCATCGTGAATTTGATGGTCCAAAAATCCATATCATTGGTGAAAATGTGCGCCCAAATTTTGAAGAGGCCGATTTTGTTATTGGTACCGATCGAATCTCGAATCCGAAATACCTGCGTTATCCGTACTGGGCTTGGCGGTCGCCAGCGCGGTGGTTAATGAAACCATCAAGCGAACGAGCCCCCGAAGCTGGCGGGAAATTTTGCGCGTTTGTCTATACGAATCCGAGGTGTGAGCCACGAAATCAGCTGTTCCACGCGTTACATGCTCGTAAGTTTGTCGAAGCCCCGGGCAAGTTATTCAACAACACAATTGCTGATCTGGACGTCAGGCAAAGCGTGGATTGGCGAGACAGCAAAATTGAGTATCTGAAACAGTTCCAATTTGTGATCGCCGCCGAGAACAGTCGGCATCGGGGATATATCACAGAGAAAATCACCGACGCATTTA
>JAFMEI010000013.1 GCA_017856815.1 Ilumatobacteraceae bacterium
TAGATATTATCCAAATCTGCTGCATTTGCACTTAAAATGTCACCAGATTCATAATGCGATCCAGCTCCGTCGTTTGCGGTGTTCCAGCCGACAAAGGGGAGTGAACCATTCGTTAGAGCTCCGGAATTCTCAGGCATCGTGATCTGAGCGCCAGGTGCGAAGTACGGAATTACTGAAGCAGTTGGTAAGTCACCAGTCAGCGCACCGTTGCTTTGGAAAGTGACGGTGCGGCCCGCAAAAACCTGCTGACCGAAAATCGGTGATCCGTAGAGCGGCCAAGTTGTATTGGCGGGGTTGTAGACGAGCCTCGTACTGGTGCCATTGAACGGTGTAATTCCCGGAAAGACAGTCTGGAATGCAGGTGGATTGCCAAGAAACGTAATTGCATTTAGCCCGGTCACATTCTTGAATGAATGTGGCTCAACAATCGCGAGTGACGTTGGCATAACTACCTCTGTCATTGTTGAAACGCCGAGAAATACATCAGTTGCAATCTCCGTGACACCATCTGGCACTCTGAGCACTCCAGTGCAGCCGGATTGTGAAGTAACGCGCGTTCCTGCGATGGTGATAGACCCACCGCCGCTACACGCTTGGGTGGTAGCAAACGTTTGAGCCGCAGGCAGCCCGATTGATACGAGTGCAGATATGAACACGATGGAGAGGATTCGGCGCATGAGGTTGGTTTGCTTCCGTTCAGATCTGCCTGAATGGCAAATCATTTTTCAACTTTAGTTGTGTGATTCGATGCGTTTGGCGAGGTTGAGCAGTTGCTTTCGCAGCATGACACCGTCGCCTGGGCCCAAAAACAACTTTTCCAACAGTTTCCCGCCAGGAATATTGATGTGTGTTCGAAGTCGTGTGACAAGGCGAGTGCCGTCAGGATGTTCGCGCAAGTCATATGCGAGAGTGCCACAGAGGCGTTTGCCGAGGCGACTCTTGAAGTTCACCTTCAATACGAACGCTTGTGGCGGCTCAACGATCGCCGCCTCGAACTTCACGGGGCCTCCAGGAACTTTGGACCCTGTCGTCACGTCTTGCCATTCGGGTTTGATCACTGTGGCACTTTTGCGACCGAAGTTGTCGAGCCAGTCGTAGCTGTACCACCCGGCTTTACCCATGCCCATTTGACGGATCCACGGGAACACTTCCTCGGGTGGGGCCGCAATCGTGATTGAGCGTGTTGCAATCAGGGTCGCGTCTGGGCAAATTGAGTCACCAGCGACCGCGCCTGCGATTTCATCGTTGGTCGATCCCCAGTGTTGCAAAATCATGATGGAGCGGGTGACGGGAATCGAACCCGCATAGCCAGCTTGGAAGGCTGGAACTCTAACCATTGAGCTACACCCGCGAAAGTGTTGCTCAATCATACCGACTGGCTCTTGAGCACACCTTGCTGGAGTTCCGTGACGGGTCTTAAGCGTGTTTTGGCGACCAATACTCGCTGTGGCCGTAGCGAGCACTACCGTTGCGAAACGGAATGCTTGTAAGTCTGCTGCGATCAAAACTGTCTGAGTACAGGGGCTTACTCGGACTCGTTCTGCTGTTTCAGGCCATCCAAGCCTTTGCGGGTCTCTATCTGCCGGCGCTTAATGCAGACATCATCGACAAGGGTGTCGCGCAAGGGGATACTGGCTACATCTGGCGCATCGGTGGCTGGATGATTGCGGTCTCGTTTGCCCAACTCATCTTTGCCGTTTCCGCGGTTCGTGTTGGATCGAAGGTCGCGATGGCTTTCGGTCGCGATGTGCGTGCAGACTTATTCCACCACGTGAACCATTTTTCCGCCCGTGAAGTGGCCAAATTTGGTGCGCCCTCTTTGATCACTCGGATTACAAACGATGTTCAGCAAGTGCAGATGTTGGTGATAATGACCTGCACACTTTTGCTCAGCGCGCCCTTCACCGCGCTCGGTGGGGTCGTGCTTGCCTTGCGTCAAGATGTCGCATTGTCTTGGATCCTCGTGGTGGCGATGCCGGCGGTCGCAATCCTCTTTGCGATTCTGATCCAGAAACTGATTCCCACGTACCGCAAAATTCAGGACTACTTAGACCACATCAATGAAATCCTGCGTGAGCAACTGACGGGAATTCGAGTAGTGCGGGCCTTTGTGCGTGAGCCGGAAGAGGTTGAGCGCTTTCGCCAAGGCAACGAGGCACTGACCACCACGTCGTTGTACAGCGGCCGGATGCAGGCACTCATGTTTCCGATGATCAACGTGCTTGTGAACCTTGCAACAGTTGCAGTTGTTTGGTTCGGCGCAAATCGCATCGCAGCGGGGGACATGCAGGTTGGTGCGATGGTGGCGTTCATTTCATATCTAGTACAGATCTTGATGGCTGTGATGATGGCCTCGTTTATTGCGATGATGATTCCGCGCGCAGCTGTGAGTGCCGATCGCATTCAAGAGGTGTTGATGACCAACACTTCTGTGGCGATCGCTGACAATGCAGTGACACAACTCGATATTCGCGCGCAGATCAAGATGACTGGTGTCGGCTTCGCGTACCCAGGCGCTGAACAGCCAGTCCTAAGCAATGTGAATTTCACCCTTGAAGCAGGTGAAACCCTGGCAGTTATCGGTAGCACCGGATCAGGCAAAACGACTCTCGTGAATCTGATGACACGATTGTTTGATGTCACGCAGGGTTCAGTGATGTTCGACGGTGTCGACGTACGAGCGCTTGATCCACACGCGCTTTGGTCGCGAGTGGGGTTTGTTCCACAAAAGCCATACCTATTCTCGGGAACAATCGCGAGCAATTTGCAGTTCGGCAAAGAGGACGCCACCGAACAAGAAATGTGGGAGGCGCTGCGCGTAGCGCAAGCTGAAGAATTCGTTCGGTCTATGCCGGGTGGTTTGGATGCGCGAATTGTGCAAGGCGGCGTAAACGTATCTGGTGGGCAACGCCAGCGGTTGGCGATCGCCCGCGCACTCGTGCGCAAACCAGAGTTCTACATATTTGACGATTCCTTCTCCGCACTCGACCTCACCACTGAAGCCAATCTGCGCGCAGCGCTTGCTCCGTATACCCGTGATGCCGCAGTGGTTGTGGTCGGACAGCGCGTATCAAGTATTCGTTCTGCCACAAAGATCATGGTGCTAGACGACGGTGTTGTGGTCGGTCTCGGCACGCACGACGAACTCCTGGCGACTTGCCCAACGTATGAAGAGATCGTGTTGTCCCAGGCAATGGTCGCGGGGGCCCAGTGATGTCTGACACAAAGCGCACCAACGACACAGATCATGAGGAAAACATTGGTGCTTCCGTAGGTGAGTTACGCAGCGGGCGCTGGAACACGGTCGGAGTGCCGACCGAAAAATCAAAGGATTTCAAGGCAACCTCGAAACGCTTGGTGCAGAGAATGGCCGACGAACGATGGATTGCCGGAGTTGTGTTGATCACGGGAATCGTCAGCGTGATCTTGGTGGTGCTCGGGCCCCGCGTGCTGGGTCATGCAACTGACATTCTTTTTGATGGTCTTCTTGGACGCAACGGGCGTGATGGAATCAATTTTGAATCGCTGCACAAGACCCTTTGGTTCGCGGTAGCGCTCTACCTGGCTTCGTTTGTGCTCGCGTACATGCAGACCTTCATGCTGGCCGGAATCGTGCAGCGCACGATGTACAAACTGCGTGCAGATGTTGAAGACAAAATTCATCGCCTGCCGCTTAGTTACATTGATAGGCATTCGCGTGGAGATCTCCTAAGTCGAGTCACCAACGACATCGACAACATCGCACAGAGTCTGCAACAGTCACTCAGTCAGTTACTTACGGCGTTCTTAACCATCACGGGTGTACTCGTCATGATGTTTGTTGTCTCACCGCTTCTGGCGTTCATCGCGCTGCTTGTGGTTCCGGCATCGATGCTGTTGATGAAGCAAATTGCGGGGCGATCCAAACAAAAGTTCATCGCACAGTGGAAACACACCGGCGAGTTGAATGGGCTGATCGAGGAAACCTTTACAGGGCATGCGATTGTCAAAGTTTTTGACCAGCAGGATCAGGTAGAAAGTCGCTTCGAGAAAATTAATCAAAAGCTCTTTGATGTGAGCAATGACGCTCAATTCATATCAGGCTCAATCATGCCGTCGATGATGTTTATTGGAAACCTTAACTATGTTGCGATCGCGGTGATCGGTGGCCTGAAGGTTTCGTCGGGAGCGATGAGTCTCGGTGATGTGCAAGCATTTATCCAATACTCGCGCCAGTTCACTCATCCACTCACGCAAGCTGCATCAACAGCAAATGTGCTGCAATCCGGAATGGCGAGTGCCGAGCGTGTCTTTGAGTTGCTCGATGCTCCCGAGCAAGAGCCAGAAGGTGACACTCATTTGGCAGGCAATGTGCAAGGCCGAGTTGTGTTCGATGATGTCTCATTCTCTTACAGCAAGGATCGCAAGCTGATCGAGAATCTGTCGTTTGTTGCAGAACCTGGTTCAACTATTGCGATTGTCGGGCCAACCGGTGCCGGCAAGACAACGTTGGTGAATCTCATCATGCGGTTCTATGAACTCGATGGGGGCGCGATCACTCTCGATGGTGTCAACATCGCCGATCTTCCTCGCAGTGAGTTGCGATCAAACATCGGAATGGTTTTACAGGACACTTGGTTGTTCAACGGCACGATTAAAGAGAACATTGGATATGGAAATCCGTCCGCCACAGAAGAACAGATAGTCGCCGCGGCCAAAGCCACTTATGTAGATCGATTCGTTCACTCTCTTCCCGATGGCTATAACACTCACCTGACTGGAGAAGGAGAGGCAGTCAGCACGGGGGAGAAGCAGTTACTGACAATTGCGCGCGCATTTCTCGCCGATCCTGCAATTCTGATCCTCGACGAAGCAACGAGTTCAGTTGACACCCGCACAGAGGTATTGATTCAAAAAGCAATGGGCGCTCTGCGAAAGGGCCGAACGAGTTTCGTGATTGCGCACCGACTATCGACTATTCGTGACGCCACGGTGATACTCGTGATGGAAAACGGCACCATCGTTGAACAGGGCTCGCATGAGGAGCTGCTGGAGCGACAGGGCGCGTACTACAGGCTCTATCAGTCGCAGTTCTCCGCACCTTCAGTTGAACTTGACTGAGCCTTCATTGCGGGCGTCGTTTTCGCACTAGGTTGAGTCAATTACCGAGGGGGCAATATGAGTGATAAAAAGCAATTCCTGGTCTTTTCCAATCCGACACCCGGCAAGGAAGACGAATACAACTCGTGGTACGACAACCAGCATCTCGCTGATGTGTGCGCAATACCTGGTGTAAGTGGCGCAAGTCGCTACAACATCGTTCAACTTGATCCCAATGCGGCACCTGCACATAAGTACTTGGCTATTTACGAACTGGATGGCGACCCTGCTGCAGTATTCGCCGAACTCGGAGTGCGTGCAGGTACCGACAAAATGCCGATGAGTGATGCACTAGACCTTTCGACAATCGGCATGAGTATCTGGGAACCGCGTTCTTAAGAGAGTCAAAACAGAGCAACTAAATCTCGAGGGATTCAACATGCCAAACACCGGTGGTGCTGTAGATATTTATTTTGAAACGCACGGCGACAAGACAAATTCGCCGTTGCTCATGGTGAATGGATTCAGTAATCAACTTGTTAGTTGGCATCCCGAACTGATCTCCGCGCTAGTGAATCGTGGATTCTTTGTCATTGTCTACGACAATCGTGATGTTGGCCTCTCCACACACTTTGACGGCGTTAAAGCAGACATCTCCGCGGTGTTGGCCGCGCGCAAGGCAGGCAAGCCCTTTGAGGGGATGATCCCCTACACGCTCACGGACATGGCCGGCGATGGGATTCGGGTACTCGATGCACTGGGCATTAAAGCGGCTCACATTGCCGGGATGTCGATGGGCGGAATGATCGTGCAGCGAATGGCGATTGATTTTCCCGAGCGCGTGCTTTCTGTGTGTTCGATCATGAGTCACACAGGTGAGTCCGCTTACGGGCGCAGCACTGAAGAAGCCAATGCAGGATTGATGTCGATGCCACCTTCCGATCGCGAGGGGTACATCAAGCACACGGTTGAGAACACGCGCATTTGGGCGACTAAGTACCACTTTGATGCAGAAGCGGAAGCCGATCGTGCGGCGCGTCAATATGACCGTTGTTTTTACCCTGAAGGGCCAAGCCGTCAGTTCGTTGCAATTCGAACCGCTTCACCACGCAATGAAGATCTCGCAAGACTGCGTGTTCCACTTCTTGCGATTCATGGTCGACATGACACTTTGATCACGCTGTCCGGTGGTGAGCGCACTGCTGAAGTCACACCGGATTCGCGCTTGCTAATACTTGATGGCATGGGACACGATCTTCCGCGCCCGTTGTGGCCAGCGATCATTGACGCGATCTATTCAAACGCTGAACGCGCCCCTGTCTGATTTCAAATGGTCGGGGAGGGGGGACTTGAACCCCCGGCCTCCTGCTCCCAAAGCAGGCGCGCTACCAAGCTGCGCCACTCCCCGGTTTCTTAAAAGGTTACCTTCCCGACCGCTTTGCGGCTTTGGCGAGTCGCTTTGCTGCACGCCCAATGGCAGCGATATTGCGATGGTCAAGGTCGCCTAGCTCGGCGCCGTTGTCAAACAAGACGCGGTAGCGCTGCCAGTTGAAACCGTTGGCGAGTATGACTTTGCCCTCGGTGCCTTCAGGCACACCGTCGAGTTCGACGGTGGCGACGACCCGATCTCCGATGGTCAGGTCGATTTGATCCTTATGGGGATTGGCGAGTGCGTGCGGCTTCCAGAACGGCATGAGTACATCTTGCCCCAAGTGATGGTCTCTCAAGTAACCAATCAAGTACCCGACAAGTAGACTCTCACCCTTGTGAAGAGCACTGTTGCACCCCTCGAAGACAACAAGGTCAAGCTTTCTGTTGAGATTGATGTCGCCGAATTTGACCAAAGTATCGATGATGCGTTCAAAAAGATCGCCAAAGAGGTTCGCCTGCCTGGGTTTCGCCCCGGTAAAGCACCGCGAAAACTCCTTGAGGCCCATGTCGGTCTCGCCGTGGCGCGTGCTCAGGCACTGCAAGATGGCATCCCACAGTTCCTTGCCAAGGCGGTTAAGGAACACTCAGTCGATCTGATTGCTCCACCGGACATCAAAATCACGGCCGGCGAAGAAGAGGGCCCGGTTGCTTTTGATGCCGAGTGTGAAATTCGCCCTGAAATTCAAGTCGGTGGCTACAAGGGTCTAAAGGTTGAGCTCACATCACTTGAGCCAACCGACGAAGAACTCGAAACAACAATCAAAAATGAGATGCGCCGCCACGGCTCACTTAGTGACGTGGAGCGAGTGGCCGCACATGGTGATTTTGTTGTTGTTGACATTGCCGGTACCCGAGAAGGCGAGCCTGTTCCTGGCCTGAACACCGACGACTGGACCTACGAAGTGGGTCGTGGTTGGGTATCGCCGAACTTTGATGACCAACTCGTCGGCGCAAAAGCTGGTGATGAACTCAGATTTGTAGGCACCCCTAGTGGCACCGAAGAGCCCGCTGATTTTGTGGTGAAGATTCACCGCGTGCAAGAGCTCGTTATTCCTGATCTCACCGATGAATGGGTGGGTGAGAATGTTGGTGAAGGCGACATCGACTCAGTCGGTGCGTACAAGGCGAGCATTCGTGAGCGCTTGACCGACATGAAGGTTGGGCAAGTACGCAGCACCGTTGTTGACAAAGTTGCAGAAGCTCTCGCAGGTCTCGTAGATATCGATGCCCCGAAGTCGATGGTCGATTCAGACATGCAGCAACGCCTGCAAAACACACTTCGCCAGTTTCAAGCACAGGGCATCGCTATTGACCAGTGGTTGAGTGTCACCGGCCAGACCACCGATGACTTCATTGAGAACATCCGTACTCAATCTGAGCGCGCGGTGAAGGTTGACCTCGCGTTGCGTGCAGTGGTTCGTGCCGAAGCCATCGAGGTGGATGAAGTTGACTTGAAGGCCGAGTATGACCGCATTGCTATGCAAGTTGGCGAAAATGCTGCAAAAGTTCGGGCGGTCTACGAGAAGAACGATGCGGTTGATGAACTCGTAATTGAGATCAGTAAGACCAAAGCCCTTGACTGGCTACTTCACAATGTTGAGATGGTTGACGAAAACGGCAATAGGTTGGAAAACGACAATGTTCTTGGGCATGATCACAGTCACGATCACGAGCACGACCACTGATCAGAGGGACACATGAACTTTCAGAATTACTACATCCCAAATGTCACCGAGCAGACCAGTCGTGGTGAGCGCGTTTATGACCTCTACAGCCGTTTGCTCAAAGAGAACATCATTTTCCTCGGCACACCAATTGATGACACGATCGCAAACCTCATCTGTGCGCAGTTGATTCACCTTGAAAGTGAAAACCCTGACAAGGACATCAACATCTACATCAATAGCCCCGGTGGCGATATCACTGCATTGTTCGCGATCTACGACACCATGCAGTTCATCAAGAACGACATCGCCACAATCTGCCTTGGCCAAGCCGCTTCAGCAGCAGCGGTTTTGCTCGCCGCTGGCACCAAGGGCAAGCGCCTCGCATTGCCTCATGCCCGCGTGATGCTGCATCAGCCCTACGGCCAGGTGGGCTACGGCCAGGTAACCGACCTTGAAATCGCCGCTAAAGAGATTCTGAGGATGCGTGACCTTCTTGAGGAAATCCTTGCCACTCATACGGGCCAGCCAATTGAGCGCATCCATCAGGACACCGACCGTGACTTCGTAATTGAAGCGAATGAGGCTGTCGAGTATGGGATTATTGATGAAGTAATCACTGCGCGTCACCTGGCGGATAAGTCGGGTCCGATTCGCTAATTCTGCAATCTGGGAGGTCACCAACATGGCGAAGTTCGGCGACACTGGTGAACTCCTGAAGTGTTCCTTCTGTGGCAAGTCACAGAAGCAGGTGAAAAAACTCATCGCTGGTCCTGGCGTTTACATCTGCGATGAGTGCATTGACCTTTGCACCGAGATCATCGAGGAAGAGCAGGGTCAGAGCACCGAAGCGCGTCTTGAAGAGTTGCCCACTCCTCGCGAGATACGTTCATTCTTGGATGAGTATGTGATCGGTCAAGACCAAGCCAAGCGCGTGATGTCGGTGGCTGTATACAACCACTACCGCCGAATTCAATATCAGCAGGATCTTGGGACCGCCCGCCGCGACGAAGTTGAACTCGCAAAGAGCAACATCCTTTTGCTTGGCCCAACCGGCTGTGGCAAAACCCACCTAGCGCAGACCCTTGCCCGCTTACTGAACGTTCCGTTTGCGATTGCCGACGCCACCGCATTGACCGAGGCAGGGTATGTCGGTGAAGACGTAGAAAACATCCTGCTGAAGCTCATTCAAGCTGCTGACTTTGATGTCAAAAAAGCTGAGACCGGAATCATCTACATCGACGAAATTGACAAAGTCGCGCGTAAGAGCGACAACCCATCAATTACCCGTGACGTATCCGGTGAAGGGGTGCAACAAGCGCTGCTGAAGATCCTTGAAGGTACGGTTGCATCGGTTCCTCCCCAGGGTGGCCGCAAGCATCCGCACCAAGAGTTCATACAGATTGACACCACAAACATTCTCTTTATTTGTGGTGGCGCGTTCGCCGGGCTTGAAGACATCATCGAACAGCGCATCGGGCACAAGGGTGTTGGTTTCCATGCCACTGTGAAGTCGCAAGCCGAGAAGGATCCTGGCGCGTTGTTCGCTCAAGTGCTTCCGGAAGATTTGCTCAAGTTCGGAATGATTCCTGAGTTCGTTGGGCGCCTACCGATGGTGGGCGCAGTGCACAGTCTTGATCGTGCAACTTTGATTCAGATTCTGACCGAGCCAAAGAATGCTCTCATCAAGCAGTACGCAAAGTTCTTTGAGTTTGAAGATGTGGAGCTCACGTTTACACCGGCCGCTCTTGACGCAATCGCCGATCAGGCATTGAAGCGCGCAACCGGTGCACGCGGATTGCGGGCAATTCTTGAAGAATCTCTGCTGGCCACCATGTACGACATTCCGGGCCGTGACGATGTCGGCAAGGTTGTGATGGATGTCGATGCTGACTCCAAGATCAGCGCCACGGTGATGCCGCGCGCGGCCGCTCGCATTTCGCGACCACGCCGAGCCGCTTCCTGACCCTGGAGTAGTCGTGGATTACGACGCCGCGCTGCGTTATCTGGATGCCAATGCCAATTACGAGCGAACTGGCAAGGTTGACACGCCGTCCGTTGAGGGCATCGCAAAGCTCATGGACATCATGGGTAATCCGCATCTTGCATATCCGGTAATTCACATCACAGGGACCAACGGCAAGGGTTCAACAGCTCAGATCATCACCCGAATCCTGATGGCTCATGGCCTTACGGTTGGCACCTACAGCAGCCCACATCTTCACCGCGTGAACGAACGCATAACCCGAGATTGCGAACCCATCTCAGATGAAGAGTTTGGTCGCGTAATGGGGGAAGTGGCCGATCTAGAAACTCTCGGCGGCGTAAGCCCCAGTTATTTCGACATTCTTACAGCGGCCGGGTTTTCTTGGTTTGCAGACGCAGGAATTGATGTGGCCGTAATCGAAGTTGGAATGCTTGGTCGTTGGGATGCAACCAATGTTGTGCGGTCGGCAGTCACAGTCGTAACCAATGTCGCGCTTGATCACACCGACTATGCGGGCCCAACACGTGTGCACATCGCGCGCGAAAAGTCAGGCATTGCCAAACCCGATGCACCGATGGTGCTGGGCGAGAATGACTCGGAAACCCTCAATGAGTTCATGGCAGCAGGGGCCAAAGAACTCGTAATACGTGGCGAACACTTTGAATGTGTGGACAATCATCTGGCACTTGGGGGCCGGATGATTGACGTGAAAACGTCGCGTGCCGATTACCGCGAGTTGTTCGTGCCACTGCATGGCAGGCACCAAGGCTTGAATGCGTCAATCGCAATTGCCGCAGTAGAAGAATTTTTCGATGCAGCCTTAAACATCGACGTTCTTACCGAAGGGCTCTCGTCGGTTCAGATGCCAGGTCGCTTCGAGGTGCTCGGCCACCAACCTCTCGTGATTATCGATGGTGCGCACAATCCGGCTGGAGCTGATATTTGTGCAGAAGTTTTCTTTGATGACTTTGATCCGGTTGGCCGGCGCATACTTTTGGTCGGTTGTTTGGTCGGAAGAGACATGGCGGCGCTGCTATCGGCACTGCGAGCAGATGAATTTGACTCGGTTATTTGCGTGACTGCTCCGTCGCCGAGAGGTGTTGCAGCCGAGGAGCTCGCAGCACACGCCAAAGCCCTTGGCTGTGATGATGTTGTGGCGGTTTCATCCGTTGCGCGTGGCTGTGATGTGGCATTGGATAACGCCACTTCCGATGATGCCGTACTGATCACTGGTTCGCTTTATGTAATAGGGGAAGCGCGCGAGCACTTGCGTCGCAAATTGCCGTAGTTGGGGCTCTTGCATTGATGGCAACTAGCCTTTAAGGCATGTCAAACCGCACCCTCGTATTACTTAAGCCAGATGCTGTCGAACGCCAACTTGTTGGCCAACTACTTTCGCGTTTTGAAACCAAAGGTCTAAAGATCGTTGCCATGGAGTTACGCAAACTCGGCAATGACATTCTCGAGCGCCACTATGAAGAGCATGTTGGCAAGGGTTTCTACGCTGATCTAGTTGCGTTCATGTCACGTAATCCAGTGGTGGCATTGGTGCTCGAAGGCCCAGAGGACACCTGGGAGATCGTTCGCACAATGATGGGTGCAACCAATCCACGCGCGGCAGCGCCAGGCACGATCCGTGGAGATTTTGGCACCATATTTACGGAGAATCTCGTGCATGGCAGTGATTCAGCCGAGAGCGCAGCTCGAGAGATCGGCATCTTTTTCCCCAACCTGTAGGCTTAAATCCTTGTCAACGCGCCCTTGTCGCGGATCCGCTCGGAAGGCTTCTGCATGTTTCGCAACAACCCTCTCGCTATAGGAAGGGATATCGCTGTCGATCTCGGCACTGCGAACACCCTCATCTATGTGCGAGGCCAGGGAATCGTTTTGGACGAGCCCTCGGTGGTGGCGATTGACCGCAACGACGGCCGCCCTGTCGCAGTTGGGATGGAAGCCAAGCGAATGATTGGCCGTGAGCCATCCAACATTCAGGTGGTGCGCCCATTGAAAGACGGTGTGATTGCCGACTTTGATGTTTGCGAAAAAATGTTGCGTTTTTTCATTCAGAAAATTGATGTTTCACGCTGGAGCAAACCACGCGTATTGGTTTGTGTGCCCAGTGGCATTACTGGTGTCGAGCAGCGTGCAGTGCAAGACGCAGCTGAGTATGCGGGTGCCCGGCGCCCGGTGTATTTGATTGAAGAGCCCATGGCTGCTGCCATCGGAGCTGACATGCCGGTGCATGAACCAAGCGGAAACATGATCGTGGATATCGGTGGAGGCACCACCGAGGTCGCAGTGATCTCACTTGGTGGAATCGTTTCATCACTCTCGGTCCGTGTTGGGGGCGACGAGTTGGATGCTGCAATCGTTGATTGGGTGCGTCGCGAACACTCGCTCGCAATCGGTGATCGCACTGCAGAAGAAGTGAAGATTGCAATGGGATCGGCGTGGCCACTTGATCAAGAGATGATCTTCGAAGTTGGTGGCAAGGATTTAATAACTGGTTTGCCTAAATCCGTTGAGATTGCTACCGAAGATGTTCGTGAAGCCTTAGCCGAGCCCGTCAGTGCCATCATTGATGCTGTGAAACAGGCACTGGACCGTACGCCACCTGAATTGGCGGCCGACATCATGGAGCGCGGGATCATTCTCTCTGGTGGTGGAGCGTTGCTTGCTGGTCTTGATCGACGCATGCAAACAGAGACGGGTATGCCGGTGTATCTCGCACCCGAGCCCCTTCTTTCTGTTGTGATCGGTACCGGTCGTGCACTGGAGAACATTGAAGCAATGAAGGGTCTGTTTAGTCAGCCTGGATTCGACTGAGGACCGATTCGCTAGATGCCGAGATTTTGGTTCAGTCGCCTTCGCGTAATCGCACTTTTGACCCTGACGTCGATTGTGCTGATCACATTGGATGTTCGTGATTCGCCGATTATTGACAAAACTCGGTCAGTTTTCGACAAGTTGTTCACGCCCGTTGAGAGCGGAGCACGCACGATTACAAAACCATTTGTTAATGCATGGCATGGCATCACCGACTATGCCGAGGTGCGCGATGAGAATCGTCGTCTGCGCGACCTGATTGCCAAACAACAAGGCGCCCAGATCGCTGCCGAAGCGAGCATCCGCGAGGGCCAGGAGTTACTGGCACTGAATGGTTTACCAAACCTTGCTGGCATTGACTCTGTGTCGGCGCAGGTGGTGGGTGAGTCATCTTTGAACTACACGCAGACCATTGAAATCAACAAGGGCAGTAGTAGCGGTCTGCGGGTGGGCATGGCCGTACTCAACGCCGCTGGGCTTGTGGGAAAAATCACCGAGGTATCGGAAAACCGATCGCTGGTGATGTTGATCACCGACCCGTCATACACAATTGCCGTGAAGATCGTGGCGCCTTACAACGACAACGGCGACACAACAGATTCGACCACCACAACAA
This sequence comes from Ilumatobacteraceae bacterium, assembly GCA_017856815.1. GTDB lineage: Bacteria > Actinomycetota > Acidimicrobiia > Acidimicrobiales > Ilumatobacteraceae > CAIYHK01. Next base: position 13,604 of record JAFMEI010000013.1, read on the forward strand.
CTCAGCCAGTCGTGACCACTCCTTCAATACCAGGTTTTACTCCTAATGAAACCGCGTACACGACTACAACGCTTCCCGGCCAAACAACGCTCGTAACTATTCCGTCGCAAATCGACGGTATTCAATGGCGCGAGAGTGGGGCGCTCGAAGGTCGTGGGCCAGGCAACGATCCCGTAATTCGTTTTATTGAGGACTCCACTCGTTTTGGCCAGATTCAAGTTGGTTCGCGCGTAATGACCGCGGGCGGTGCTTTCTCGATTGCACCACCAGGCATCGTGGTCGGAACGGTGTCTCGAATTGAGGAGCGTGGGGGAACCCTTGGACCAATCCTCCATGTGCGGTTAACTGCTGAAGTAACAAACTTGAATTTTTTGCGGATCCTTCTTTACCAGCCGTCCACGGAGATTCCGAACAAGTGAGTGACTTTCTTGTTTATGTTGTCCGGTTGTTTACGCGGCCCTATGCGAGGTTGTCTCTGCTAGCGCTGACCGTTCTCGCATTGCAGACAACTGTTTTTGCTGATACTTCGTTGGCGGGAGTGCATGGCCAAGTCATGGTTCTCTTGGCTGCATGTTGTGGTGCGCAGATGGGTGTCGAACGCGGTGTGATTGCCGGCTTTGTGATTGGTTTTATGTATGACCTCGTGCTGACAACACCCTTTGGTGTTGCGTCAATGGTGCTCGCCATCGTGGCAGCCACGGCCGGATTATCTAAGACTTTCTTCATGGCGCCGCCATGGTGGGCAAAGTGCCTCGCAGTTGCAATTGCAAGCATTGTTGGCGAAGTTGCATTCCCGTTGCTCTTGAATGTGGTGGGAGTCGAAGGGTGGATGGACGCCCGGGTGATCAAAGTCTGTTTTGTTGTAGGAACCTTGAACCTCTTGTTATCGCCTATTGGTCTTGCCCTGGCTAGCTGGGCGATGAAGCTCGCACCACCTCGCACCTCGAAACGGAGTGCCTCTATTGCCTGACGCCAATTGGCGTTTGAGGCGTAGCAGGATGGTCATATGGCGGCAGTAAACAGCCGAGGTCGAATGACCACTCTTGGCGGAATTGCAGTTGCACTTCTGTCTTTGCTGGTTGTCCGTGTTTGGTTTTTGCAGGTAGTGAATGCGGAATCAATGGATGAACGTGCACAGGCAATTCGGACCCGAACCGTCCGCATTCCCCCCGAGCGAGGTCGCATATTTGATTCTCAAGGGCGGATCGTTGCCGACAACGAGCGCTTGCTCACAATCACCGTGGATCGCGAGACAGTAAAGGATGACTCTGTTCGTGCAGAGCTTTTCTCGCGATTATCAGGGCCACTCGAAATGCCCGCCGAGGATATTGAAATCGCATTCAAGAGCCTGCGTAATGATCCGCTGGCTGATATTCCCCTGAAGGTGGGTGTGAGTGAAGACACCGCACTGTTCTTGCGAGAGCGCGGCGAGGATTATCCAGGTGTTGATGTCCGAGAAGACTGGAAGCGCGACTATTTGTATGCGCCGCTGGCAAGCCATGTAATTGGATTCCTTGGAGCGATCCGTGAAAGTCAACTCTCGCTCTATCTGTCGCTTGGATACGAGCCAAATGAGTTGATCGGTCAATTCGGTGTTGAGCAAACCTACGAAAGCGAATTGCGCGGCACTCCTGGCTACATCAAGTACGAAGTCGACACGCTCGGCAACAAGTTGCGTGAGATCGCCTATGAGCCGGCGATCCCTGGGCAGGATGTGGTGTTGAGTCTCGATCTGGCCTATCAGCAATTTGCTGAACAAGCGCTGCAGACACAACTCAAAGTTCGCCAACGCACTGAAGCAGGCAAGGTGTATCTGGCACCGGGTGAGCTCGACCCTGGTTATGCGGAAGTGAACTACTACAAGGCGCCTGCTGGTTCGGTAACCATGATGAATTGGGCGACAGGTGAGATCATCGCGATGGCGAGTTACCCAACTTTTGATAATCGCTGGTTTAACGCGGGTATCTCTGGGAGCAAATTCCAATCACTTTTCCCCAATACTCAGGATCCTGACCAGTCGATCCTTGTTAATAGAGCGATCTCCGGGCGTTACAACCTGGGTTCAAGTTTCAAACCTTTCACTGCGTATGCAGCACTCAACTCGGGTCAACTTCCAGGTGGTTCCACGTACCGATTCAAAGACGAAGGTACGTACACGCTGGAGAGCATCGACCGAAGTTTGTGTCAACAGGGTGTCAAGTGCGTGTTTAAGAATGCAGTGTGCTCGTCGTCTGGATCGCCATGTCGATACGGATGGGTGGATGTTGAGGCGGCACTTGCTGTGTCGTCCGACGCTTTCTTCTACAAAATCGGTGAGCAGATCATGACTCAACGAAACACGAACGACATTCTTGAACAGGAAGTCCGCAAGTTTGGTTTTGGCTCGTCAACAGGCATTGATTTGCCGTATGAATTCAGCGGTGCGCTCCCAAGCCTCGCACTGAAAAAGAAGCTTGCGGAATCAGGAGCAATCACCGAAGAATCTGCTCGCGGCTACTACGTGGGTGACAACGTGCAGTTCTCAATTGGTCAGGGTTTGCTTTCCGCTACTCCAGTGCAAGTCGCACGTGCATATTCAGTGCTGGCGAGTGGAGGCAATGTGCTGCGGCCGCATGTCGTGAGGTATCTCTTGGCACCGGGCACTCCGGATTCAAAGCCTGGCTATGCCGATATTGAAAACGGTCGCATTATTCGTGATCTACGTACATCGCAGGTGATTTCCACTGTGGATATGTCGGGTGATCGTCGCGAACCTATTCTTCGTGGCCTAAAGCGCGTGATTACAGGTCCTGGAGTTACCTCGGACTACTACCACAAGACCACTGGCGAAAAATTGTTTGCCAACTACCCGTATGAAATTCTGCCCATCGCGGGCAAAACCGGAACTGCACAAGGATTCAATAACTTGCCCTGGAATGACTCCTCAGCGTTTGGATCATTCTCCCTTGCTCTTAACAGACCATTCACGGTTGTCGCTTACTTAGAAAAATCTGGATACGGATCTCAAGCTGCTGCACCAGTAGCAAAATGCATGTGGTTAGCCATTGCGGGGCAGTGGCGCTTGCCAGAAGTATTCCCTGCTGAGCCACTCGATGTGGCATCTACTGCTGTGGCAAAGTCACAATCAATGCCTAACCCACAGTGTTTGTCGACTCCGTACACGGGATTGCGGGAGTAGCGATGTCGATTCCGTTGTTAAACAGACGCCCAAGCTCCGGCTTGGGCAACGTGCGCGAATCGATGGCCGATCCGGCACGCAATATTGACTGGATCCTCATGGGGTGCGTCATCGCACTGAATATCTTCGGAGCATTCATCGTGTATTCAGCCTCACGGCCACAACTCACGAGACTTGGCCTCGATCCGTATTCGACCGTTCAACGCCAGATTGCGTTCTTGATCATTAGTGCCGTGGCGATGGTTCTCACCATGACCATTGATTTCCAACTTTTACGTGGCCGTGCGGAGTTCCTGTATGGAGCGACCCTGGTCCTGCTTGTGTTGGTGTTGATTGTCGGAGCAGTTCGTGGTGGTGCACGACTCTCATTTGACCTCGGCTTCTTTTCGGTACAGCCAGCCGAGATGGCAAAGGTGACAACTCTGTTGATGCTTGCTGGGTATTTATCCGATGATCGATTGGATTATGTCCCTTACGACACTTTTATCAATTCTCTGTTGATCATGGTTGCGCCGTCGGTGTTGATTCTCCTGCAGCCCGACCTTGGTTCGGCGTCGGTTCTCGTGGCGTGTGCGATGGGCGTGCTGCTCGTGGCGGGAGTTCGCATCAAGTACATCGTGATGATTTCGCTCTTCGCTTTGATATCGGGGGTGGTGGCGATTCTCAGCGGCCTTGTCCGTGGCTACCAGCTCGATCGGTTTAAGGCCTTCATTAACCAGAACTCCGATGACGACGCGTTGCAGAACATTATTTTTCAGGTCAAGAACGCAAAGCGTGCAGTTGCGTCCGGTGGCCTCTTCGGCAAGGGTTACTTGCAGGGCCCACTAACAAATGGTTCGTTTATCCCTGTGCAGAAAACTGACTTCGTATTCTCAGCCATCGCTGAACAATTCGGTTTGATCGGAAGCGGCTTGGTTCTCACCCTCTTTGGCGTGATCCTGTGGCGCATCTGGCGCACGGCCCAGATGACCCGTAGCCAACTGGGTCGATTCATCTGCATTGGTGCTTTCACAATGATCCTCTGGCAGGTATTCCAGAACATCGGAATGACCCTTGGCATCATGCCGGTGACCGGCTTTGCGCTGCCTTATGTGTCCTATGGGGGGTCCCACATAGTGGCTGGGGCTGTGCTGATTGGGCTCGTACAGAACGTCCACATGCGCCGTCTCCGCTAATTAGGGGCGTTGTGGTCAAGGGTTTCGCAGTGAAACCCTGATTTTGTACCCCTTGGGGATAACCTTGGTCCAAGCGCATTTTGCGCGGAAGGTCGAATCAACCGTGGCGCCCTACCCGGACGGACTCCAGTCCTCGGAGCAGTTGGCAGCCCGGAAACCGCAGAAGTTGCGGTCAATCAAGGAACGAGACAAATGGAGAACAACGAGAACTCCCCGCAATCAGGCGGTGGCGGCTCTAACAATGGCGGTCAGCGCAAGCGTCGTCGTGGCTCAAGAGGTGGACGCAACCGCAAGCCAGCATCCCAGCGTCAGCCGCAAGGTCAGTCCGCTAACTCTGCGAATGATGTTGAACTGCCAGACCCGCCAAACGAGGGTCGCGTGCAGGCCGACCGCAAACCCCAGATCGGCGACACACGCCCAGCACCTGCTCAGCCAAAGCCCGAGCAGTCGAAGTCGAACAACAAAAAGCGTCGCCGGCGCGGCAGTGGCGGTGGGCGCGATCGCAATTCTGGTCGTAGCGAGGGCCGCAGTGCTCAGAGTACCGACGCAGACGTGATTGAGCGTCGTCGCGGACGCGAGCGTGATGGTCGCCCCTTGGGTCGCTACATGATGTGTGTGCAAGTGCGTGATGATCTCACCCAAGTCGCAGTTCTAGAGGGTCGCAGCCTCACTGAGCATTATGTGAGCTCATCAAAAGATGATCCGGCACAAATCCACGGCAACATTTATCTCGGTCGAGTTCAGAATGTGCTGCCGGGCATGGAAGCAGCCTTCGTAGATATCGGCACACCCAAGAACGCAGTGCTTTACCGTGGCGACGTTCAATACGACCAAGAAGATGTCGTTGAGTCTGAGCCGCGAATTGAGCAAATCTTGCGTAACAAGCAGATGATTCTCTGCCAAGTTACGAAAAACCCAATTGGTGCCAAAGGTGCTCGCCTGACCCAAGAGGTTTCATTACCTGGTCGATTCGTGGTCTTGATTCCAAATTCGAAGACCTATGGAATCTCAAAGCGTCTGCCCGATTCCGAGCGCCGTCGCTTGCGCAACATTCTCGACAAGGTGAAACCCGCCGAGCATGGTGTGATTGTTCGTACTGCAGCTGAGCACGCAACGGAGCATGAGCTCCTAGCGGACATGACCCGTTTGTTGTCGCAATGGGCCGAGATTGATGCCGCTGCTAAAAAAGCAAGTGGCCCAACGCTTTTATATCGTGAACCACCCTTGGCGGTTCGTGTGATTCGTGAAGAGTTCAGCGCCGACTATCGCGGTGTCGTGATTGATGACCGCGAGTTGTTCGAAGAAATTCACGATTATGTGAATGCGTTCAACCCAGAGTTGGCTGACCGTGTTCAGTTGCACGATCCCACCGAGGATGGTCTGCCATTATTTGAGCGCCACCATGTGCATGAGCAGTTACACAAGGCACTAGATCGCAAGGTGTGGCTACCCTCAGGTGGTTCGCTGATCATTGAACACACCGAAGCCCTTACGGTTATCGACGTGAACACCGGCAAAAACGTCGGCACCTCGAGCCTTGAGGAAACAGTGTTCGTAAACAATCTTGAAGCCGCCGAAGAAATCGCTCGGCAACTTCGCCTGCGTGACATCGGTGGAATCATTGTCATTGACTTCATTGATATGGAAGTAAAAGACAATCGCAAGAAAGTGGTCGACTCCTTCCGTAGTGCCCTGGCGCGTGACAAGACCCGCTCGCAGGTGTTTGAAATCTCGGACCTTGGTCTCGTCGAGATGACCCGCAAACGCATTGGTGAAGGGCTTCTCACGTCCTTTGCCGGCCAGTGCCCTGAGTGCCACGGCCGTGGCGTGAAGCTGAATCTGGACCTCATCAACTAACCCCAAAGCCTTGGCCGTCAAGGGATTGCCCTGAACGGCCTTTAGAAAGTAGAGTCGTAACTCGCTATGTACGCAGTAATCGCCACCGGTGGAAAGCAAGAGAAGGTCGCCCAAGGCGAGCAGGTTCAAGTTGAACTGCTCGGCGTTGAGGACGGCGCAGAAGTGCAGTTCACTCCGGTTCTCCTCGTTGATGGAGACACCGTTCTTGCAACCCCTTCTGACCTCGCAAAAGTGAAGGTCACTGGCAAGGTTGTTGGCACTGCCAAGGGCCCAAAGATCGACGGCTTCACCTACAAGCGCCGCACAAACCAGCGTCGCCGCTACGGACACCGTCAGCAGTACTCAATTGTCGAAATCACCAAGATCGCGAAAGGCTGAGAGATGTCAAAGACCAAAGGTGGCGGCTCAACACGTAACGGCCGCGATTCAAATGCACAGCGCCTCGGCGTGAAGGTTTTCGATGGCACTGAGATTCATGCAGGCACCATCATCGTGCGCCAGCGTGGCACGCGTTTTCATCCTGGCAAGAATGTCGGCATTGGTTCTGACGACACACTCTTTGCGCTGGTCAATGGCAGTGTGAAGTTCGGCGAGCGTCGTGGACGCCGCGTCGTTGACATCGTTCCTTCAGTCTGAAATTTCCGCCGTAACGCGGCTCAGAGAATGTCGATCCCAGTGGGGAGTCGGCGTGGATCCCAATCAAGCAGGGTTACAGCCTGTCTGCAGGCGTAGCGATCAGTCATGCCACCTACGTATGCAACCGCAGCGCGCAGGGCGTCCGCCGAATCGGCTTCTATGTGATTTGGATCAGGCGCTACGTGGGGTTGTGCCGGCAGCAGCATTGGATGCGCTGCATAGTGCTCGACCAACGCTTGCAATAGATCAATCACGCTCTTTGCCTGCGCAACTGATTCGTGGCGCAAGTAGATGCTCTCGTAATTGAACTTACGGAATGCAGCGAGGGCTTCTGCTTCGGCATCAGGCATTCCAACTCTTCCGGTGGTACGTGCGGCATCGACCATCGACCAGATAAATCGACTCAACTGTGATCCGCGCTCAGCTCCAACGGTGTCGCGGACAGCAGAAGGCAAGTGTTCGGGTGAGACCAGACCGCAGTAGACAGCATCTTCAAAGTCGTGACACACATATGCAATTCGATCTGCCCATGACACCACTTCGCCTTCAGGTGTTTTTGGCGCTGGACGAGACCATGAATGGTTGCGAATGCCGTCAAGGGTTTCGCTGCAGAGATTGAGGGGCACGAGTGTGGTGTTCGCACCCCATACGGCGTGGTCATACCCCTCTTGCACATAGGGGCTTAACGCGTCTTCACTTGCGTGACCACCAGGGCCGTGCCCGCAGTCGTGTCCAAGAGCGATGGCTTCTGTGAGCGCCACATTCAATCCGAGGGCGCGAGCGATTGATACTGCAACCTGTGACACCTCAAGTGCGTGAGTGAGGCGAGTGCGCTGGTGGTCATCAGGAAAAACAAAAACTTGGGTCTTGCCAGCGAGACGCCGAAAAGCGCTCGAATGCAGGATGCGATCACGGTCTCGCTGGAAACATGTGCGGTAAGGATCGGGCTCCTCTTGGATCGCGCGGTTGCCAGACCCAACACTCTTGGTGGCTAGTGGCGAAAGCAGGTCGCGCTCTCTGAACTCCTGTTCTTCGCGGGTGAGGAGTTCATTGGTGCCCGTGCCTGCCCATGAATCAGCGTGGGCGAATCGCACGCCAGAGTCCGAATCGCCGTGGGCCTGCATGGTTGAAGCCCACAATTTCCCACGCTCTGTCTCGTTCACGTAACCAACCGTACAAGCGCCCTGATACGGGAATAGTCTCGTTTCACCCCTATGAGCACCTTTGTTGACGAATCCCAGCTGAATGTACGCGGCGGCGACGGCGGTGCTGGCTGCGTTTCGTTCCGTCGTGAAGGCCCAGTGGCCATGGGTGGCCCGAATGGTGGTGATGGTGGCCGCGGCGGCGATGTATGGCTCGTTGCAGACCACAACGTGGCGTCTTTGTTGGCATTTCGAGATCATCCGCATAGGCGTGCTGCCAATGGAGTGCATGGCAAAGGTAAAGATCTGCATGGCAAAGGCGGCGAGGATCTGTTGATCCATGTTCCAGAGGGCACGATCATTCGTGACATGTACACGGGTGAATTGCTCGCCGATCTCCAGAATCACGGCGACAAGTGGCTCGCGGCGCCAGGTGGTCGTGGCGGCAAGGGCAATGCGCGATTCTTAAACAACCGTCGGCGTGCACCGTCTTTCGCAGAGCAGGGTGAAGAGGGCACGGAGCGCTGGTTGAAACTGGAACTCAAGTTGATGGCCGATGTTGCACTCGTTGGATTTCCGAACGCCGGCAAAAGCACGTTTATCAGTCGCATAAGTGCAGCAAAGCCAAAGATTGCGGATTATCCATTCACCACACTGGAGCCGCATCTTGGCGTTGTGCGAATGGATGATGACTTTGAGTTCATCGTGGCCGACATACCTGGCCTCATTGAAGGTGCAGCGGAAGGCCGAGGGCTTGGGCACCAATTCCTGCGTCACATTGAGCGTGCGCGCGTACTTTGTGTACTCATCAATCTTGTGCCCCTTGATGGATTTGATCCACAGGAGCAGTTACGCGTGCTCATGCATGAGCTTGAGGCTTATCAGCCTGAATTAATTGAGCGTCCACGACTCGTAGTTGGCACCAAATCTGACTCGGTGAGTCACGACGCAATGGCTGAGTGGGATGGAATGTCCATGTCAGCTGTCACTGGTGATGGTTTGAAGCAAGTGGTTGGCAAATTGGCTCAATTGGTAAAGGCTGCACGCGAAGAAATTCCATTGCCTGAGTCAACTGTGATTATCAAGCCACTGCCTGAGGGTTCGTGGGTTGAGAAAATTGCAGCCAATGAGTTTCGGGTGCATGGCCGCGGCGCAGAACGTGCCGTGGCACTGAACGACGTGACCAGCCCTGAGGCGTTGAGCTACATCGACGAACGACTCAACAAGCTAGGGGTACAGAAATTGCTCGTGAAGGCCGGCGCCAACGCGGGCGATGTGGTGTGGATTGGCGATTTCAGTTTTGAATACGTGCCCGATGGTGGTGCGTGAGATGCGTGTAGTCGTAAAAATCGGGACGTCCTCACTTACCGACGACGCAGGCCGGATTAACCACTCGATGATCGCCTCACTTGTTGAGCAGGTGACACAGTTGCGGAGTGCGGGACATGAAGTCTTAGTGGTCACCTCTGGTGCGGTAGCGGCAGGTGTAGCGGCGATGGGTATGGATACGCGCCCCAATGATCTTCCCACCCTGCAGGCAGTGGCTGCGGTCGGTCAAAGCCGTCTGATGGAGTCCTACAACGACCTATTTCGTGCGCAGTCAGTTGTTGCGGCTCAGGTTCTGGTTGTTGCGCACGACTTTGTAGACCGCCGCCAATATCTGCACTGCAGACAGACCCTCACGCGCTTGCTCGAACTTGGGTGTGTTCCTGTGATCAATGAAAATGACGCGATCGCCAGCGACGAGATTCGCTACGGCGACAACGACAAAATCGCAGCACTTGTGTCGCACAACATCGGTGCGGATCTACTCGTGTTGTTGACCGATATCGACGGTTTGTACACGGCAGATCCACGTAGTGACTCCGCTGCGCAACTTGTGAGCCGCGTGGCAGCCAACGACCCACGCCTCGCTGTATCTGCTGGCGCGGCTGGAACCGCGCGCGGCAGTGGGGGGATGGCCTCCAAACTTGCTGCAGCACGAATTGCGTCATGGTCTGGTGTGCGCACTGTTATTGCTCGAGCCACACGCGAATCTGTCCTTGCGTCAGCCGTATCTGATTCGGTGATTGGGACCACTTTTGAAGCCCATGATCGCGCTTTGACGGCCCGCAAACTGTGGATCGCATTTGCCGCGGATTCTCAAGGAGCTATCACCGTCGACGACGGTGCGGCGAACGCTGTGCGCACTCGCGGCACGTCGTTGTTGCATGCCGGCGTCACTGCTGTGAGTGGTTCTTTCTTGGCTGGCGATGTGGTTGACATCCTCGATGGCGGAGGTTCATTGATCGCACGCGGTGTTGCGGGAGCTGATGCTGACGTGGCCACAAGATCCGCCGGCCAGCGCTCAGACGCTCTGGGTGATGGTGTGCCGAGTGAGATCGTGCATCGCGACGATCTTGTGGTGATGCCTTCGCAGTGAGTTAATTCGATGGCAGGCGCGCAGTAAGCGCTCGCATTACCTGCGTGTACATCTGTTTGGGTTCTGGAACCCGTAGTAATACGAGCAGAACAATGTAGGTAAGGCTGCCGAGGAATGCAGCTGCCACCACGCGACCAAGTGCAGCGAAGCCGCCGTTGGCGTCACTCATAAGCGACACAAGCCACATGATTACGCCGGAGCCCGCGCCAGCGAGGAGCATCGGCACGAACCCGACAAGCACTCGCACCGCGGAAAACTCGCGGATTTTTGCTTGCAGCCACAACAGAGCAATTACCGAGGCGATGATGTAGGCAATCGCGAAAGCCAGACCAAGACCAAGAACGCCGTAACGATCGACGAGGAAAAATGCCAGCACGATGTTGAGGATGTTTTCAATCAGGTTGATGAAGAACGGTGTGCGTGTGTCCTCATTGGCGTAGAAGCCACGAAGTGTGAACAGGTAGAGCGAGAATGACACGAGACCGATTGCAAATCCGGTCAATGCGCGTGATGTGTTGTAGACCGCATCGGCTGTGAAGTTCCCGTGTTCAAGCAAGAAACCGATTGTTGGGCGCCCAAGCACGAGAAGGATGAGTGAGGCAGGGATTGTGAGCATTGTGGTGAGGCGCAGACCCAGGTTCATGCGCTGAATGAAACCAGGCGTGTCGCCACGAGCGAGTCGACGAGCCAACTCGGGCACGAATGTGGTGGCGAGAGAAACTGCCAACAGGCCGTGAGGCATGAGGAAAAATGTGTAGGCCTTTGAGTACGCATCTTGGTCGCCACTTCCGGGGTGTGCGAGGTTTTTCACCACCACGATGGCGGCCTGGTTGGCAAGCACGTAGCCGAATGTCCAAAAAGACAGTCTCGTTAGGTTGCGTACCGCTGGATGTTTGAGATCAAAACGAAATCGGAGCCTGATGCCGGCGCGCCGCGCAGCAAACATGAGAATCACAGCCATGATGCCAACGCCACCGGTGGCCCCGATACCGAGTAGCCACCGCAGGTCGGGTTCGGAGAGGACATCTCCAAGAATCGGCGTGTCTTTGCCGTGAATTGGATTGATGAGTAGCAGCGTGATGATTGTGAAGATGTTTGAGCCAACTGGTGCCCATGCCGCGGCGAAGAATTTGCCTTTGGCATTTAAGAGTGCGCTTGCCAACGCCGTTAGGCCATAGAAGAAAATCTGGACGAGGAAGATTCGTGCAAGTGCGGTGCCAACGGAGCGATATTCAGTGGCATCAACTGCGCTCGATGGTTGGAGAGAGAAAACGCGAAATATAAGTGGCGCCGCAATCACCGAGACAACGGTTATCAGCGCAAGAAAGACGACCGAAACGCTAAAGACCGCCTCCGTGCCTTCCTGATCCTCGGATTCGATCTGGCGTGTGAACAGCGGTACAAGACTCGCTGCGAGTACGCCGCCCATGAGGAGCTCATATACGGAGTTGGGGGAGTTGTTCGCGCCGTCATAGGCGTCGGCCAGTGCGGTTTGTCCAACCACCACACCAAACACCACAACCCGGGCCAAACCAGTGATT
>JAFMEI010000014.1 GCA_017856815.1 Ilumatobacteraceae bacterium
TGCTTATTAGATCAATCGATTTTGGCCGCGCACCAGAGATTGAAATGCCGGCACGCCGTGCAGCGTTGACAGCTTCTGGATGTACACGCTCTGCTGGATGTGTACCTGCCGATTCAGCACGAAGCCCAACCACAGATTTCCAAAGTGCCGCTGCGAGTTGACTGCGTGCAGAGTTATGCGTGCATACAAACAATGGTCGGTGCGCATCGGCATCTGCAGTTGGGAGTAATCCTTCAAGCGCACCTGGAATCAAGTGCACATATCGGCGGCGGCGATCGCCACTTGAAACGGTGCGACGGATTAGCCCGACGGATTCCAACACATCAAGATGGTGAGCGAGCAGATTCGACTCCATCGCCAGTAGTTCAACCAACTCCACGGGCGAGCGATCCGAAGTGGCAAGCGCGTCGGCGATCGCGAGCCGAGCGGGGTCCCCAAGGGCGGCGAGGCGTCGGGCGCGGTCCATGTGCCCACCATAATGACTCAATGGCTATTGAGTGAAATGTGTGAACCGAGGCTGTTCCGTGCTGGGGAACCCCTGCAAAATAAGGGTTTGATCTGGACTTGGCGCAAAAAAGGGGTGTTTGTAGAGTTGAAACCCGTGCTTGCAGGCGGTTCGCCCGCCTACGAGTTCGGTTTTTGTCCGTATTTAGAAGGAGAACGTTCTGGCTAAGCCCAAGGAAGATGCGATTGTGCTTGAAGGCACGATTTTGGAGTCGCTACCGAACGCAATGTTCAAGGTGGAACTCGAAAACGGCCACAAAGTGCTCGCGCACATTTCAGGAAAGATGCGTATGCACTACATCCGCATCCTGCCGGGCGACAAAGTCCAGGTCGAACTCACTCCATATGACCTCACCCGGGGTCGCATTACCTACCGCTACAAGTGAGAACCCCGCATGAAGGTTAAGCCCAGCGTCAAGAAAATTTGTGAAAAGTGCAAGGTCATCCGCCGACATGGTCGCGTGATGGTGATCTGCGAAAACCCGCGCCATAAGCAGCGTCAGGGCTGAGGAAGAAGGAACAAGATGGCACGTATCTCTGGCGTCGACGTACCGCGTGAAAAGCGGCTCGAGATCGCTCTTACTTATATCTTCGGCGTCGGTCGTTCGACCGCGTTGCGCATTGCAAACGAGCTCGGTTTGAATCCCGACACTCGCGTGCGCGATCTCACCGAAGACGAAGTCAACCGCATCCGCGCATGGGTTGACGCAAACCTCACCGTTGAAGGTGACCTTCGTCGTGATGTCCAGCAGGACATCAAGCGCAAGATCGAAATTGGTTGCCTGCAAGGCGTGCGTCACCGTAAGGGACTCCCGGTTCGCGGTCAGCGCACACACACCAACGCTCGTACCCGCAAGGGCCCGCGTCGCACAGTGGCTAACAAGAAGAAGGTAACCCGCTAATGGCTAAGGCAGCACCGGGCGGTCGCCGCCCCCGTAAGCGCGAACGCAAGAACGTTTCCGTCGGCGTCGTGCATATCAAGTCGTCGTTCAACAACACGATCGTTTCCATCACCGACACCGAAGGCAATGTCATCTCATGGGCATCTTCTGGTGGTGTTGGATTCAAAGGCTCGCGCAAGTCGACTCCTTTCGCAGCACAGATGGCCGCTGAAAAAGCTGCCAAGGCTGCAATGGAGCACGGACTTCGTCGCGCTGAAGTGCATGTGAAGGGCCCAGGTTCGGGTCGTGACACAGCACTGCGTTCCATTCAGAATGTGGGAATCGAAGTTTCCGGCATCAAGGACGTAACTCCTGTGCCGCACAACGGTTGCCGTCTCGCAAAGCGTCGGAGGGGCTAAGTCATGGCTCGTTACACCGGACCAAAGGTGCGTTTGTCGCGCCGTCTTAACGTCAACATCTTTGAGAACGAAAAGGGTACGAAGGCGCTTGAGCGTCGTCCGTTCCCACCTGGAGCACACGGCCGCACCCGTCGTCGTGGCGCAGGCTCTGAGTACCTCGCACAGATGCAGGAAAAGCAGAAGGCCAAGTACATCTATGGCGTTCTCGAAGCACAGTTCCGTCGCACTTACGAAGAGGCAAACCGCCTTGCAGGCCCAACTGGTGAGAACCTGTTGCGTCTTCTCGAGCAGCGTCTCGACAACGTGGTGTACCGCGCAGGATGGGCAAAGACCCGTCCGCAGGCGCGTCAGTTCGTGAGCCATGGTCTTGTGAAGATCAATGGCAAGCGCGTTGATATTCCGTCGTACCGCGTGCGCAAGGGAGAGGTCATTGAACTCTCCGAAAAAGCTCGCGGCATGATCGTGATCCAGCACAACATCGAGGTTCTCGATCGTTCAGTTGTTGGTTGGCTCGAGGTTGGCGATGGTGGCAAGCAGGTCACCGTGCGCGATCTCCCGCAACGCGAGCACATTGATGTGCCCGTACGTGAACAGCTCATCGTTGAGCTCTACTCGAAGTAATTAGTAACAGCCGAAGAAAAGCAAAGGAACACCCATGCTTGTTATCCAGCGCCCCACAGTGGAAGAAGTCGGCGAAGAGTCGAACAACCGTCAGCGTTTTGCTGTCGGCCCGCTCGACCCCGGTTTTGGCCACACCCTTGGAAACTCCCTCCGTCGTACCCTTTTGTCGTCCATTCCTGGTGCGGCAATCACAACCGTGCAGTTCGAAAAGGCTCTGCATGAGTTCGACACGATTGAAGGCGTTACCGAAGACGTAACCGAGATCATCCTCAACCTGAAGGACATCGTTCTCACCTGCGATTCAGACGAAGCAGTTGTCTTGCGTCTCGACATCAACGGTGCCAAGGATGTAACCGCAGCCGACATCGTTTGCCCGGCCGAGGTAGAAATCCTGAACAAGGACCTGCACATCGCAACCCTTAACGCCAAGGGCCACCTCATTGTGGACCTCACCGTTGAGAAGGGTCGCGGTTACCGTTCAAGTGATCGTGAGAGCGACAACCGCACGATCGGCGTGATCCCGATTGACGCGATCTTCTCGCCAGTGCGTCGCGTGATGTTCGAAATCGAACCCACCCGCGTTGAGCAGTCGACCAACTACGACCGTCTCGTTCTTGACATCGAGACCGACGGCTCGATCACCCCGAAGGAAGCACTCGCATCTGCAGGTGCGACACTTCGTTCACTCGTTGACCTCGTTGCCAACATGAGCGAAGAGCCAAAGGGCCTCGAGCTTTCGACATCTGATCCAATCGTTGAGCGTTCGGACCTCGCGATGTCAATTGAAGACCTCGACCTTTCGGAGCGCCCACGCAACTGCCTGAAGCGCGCCCAGGTCAACACCATCGGCGAACTCCTCGAAAAGTCTGAGGATGACCTGTTGAACATCACCAACTTCGGCCAGAAGAGCCTCGACGAAATCAAGCAGAAGCTTGACGAGCGCGGCCTCACACTGCGCTGATCGCGGGTTCAAGGAGATACTGAAATGCCAGCAACACCACGCAAAGCACCCCGCTTCGGCGGCAGTGCGGCACACCAGCGTTTGATGATGGCGAACCTTGCTGCTTCTTTGATTGCAGCAGAAGGAATCGTCACCACTGAAGCTAAAGCCAAGGCTCTTCGTCCCATCGTGGAGAAGTTGATCACCAAGGGAAAGAAGGCCCAGGAGGACAGCCCGATGCGCCTGCATCGTATTCGTCAGATCCAGGGTTACCTCGGCGACAAGGAAATGACCCACAAACTTGTTAGCGATGTCGCACCTCGTTACATGGAGCGCAATGGTGGGTACACACGCATCTTGAAGCTCGGTACGCGCCACGGTGACAAAGCCGAAATGGCCCGCATCGAACTGGTGTGATTGGTACCCGGTGACACCGCCGGAATTGAATATTCAGAATGACGAGCCCGCCGTTGCGCGGGCTCGTTTGCTTGTGGCCTACAACGGCTCCGCGTTTCATGGTTTCGCACTCAATCACGGTGTTCCAACAGTTGCTGGGTCGCTAACTGAAGCGTTGAGCACAGTTTCACGGATGCCGGTGGAAGTAGTCGGTGCGGGTCGCACGGATGCAGGAGTGCATGCGCGCGGACAAGTGGTGAGTTGTGACATTCCAGCAAGCACTGATCTGAACTTGTTGATCCGTCAGCTCAATGCACTTTGTGGTCCAAGCATCGTTGTGCGTGAAGCATCATGGGCGAGCCCGAATTTTCATGCCCGGTTTTCCGCACAGTGGCGTCACTACAAATACACAGTGCTCAACTCACCTGTACCTGATCCATTCATTGCGGACACCGCTTGGCATGTGCACACTCCTTTGAATCTTGCGGCGATGCAGATGGCCTGCGACCCCTTGATTGGGGAACACGATTTCAGTTCTTTTTGTCGTCGCCCAAAGGTGGCAACTGGCGAAGAACCAGCGTCAATGTCTCGATACGTGATGCAGGCCAATTGGCATGCCGAAGCCGACGATCTGTTGGTGTTTGAAATTCGAGCCAACGCGTTTTGTCACCAGATGGTGCGCTCAATTGTGGGCACATTGGTCGAGGTCGGGATGGGTAAGCGCCGCGCAGGGGACATGCGGGGCATCCTTTTGGCTGGCGATCGGTCAATGGCTGCCACGATTGCGCCACCGCATGGCCTTTGTTTGCACGCAGTTGGCTACGAGGAAGGCGCTTAAACCTCGGATTTGGGCCATTTGCCGACGTGGGGCGCTTGCCCCTAACCTTGAACGGTCCTTCGGGGCCCTGATTATTGGGAAGATTTTGATGAAGACCTACACACCAAAAGCAAGCGAGATCACACGCACTTGGCACATCATTGATGCCGAGGGTCTCGTTCTTGGTCGTCTTTGCACAGAGGCCGCTCGCGTACTTCGCGGCAAGCACAAGACCACATTCGCTCCGCACATTGACACCGGTGATCACGTGATCATCATCAACGCTTCGAAAGTTGTGATGACCAAGGGCAAGGCCGACAAGTCGATGGTGTACAGCTACTCCGGTTACCCAGGTGGATTGAAGTCTGAAACCTATGCCGAGCTGCTTGACCGCAAGCCCGCCGATGCGATTCGCAAGAGCGTTGCTGGCATGTTGCCAAAGGGTCCACTTGGTCGTCAGCAGATTAAGAAGTTGAAGGTATACGCCGGTGCTGAGCACCCGCACGCCGCACAGTCACCCGTTGTTCTTGACTTGGCCGACGCCAAGGCTCGTTGATTAAGAAATCGTCAGGAGAAAAAGTGGCAACAGCCCCGCTCACCCAGACCACAGGTCGTCGTAAGGAAGCAGTCGCACGTGTGCGTTTGCGCGCCGGAAGCGGCAAGGTCGTTGTCAACGGCAAGCCGATCGAGGTTTACTTCCCAACAGCAACTCAGCGCATGACCGCACTCGAGGCATTGCGAGTAACCAACACTGAGTCTGCATACGACATCGACATCACAATTGATGGTGGTGGAGTGACCGGTCAAGCCGGAGCAGTTCGCATGGGCGTTGCTCGTTCACTTTTGGAACTCGATCCTGAATGCCGCGCAACACTCAAGAAGGCTGGCCTTCTCACACGTGACTCACGCAAGAAGGAAAGCAAGAAGTACGGCCTCAAGAAGGCGCGCAAGGCG
This sequence comes from Ilumatobacteraceae bacterium, assembly GCA_017856815.1. Lineage (GTDB taxonomy): Bacteria > Actinomycetota > Acidimicrobiia > Acidimicrobiales > Ilumatobacteraceae > CAIYHK01. The sequence continues at coordinate 5,533 of JAFMEI010000014.1, forward strand.
CCGCAGTTCACCAAGCGTTGATCTAGCGCGGGCTTTCCGCACTGTCACAACATGTTGGCCTTTGGCACTGACGGAGTTCGGGGTAAGGCTTTCGTCGATATAACTCTCGACGACGCCTATCAACTCGGTGTTGCAATCGCTAGGTCGGTAAAGAGCGGCCGTGCCGCCGTGGGCCGTGACCCGCGTATCTCGGGGCCAGCGCTGGAATTAGCCCTTGTTGAAGGGCTCACAAGCGAAGGTGTAGAGGTACTTGCTCTCGGCATGGTTCCAACACCTTGTGTTGCTTTTGCCTCCGAGGTTGAAAACATCACGGGTATCGCAATCACTGCGTCGCACAACCGATATGAAGACAACGGTGTGAAGGTGTTCGCGCCCGGTGGAGTCAAGTTGACCGACGAAGCTGAGGCCGCAATTGTGCGTGAACTTGCCACTGTGGCCAAAGAACGTGCGCCACGAACTGCTGCAGTAATCGAACGCGGGCGAATGGTTGATCGCTATGTGGAATCGCGAATTCGAATGGTGCGACAGGAAATTGGTGCTGGACTCCGTGTGGTCCTGGACTGTGCAAATGGAGCAATGAGTGAAGTGGCTCCCGAGGTCTTTCGTCGCCTCGGCGCGCAGGTTGATCTGATTCACGCGCTGCCTGATGGCACAAACATCAATGCGGAGTGCGGAGCCACTGCACCAGCATCACTTGGTACTGAAGTCGTTGCCGTGCGCGCAAATGTTGGTTTCGCTTTTGATGGCGACGGTGATCGTCTCGTGGTTGTTGATGAACGCGGCAACATCATTGAAGGTGACCGTCTACTTGGTCTGCTTGCGCACTACATGCGCGCTAACGAGCGGCTGCACTCAAACACACTTGTGACAACTGTGATGTCCAATATCGGGTTGTTGCGAGCGATGGAACAAGTTGGCATCAATGTTGCAGTTACAACAGTTGGTGATCGCTATGTGCTTGATCATATGAATCAACACGGCTTCACACTGGGTGGTGAGCAAAGTGGTCATGTGATTATTCGTGATCGTGCCACCACAGGTGACGGTCTGATGGCGGCAATCGCAGTGCTGGAACTCATGGTGGACTCGGGTCGACCAATTTCACAACTAGCCGATGAAGTCATGATCACAGTGCCCCAGGTATTGATCAATGTGACGACAAATGTCCCAGCGGGTGAAGCAGTGTCACGGATGCAAGATGAAATTGATGCAGCGGTTCGCGAGCTGGGTACCCGCGGGCGAGTGCTCGTGCGCGCCAGCGGCACGGAACCCTTGGTGCGTGTGATGGTTGAATGTGACTCTGCACAAGAGGCACAGCGGGTGGCAGAAGGCCTTGCAGCGCGGGCAACTAGCCTTTAGATATGTGCGGAATCGTTGCGGTACTGCCGCGCCTCACATGGTCGCAGCCTGAATCCCCGTCGGAGATTGAATCCTTCGTCCTTGGGACTCTTTCTCGAGCCGTGGATGCAGGGGACAACCTGGAGCGACTCGCACTTGAACTCGGTCAGGTCAACGGCAAACTGCGCCACGATTATGTGATCGCTTCGTTGCTTGGCCGCAACGAATTGCTAATTCGAATTGAAGCATTGCTCTCTGCAATTGATGCCAACACGGCTCATTACGACCGTGACCTCGAAGAGATTGATCGTTCCCATGTGGCAGCAGCCGATCGGGCACAGGAAGTTGTGGCCAAACTCTCACCAGTACGGGACCTCTTGTGGAGTATCCGGAATGATCGTTTGCGCACAATTCGCTCGGTCTTTGAGTTTTGCGGTGTTGGAGCATCAAATTCTGCTGCAGCGGCGTTCATATCTATTCAGCAAGTTCTCTCATCGCTAGATCGCCTCGAAGTTCGCGGACGAGATTCAGCTGGTGTACATCTGATGGTGCACAACGCGAAAGTGAGTGCAACTGATTCACGAGTTATCGCACTTGCGGATCAGCGCTTGTCGGACCCACTGTTTGCCAATCACGCCGTGCGTTGCGTAGACGGCGTTTGGTCTTTCGTTTATAAGGCGGCTGCAGAAATTGGAGAGCTGGGTGACAACACTCGAGCTATTCGTCAAGCAATCACCCGTGATGATCTGCTCCGACTGGTACTCGCCGATGAAGATGTTTACACCGAAGTCCTTGCTCACACCCGTTGGGCGAGTGTGGGAATTATCTCGGAACCAAATGCACACCCGGTGAACAACGAGCAAGTTGCGGTCACCGCTTCCCCATATGTCGCAGCGGCACTCAATGGTGATGTGGACAACTACGTCGACTTGAAGGTCGAGCATGGTCTGCGATTTGCAGACCCGATTACAACTGATGCCAAAGTCATTCCCGTACTCGTCTCTCAGATGCTGACCAAGACCAATGATCCGAGCGAAGCCTTCAGACAATCAGTGGTTCAGTTTGAAGGCTCAATTGCAATTGCAACAGCAATAGCCACGGACCCTGGCAAATTGCACTTGGCACTTGCGGGCTCGGGACAGGGGCTTTATGTCGGGGTGTGTCCTGATCGCTGGATTGTCGCAAGTGAGCCTTATGGAGTGGTCGAAGAGACCGACACTTACTTTGCATTGCAAGGTGAAGCTGGTGGTGAAGTAGTAGTTCTCGATGCGAGCAAAGTTGGTGACGTTGCGGGCATTATTCGACGCGGTTACGACGGAGTGGTCACGCCAGTAACGGAGTCAGATCTTGCCCGCACCGAGATCACTACACGAGACATCGATCGCGGGGAATACCGACACTTCTTGTTGAAGGAAATTTCCGAGGCACCGCGTAGCTTCCGCGCGACACTTCGAGGACGCATCGGGGAATCAAAGTCGCATCTGGTTGCTGCGATTGGCGCTCAGGCCATGCCGGCGCACCTCGCCAAACAATTAGCTAAGGGGAAAATCAATCGCATCACAGTGATTGGTCAGGGAACTGCAGCGGTTGCGGGCCGTGCTGTTGCTCAATTGCTTTCGCATCTTGTCGGCGCCAATTTCCAGGTTGATGCGATGCCAGCAACCGAATTGTCCGGATTTGGCCTTGAACAAGACATGTCCGACACGATTGTGATTGCAGTCAGCCAAAGTGGAACCACCACCGATACCAATCGCACAGTAGATCTTGTGCGAGCCCGTGGCGGAAACGTACTTGCGATTGTTAATCGCCGTGGCAGTGATCTTGCGCAACGAGCCGATGGCGTTCTCTACACCTCTGATGGCCGTGATGTGGAGATGAGTGTGGCGAGCACCAAGGCTTTCTATGCCCAAGTCGCTGCAGGTGCACTGTACGCCTGTGCGATTGCTCAACACTCTGGGTGCGCATCCGAAAGCGAGATTCACAATCTGCTCACATCCCTCACCGAGCTACCCGATGCGATGAATGCCACGCTTGAGTTACGCCCTCAGATTGCCGAGATTGCACAACGGTATGCAACGCGCCATCGATACTGGGCAATTGTGGGTAATGGCCCCAACTATGTGGCTGCGCTCGAAGTCCGTATCAAACTCAGTGAGCTTTGTTACAAGTCGATCTCGGCAGATGTCACCGAGGATAAGAAACACATTGACTTGTCCAGTGAGCCAATGATTTTTGTCTGCGCTGCTGGCTTAAGTGGGTCCACTGCTGATGACGTAGCAAAAGAAGTTTCGATCTATAAAGCACACAAAGCCACACCGATTGTTGTAGCAAGTGATGGGGATCGTCGTTTTGATAACGCTTCGGCGGTGATCAACGTGCCAAGTGTGCATCCAGCTCTTGGTTTCATTCTCTCGGCGATGGTCGGGCATCTCTTTGGGTACGAAGCCGCGCTTGCCATTGATGCATCAGCGCGACCGTTACGCGAAGCGCGAGAGGTCATTGAGCGACTCGTGCAGTTCGGTGGCGATGCACAAGCGGTGATGCAGTCCGTGCACAGCAAGATTGCCAACAGTGCTCGAATTTTCTCTGAGGCATTGCGTGCTGGTAATTACGACGGTCATCTTGAGGCGTCAACAGCAGTCCAACTTGCGAACATGTTCAGATATGCGTTGTCCGATCAACCACTCGATGCTTACCAGAACGAGACCGGCAAGGTATCTAGTCCCTCAGCCTTACTTGACGATCTTGTTCAATCATTGACTCGTGCGGTGGACGAACTCACTCGACCGATTGACGCGATCAAACACCAGGCCAAGACCGTGACCGTCGGGATCTCCCGTAGTGATGAGGGAGTGATGGATCGTGCACTGATCCAAGAGGTTCTCGCTACTGGATTGAATCGGGACCGAATCACGTTCCGCACCATGCGCGTACTTGCCGCATTGGATCTCGGTGTAGATGAAGTCACCGGCTTTACTCGTTATGAGATCGAAGGTGAGCCCACTCCGGGCAATGCAACGATTCGGATTATTGATCGTGGTGGGATTTCGCTTGACCTTCCGTCACGCGTGGACAAGCAGCCAGTTCTTGTTGGAACCAAGAGGCGAGTGGCCGCCGAGCGTGAGGTGCTTGTCTCAATCGGTGGAGCTGATAGCCGCACAGTGATCTTGATCCCTGAAGTCAAGGGGAGCAATACAACAGGCATCACGCTGGTGCATGTGAAGCTCCATGAATTCATCTCACCCGCAAATGCCCGTGCAATGTTGCAGGGATACGACCGCCGCTATGACCGTCTCGTTGACTGGGTCAGTGAAACCGAAGGTGGCTTCAACGAAGACCGACTCGCAGAGATTTCTGTTGTTGAAATGCTGACATCACCAATTTCTGAAGTAGCAAAACATTGGCGGGCAAGATGATTGGTATCGGACTCGATGCGGTAGAAATCAGCAGATTTCGTGAGGCGTTGAGTCGTCATCCGCGAATTGTGAACAGAATCTTCACTGAGTTTGAGCGTGAAGATCTCGCCAAGCGCGTTGACCCAGTTCCAGGTTTTGCTGCACGTTTTGCTGTGCGCGAAGCGGTGATGAAAGCACTTGGTGCCGGCATTGGTGATGTGGCGTTTGCCGACATCGGTGTGCGCCGTGCAGAGACGGGTCAGCCTCATCTTGAATTGACTGGTGCCGCCGCACGTCTCGCCGAAATGCGGGGAGTCAAAGGGTGGAAGATTTCAATCACTCACACCGACAACACCGCAATGGCAGTGGTGGCAGCACTCTGATGTTTCCTATCGCCCGTGTTGATGCGGTGCGTAAGGCTGATGCGAACGCAAACACACCGCTTAGTACTTTGATCGAGCGTGCTGGTCACGCTGTGGCAGCGAATGCGATGGAGATGCTTGGGGGAGCCTACGGCAAGCAGATCTTGCTTGTTGCTGGACGAGGCAACAATGGCGCAGATGGAAGGGTGGCTGCGGAAGTATTACGCGCACGTGGAGCGAGAGTGGATGAACTCGAACCCACTGAGTTTCGTGCCGTAGATGAAAAGTACGAACTGGTAATTGATGCCGCATTCGGCACCGGATATGTGGAGCGTGACTCATGGGACCCGCCGACTCAATGTGATGCACTCGTACTCGCAGTTGATATTCCAAGTGGGGTCAATGCAGACACCGGCGAAGTCCATCGTGCGTTGCATGCAGACATCACTGTGACCTTTGCGGCACTAAAGCCCGGACTCCTTTTCGGCGCCGGCGCTGAATTTGCAGGTGATCTTGTTGTAGCCGATATCGGAATTGAAATTCCACAGAGTGATCAACTCGCACAGTGGGTTGAGCTCGAAGACATTGCGGCTCTTTTACGTTTTCGTGCGGGTTCTGCGCACAAGTGGAATCACGGTGTGAAAATCATTGCCGGCAGTCGAGGAATGACCGGCGCCGCTCGACTCTCTGCGGATGCGGCGTTGCATGCGGGGGCAGGAATTGTGCATGCCTTCGTGCCTGGTGCGGTGCAACTGCCAACATCCCCGACGGAGGCGGTGTGGCACTCGTTGCCCGATGAGGAGTGGGGAACTGTCATCGACGAGACCGATTTGCGTTTTCAAGCGGCGGTTGTCGGGCCTGGTCTTGGGCGTGCCGATGCGACGGCAAAAAGCGCCGCGAAATTTGCAGTCGACTCGCCGGTGCCAACTGTGATCGACGGTGATGGGCTTTATGCGGTTGCAACGATTGGGGCGGATTCGCTCAAGGCATCAAGATCAAAACGCGTCCTCACGCCACATGACGGTGAGTTCGCGATGTTGATGGGGAATAAGCCAGATTCGAATCGGATTCTCGCTGCCGTTGAACTTGCGAAGCGCTCGGGGCAAGTGGTGCTACTAAAGGGGCCGTTGACCGTGGTGGCGGACAACGATCGTGCTTGGGTCATGGAATGCGGCGACCAACGACTCGCTACCGCGGGTTCAGGCGATGTCTTGGCAGGGATTATTGGTGCGCTACTGGCATTAGGCCAAGACCCAGCAACTGCTGCGGTCTGTGCTGCTCACATTCACGGTGCTGCGGCTATGCGGTTGCCTAGTGTCGGTATGACGGCTGGGGAGTTGCCCAGTGCAGTTGCAAGTGTTTTGAGTGAATTGCAGATTCACGGGTAGGTGCAAAGTTGGTGTTGAGAAAACTTCTAGGTGGTGGACACCGTCACGCACACCATGCGATTGATCGCTGGGCATGGGCCGACATCGACCTTGATGCTCTGACCCACAACGTGCAATTGCTGAAAAAGTCGATCGGCGATGCTGAACTCTGGGTTGTTGTGAAAGCAAATGCCTACGGTCATGGCGATGTTCCATGTGCGATGACTGCGCTCAATGCCGGAGCAACTGGACTACTTGTTGCACTAGCTGAGGAGGCTGTGACACTGCGGCACGCTGGAATTGACGAACCAATTCTCGTCTTGAGTGAACAGCCGCGATCCGATTGGCAAACCATGATTGATCATGGGTTGATTTTCACGGTCTACAACATCGAAACAGCGCGTGAATTGGTCAAACTTGTGACACCGAAGAAGCCGGTGCACGCTCACGTCAAGATCGACACTGGTATGAATCGAGTCGGTGTGGATCCTGCTCATGCCAATGAAGTAATTGACACGCTGATCGCTGGTGGCGTGATCGTCGATGGGATCTACACACACCTTGCATGCGCTGATGAACCATCACGGCCGGAGAATTCGCGCCAACTTGACGCCTTTGACTCATTTCTTTCCGCACTCAATGCTCGCGGTGTAAATCCAGCGCGTGTCCACGCTGCTAATTCAGCGGCGGCGTTGTTGATTCCGCGTTCACGTTTCAGCTTCGTGCGCGTGGGTATTGCGATGTATGGGATTCAGCCAAGTGCACTCACCGATCTCAATCTGAAGCCCGTGCTTTCACTTCGAGCTCGGGTATCCCATGTGCACAAGGTGAGAGCTGGAGAGCCAGTTTCCTACGGTGCGCGTTGGAATGCGCCAGCTGACACCATCATTGCCACAGTTCCGATTGGCTATGCCGATGGTGTGGCACGACGCCTCTCGTTCACCGGCGGCGAGGTGTTGATCGGTGGTCGACGCTTACCGATTCGTGGAGCAATCACGATGGATCAACTTATGGTTGAAGTGGACGAGAGTGTGAAGATTGGTGATGAAGTGGTGATCATCGGTGGGCAAGGGTCGGAATCGATATCTGCGGAGGAGATTGCCACCAAGATTGACACGATTCCTTATGAGGTCGTGTGCGACGTATCAGTGCGCATAGAACGCAAGTACCACTCGGCTAACTAGCCTTATCGGGTGCTCAAATTAAGCCTCGCAGACCTTACTGACACTCGGCGTTTTGCCGTGGCGTTTGCTGCGATGCTCCGTAATGGTGACGTGGTGTTACTTGATGGTGAGATGGGGGCAGGCAAAACGACCACAACGAAACTGATTGCCGAAGCAATTGGAGTGGTTGATGATGTGACTTCGCCAACGTACACACTCGTACACACCTACTCCGGCGGCCGACTGACACTTCATCACGCTGATCTCTACCGATTGAAGAGCACTGCGGAGATTGATGACCTCGGGTTGGAAGAGATGCTCAGTGCAGGGGGAGTTCTGCTGATTGAGTGGGGAGCACCTGCGGGGGAATTGTTTCCCGCGCATGTTTTCGTGTCGTTGAGTATTGATGACGAAACGGGACGCACAGTCACGCTGGGATCACGGAGTGAGATTTGGGCCTCACGTCTCGAGCAACTTGAAGCAGATCTGCAGGATTTGGTGGTGTGATGCTGTCGCTGTGTATCTCCACTTCAACAGATGCAGTGTCCGTTGCGCTCGGCGAGGATGACTCAGTCGCAGCTTCCTTTACCCTTCGAGGAGGTAAACGACACGCTGAAGCATTAGTTCCGACCATTGAGCAGTTGCTTGATGCAGCAGGCCGAGAAATAGAAGAAGTAGGGCTCATCGGCATTGACGTGGGGCCCGGATTGTTCACGGGGATGCGCGTTGGCATAGCGACCGCATCTGCCCTGGGCCAAGCTTTGGAAGTTGATCTGGCGGAACTTTGTTCCTTAGATGTGCTGGCCCATGCCGCATCGGCTGTTGCTGAACGCGAAGAGGTAGTCGTATGGAGCACGCTTGATGCTCGACGCGGCGAGATCTTTTACGCGTGTCACCGAATCGGAGATCGTGCTGGTCAGCCCGTCATTGAACGCGTCGTTGCACCTGTAGTTGGCACACCAGATGACTTTGCTGAGGCGATTGCATCACGAGGGCAACGCTGTATCTGTATTGGCTCTGGTGCTTTGCGATACGAAGAAGCCCTCAGAGACATTGCGTTGATTGAGTGGTTCGATGGTCTGCCCGATATTCCTGAGGCAGCCACAATGGTCGCAATGGCACATCTTGCAGCTGTGCGAGATGAATTGGTTCCTTACGGGCGTGTCACCCCTGTGTATCTTCGTGCGCCAGATGCCGAAATCAATTGGGAGACCCGATGATGACGACACGACAGATCGTGCTCGAACCGATGCGACGCAAGCATCTGAAGCAGATTCTTGAGATTGAGAACCAGGTCTATCCACGCCCTTGGACCCATGGTGTGTTTACTGACGAGATTGCAGCCGCACGGCGCGCACAGCGTTATTACGTAGTGGCGAGCATTGACGGAAAAGTTGTCGGGTATGCAGGCATCATGCTTGGAGTTGAAGAGGCCCACGTAACCAACATTGCTATTGATCCAGCACGTCAAGGCGGCGGTATCGGTAGCTATCTGATGCACGAGCTCTGCGCTGTCGCAGTGGATTGTGGTTGCAAATCGATGTCACTTGAAGTGCGAGTCAGCAATAAGGCCGCCCAGGCTCTGTATGCCAAATTTGGTTTTGTTCCAGCTGGTATCCGGCAGCGCTACTACGAGAATTCCGAAGATGCAATCGTGATGTGGTGTCACGATATTGATGGTGATGAATATGCAGCGAAACTCGCTTCATTGACAGGGGAGGATCAATGAAGGTGGATGCAAACACGCTTGTATTGGCCATTGAAACCAGTTGTGATGAGACTGCTGCATCACTAGTGCTTGGAGGGACTGATGTCGTCTCCTCGGTTGTGTCTTCACAAATTGAAATCCATGCGCGTTTTGGTGGTGTCGTGCCCGAAGTGGCGAGTCGTGCCCATGTTGAAGCTTTGCCACATGTTGTCGACCAAGCGATAGCGCAAGCTGGCGTTAGTCCTGAGCGCATTGATGCAGTTGCGGCAACCATGGGCCCTGGGCTCATTGGCGCTTTGCTTGTCGGTGTGGCTGCAGCGAAGTCCTATGCGCTTGCATGGAGCGTGCCCTTCATCGGAGTAAATCATCTCGAAGCACACCTGTATGCGGCATTGCTCGATGATCCTGATCTTGAATTCCCGTTGCTGGTCACTCTCGTTTCGGGTGGACACACGATGTTGATCGAGATGCGTGGTCATGGCGATTACACAATCCTTGGGCGAACGATCGATGATGCCGCTGGTGAGGCGTTTGACAAAGTCGCGAGGTATCTCGATCTCGGTTATCCGGGTGGCCCCGCTGTTGAAAGAACCGCCCGTGCTGGTAGCGCAGCGGCTATCAACTTTCCTCGTGGGATGTTGCATGACGGTTTGGATTTTTCTTTTAGTGGTCTAAAGACCGCCGTAATCAATCACGTCCGTGCAAATCCCGATGTTGATTCAGCCGATGTAGCCGCGTCGTTTCAAGAAGCAGTGGTTGATGTTCTTGCACGTAAAGCTGAGCGTGCAGCAACGCAGATTGGGGCGCGTGGCCTAGTTCTTGGTGGTGGTGTGGCTGCCAATGGCCCGTTGCGTGAGCGGTTCAAACAGATTGCTGATTCTCTCGGTGTGAAATGTTCTCTGCCGAGTAGGGAGATGTGCACCGATAATGCAGCAATGATTGGTGCGGCTGCTTGGTATCGGTTGCGCAGTGATGGCCCGATGTCATTCGATACGGGAGCGTTTCCAAATCTCGCTCTACCGGTGGCCCAATGATGTTCAAGATCGGTGCGCACCAGCCTTCGGCACCGGTGGTGCTTGCACCAATGGCCGGTGTCACCAACGCTCCCTTTCGTGCATTGTGCAGGCGGTATGCGCCTGGCCTTGTCTATGTGAATGAGATGGTCATGGCCACAGCGGTCGTGCATGGCAACGCCAAAACCAGGCACTTAATGCATTTTGACGAGAGCGAAGACGTGCGAAGTTTGCAGCTTTATGGGAGTGATCCCGTGATGTTGGGTCGCGCAGTGCATGAATTATGTGATGCCGGCAAGGTTGACCATATTGACCTGAACTTCGGCTGCCCAGCCCAGAAGGTCACACGTAAGGGTGGTGGTGCTGCAGTCCCACTAAAGAAAAATCTGTTGCGGGCAATTCTTCGGTCCGCCGTTTCTGCAGCCGCTCCATACAACGTGCCAGTTACATGCAAATTCCGAATGGGAATTTCTGAAGAGTTGATGACTTTCCTAGACACAGGCCGGATTGCTGCTGAAGAGGGTGTGGCTGCGATTGCACTTCATGCTCGTACCGCGCAACAGCATTACGCCGGCGATGCCAGGTGGGATGCAATTGGCGAGCTGAAGCAAGCGGTGCAATCTGTACCAGTACTTGGCAACGGCGATATCTGGGAAGCGAGAGATGCGATTCGGATGGTGGAGCACACTGGATGCGATGGAGTAGTGATCGGGCGTGGATGCCTTGGTAAGCCGTGGCTCTTTGCTGATCTGACTGCTGCATTTCGTGGTGAACCAATTCCTGAATCACGCCTTCTTGGTGAGGTCGTTGATGTGATGCTTGAGCACGCACGCATGCTGTGTGCACACAAGAATGACGCCGAACGTGGTGTCGTTGAATTTCGCAAACACGCATCCTGGTATTTGACCGGCTATCCAGTTGGACCCGATGTGCGTAGACGCGCAGCCCAAGCCTCATCAATCACAGAGCTGGAAGAAATTCTCGGTGCACTTGACCGCAGTGCGCGACTGGTTGAAGGTGGTGCACGACTCAAGCGTGGCCATACGAACGGACCCATCAAGGTTGTGCTTCCCGAGGGTTACCTCGATCATCTCGAAGATCTGTCCGTGCCAGATGACAACGACGTAGTGAGTCTGAGCGGTGGCTGACACGAAGTTTGTGCTCGCGTCACGCTCACCGCGACGTGTTCAGCTTCTGACTGAATTGGGTATCGAATTCGAAGTGCGGCCGGCTGACGTTGATGAAACACCACAACTAGGTGAAGAACCCACCGAATATGTCGGGCGTCTCGCACATGACAAGTCGTTCGCCGTGGTTTCACCCGGAGCCAATGAAGTTGTTATCGGGGCTGACACCACTGTTGATGTAGACGGTGTGATCTTTGGTCAGCCAGTTGACGAAAACGATGCGCGAGCAATGCTCATGAAACTGAGTGGTCGTAGCCACCTTGTCCACACTGGGTTATGTGTGATCGCAAGTGCGAGTGGGATTGCAATCACTGAGGTGGTCACATCGCAGGTGACCTTTGCAGTGCTCTCACAAGCTGACCTGGACCAGTACCTCGCCAGTGGTGAGTGGTCAGGTAAGGCCGGGGGGTATGCGATCCAGGGTCTGGCAGGTACTTTTGTCACTGCCCTCGAGGGGAGCTGGTCAAATGTGGTTGGGCTTCCGACTGAGGCCCTGACAGCCTTACTTTCCACCGTGAACCCCTGACCACCGGCTCCGGTTGCGATTTCGGGGGCCTGTGGCGTATCGTTAGCACTCGCACTGTTTGAGTGCTAACCGCCTCCAAGGCCCGGTCAATTGCCGGTTTTTGGGGCCGGGATGTTCCGAAAATTCCGAAATACGGAGGTCAGAAAATGAACCTGAAGCCACTCGACGATCGCATTGTCGTCAAGCCCAACGCAGCCGAGGAGCGCACTGCCTCGGGTCTCGTGATTCCCGACACCGCCAAGGAAAAGCCCCAGCAGGGCACCGTGCTCGCAGTTGGCCCTGGCCGCTGGAGCGATGACGAGGGTCAGCATTTCGCACTCGACATCAAAGTTGGCGACACCGTCCTTTACTCCAAGTACGGCGGCACTGAAATCGCCCACGGTGGAGACGATCTTTTGATCCTCTCAAGCCGCGACGTACTCGCAATCGTTACCAAGTAAGCGCGGGTCAACATGGCAAAGCTTTTGAAGTTCAATGAGGAAGCACGTCGCGCTCTTGAAGCCGGTGTGAACAAGTTGGCAGACACTGTCAAAGTCACACTCGGGCCTAAGGGTCGCAACGTAGTACTCGACAAGAAGTTTGGTGCTCCCACCATCACGAACGATGGTGTGTCAATCGCCAAAGAAGTCGAACTCGATGATCCATTCGAGAATATGGGTGCACAACTCGTCAAAGAAGTTGCAACCAAGACAAACGACGTTGCTGGTGACGGCACCACCACAGCAACCGTTCTTGCACAAGCAATGGTTGGCCACGGCATGCGTAACGTTGCAGCCGGTGCTAACCCAATGGGTCTGAAGCGCGGCATTGAAAAGGCAGTTGCTGCTGCAGTTGAGTCAATCAAGTCGCAGGCCAAGGAAGTCGACGACAAGAAAGACATCTCAAGCGTCGCCACCATTTCGGCAGCTGATGCCGCAATTGGTCAGGTCATTGCTGATGCAATTGACAAGGTTGGCAAAGACGGTGTTGTCACTGTTGAAGAGAGCAACACTTTCGGAATCGAACTCGATTTCACCGAAGGTATGCAGTTCGATAAGGGCTACCTGTCGCCTTACTTCGTGAGCGATCCAGAGCGTCAAGAGGCAGTTCTCGACGATCCGTACATCCTGTACTACAGCTCAAAGATTTCATCGGTGCAGTCAATGCTGCCGGCACTTGAATCGGTAATGAAGACCGGCAAGGCGCTTGTCATCATCGCTGAAGATGTCGAAGGCGAAGCCCTCGCCACTCTCGTAGTCAACAAGATCCGCGGCACCTTTAACGCTGCTGCAGTGAAGGCTCCTGGTTTTGGTGATCGTCGTAAGGCGATGCTCCAGGACATGGCAGTTCTCACCGGTGGTCAAGTGATCAGCGAAGAAGTGGGCTTGAAGCTTGAGAATGTCACTCTCGATCTTCTGGGTCGCGCCAAGCGAGTAATCATCACCAAGGACAACACCACAATCGTGGATGGCGCTGGTGAAAAGGACGAAGTCAACGGTCGTATCAACCAGATCAAGGCCGAGATTGACGCAACCGACTCTGACTGGGATCGCGAAAAGCTGCAAGAGCGCCTCGCAAAACTCGCAGGTGGTGTTGCTGTCATCAAGGTTGGCGCAGCCACCGAAGTTGAGCTCAAGGAAAAGAAGCACCGCATCGAAGACGCTGTTTCGGCAACTCGTGCTGCGATCGAAGAAGGTGTGGTCGCTGGTGGTGGTACCGCACTGGTGCGCAGCCGTGCAGCTGTAGCCAAGGTTGTGGAGTCACTTACTGGTGACGAAGCAACTGGTGCCCGCACTGTGTGGGAATCACTCGTAGCACCTGCTCGTAACATCGCCGACAACGCAGGTGTTGAAGGCGCAGTTGTGGTTCAGCGTGTCGAGTCCGAAAAGGGCGCGATTGGTTTCAATGCTGCGACAGGTGAGTATGTCGACCTCGTGAAGGCTGGAATCATCGATCCTGCAAAGGTCACTCGTGCTGCGTTGCAAAACGCTGCATCAATTGCCGCATTGGTACTCACAACTGAGTGCCTCGTCGCTGACAAGCCTGAGAAGGCTCCGGCCATGCCTGCAGGCATGCCTGGCGGCGGCATGGGGATGATGTAAATCATCCTTAGGCTGAATACATGACCTTTGAACGCCCCATCGCCGACCTTCAGAAACTTTTAAGTGCCTGGGAGTCGTGGGAAAAGGGTGAGGAACAACCTGGCCGCGTGCTCGCGAATTTAAAGACCGCGGGTCTCGCTGATGTGTTGAAACAACTGCGCGACTCTGGTTGGAAGCCCACCAAGTAGCGAGTCAATGTTTGATCCGCGCTTGCCGCGAGGTGGTGATCAGTTCATCCCGCGTCCGCCGCAGGCTGAGATTGTTCGCCGTGCACCTTGGCTTGACGCGAGCTCGCAGCCACATGAGAAACGCTGGTCTGTAAGCGAAGTCGTTGATGCTGTGCGTGGTGTTGAGCCTGCAAAAGCACATATCTGGCGTGACGATCTGGAGCTACGGACCGCGGCAGTGCTTTGCGGCATCACTGAGACCCCAGCTGGTGCATCGGTGATTCTCACCAAACGCAGTTCGAATATGCGTACCCACCGCGGTGAGATCTCATTTCCAGGCGGCCGTCTCGACGAAGGGGAAACTCCGCTTGAAGCCGCGCTACGTGAGTCACACGAAGAAATTGGTCTGCACCCGAGACTGGTCACACCGGTTGCTGAACTCAACCATGTTTCGACCGTGGTCTCGACCTCATACATTGTGCCAATCGTCGGCGAGGTCGAAACACACGATCACTTGGCACCCATGACCGGGGAAGTGGACAAAGTGCTCTATGTGCCAGTGAGTGAACTGCTACATCCAGATGCATTTCATGAAGAGCGATGGGAAGTGCCGATGGGCCGGATCCCCGTGCTTTTCTTTGAACTACCTGGGGAGACGGTTTACGGAGCCACCGCAAGGATGCTGTTCCACCTTGCGGTATTGATCACCGGCACTGTGGACCAACTCGATCTACGGCCCAGCAACTAATCGCACGACTCGATAGAAGGTTTCGCTCCACGCGTAACACGTGGGTCGCTGCCAGATACTGCGTTTTGAACACGAGTAGCGAAGATCGCTGCGGAATTGCTCGTCAATCTCGCGTCGTTGTTCTGCGGATACCGCATAAGTGAGTGATTTCACATTGCGATAGCCAAAGTCATGGCGTCGACAGGCTGCTGAAAAATCAAACGTAAGGCCTGTGCTCCCAACCAATGGAGCAGAGCAGTAGTCGGTGGACCAGTCGAACTTGTTGGGTCGGTTATCGGGTTCTTTGGCGATTGATTCGAACTTGCCAAGGCTGGTGTCGAACATCAGAGCACGCCACTGGGAGTAGCTCGAGTAATTGAAAGTGGAAGCGTTAACAGAAGCTGGGAGCAGCAAGGTCGCTGCAGCGGCCAACAATCCGGAGAGGAAGAACGAAATTGGCTTTTTCCTCATTGGACTCCTTCGGAACCCGGTAGGGGAATGCGGCAACCGCTTACGGCTCGATATCAAGAATATGGCCGAGTCGGTCTCTCTTTGTGCGCAGGTAGGTCAAGTTAGCGGAAGTGGGTTCGATCTGTGCCGAAACGCGCTCAACGACTGTGACCCCATGCGCTTCGATCTGTTTTTGTTTGTCGGGATTGTTGGTGATTAGGCGCACCTCGGGCATCTTCATATCAAGAAGAATTCCTGCTGCTGCGGTGAAGTCACGTGAGTCGGCTTCAAAGCCGAGTTCCAAATTGGCTTCCACGGTGTCGAGCCCTTGGTCCTGTAGTGCGTATGCGCGGATCTTTTCCGCAGCACCTATGCCACGCCCTTCATGCCCGCGCATGTAGATGACCACTCCACGCTCTGCAGCATTGGCGATTCGCATTGCATTGGCGAGTTGCTCACCGCAGTCGCAGCGCTCACTGCCAAACACGTCACCGGTGATGCACTCGGAATGGAGACGCACGACCGGTGGTATTGAAGTATCTGCTCCAACTGGGTCATTGACGAAAGCGAGATGTTCATGCCCGTCCACGAGGTCACGGTAGGCAACACATTCAAAGTCACCCCAGCGTGTTGATACGCGAGCTGATGCGACACGTTGAACTCGGGAAAGCGCAGAAGGGACCATGATTTTTCAGCCGAAAACTTCACGTGGGATCACGTACTCGGTATCGGACCCCATTGAGGTTACGGCAACTCGGCTATCGAGCAGCCAGTCCTTCACAACTTCCCACGCAACACCTTCAAAAACGGGTCGCCCAACGCCTGCAGTTTTCGGGGCCACATGCAAGATGAGTTCGTCAATCAGTTGGTCCCGCCTAAATGCACTAACCGTTGCGGCTCCACCTTCAACCAATAACTGCATCATTCCGAGTCCACCTAGGTGGTCTAACAGAGGCTCGATTCCAAGGGTCCATTGCACGCATGGATGCACTTGAGCATCAGGGGAAACTTCACCGAGGACGATTCGTAGTGGGTCACGACCTTCAACTAAGCGAACAGTCAATGCGGGATCATCAGTGCGAACGGTGTTGGCACCAACACAAATCGCGTCACTTTCAGCACGCAACATGTGAACACGCTGACGGGATTCTTCCCCAGTGATCCATTCATCGGGTGATCGTGTCGCTGTGGTGGCCGCATTTGGAAGTGTCGTGAAACCGTCCTGAGTGACCGCCATTTTGGCAATCACATAGGGTCGCGAATTGGTGCGTTGGTGGAGGTAAGCACGCAGCTGGTAGCGAACTGTATCTTCGGCAATACCGGAGACCACCTCGATGCCAGCAGCACGGAGTTGGGCGATTCCACTGCCGCTGACATTGGGGTCGGGATCCACTACACCGATAACAACTCGAGATACACCTGCTGCGATTATCGCTTCGGTGCACGGTGGTGTGCGTCCATGATGTGAGCAAGGCTCAAGGGTCGAATACAGGGTTGCACCACGAGCACGACGACTCGATTCGCTAAGCGCGTGCACTTCGGCGTGGGCTCCACCGGCGGGACTCGTAAATCCTCGACCGACGATTGCGGAGTCTTTAACGACAACGGCGCCAACCCAGGGATTGGGCCTACTGTGCAGGCGCGCGTTCGTTGCACACGCCACTGCTTCGAGCATCCACTTGGTGTCAGTTTCAGGCACGTTGAATCAGAAATATCCTGGCTTGTCGTCGGACAGCGCAGCACTCTTTTCTTTGTCCTTACGCACCGTGTTGCGAACGACCACTGTGGAAATCACGCCGAGTCCTGCAACAATCGCACCGAGAGTTGCAAATTGCATCGCTCCACCACGGTCACCTGATGAAGTGGGCTTACGACCACAATTTGGCGGCGGGTTTGCACTCACACACTCGGTGACATCACGCTCAAGCTCAAAAGGCACCTCAGTGGTTGGTGGGTCCTCGGCGAATGTGGCAGTTGGTGAAACGAGAAACAGAATTGCTGTTACAGCACCTACGCGGAGGATCGAACGAGAACGCACGCTTGCCATCTTCACACCGACTAATAGCAGTGCGCTAGTCAGCCATTAGGGTCAAAGACAGTTATGGGTAAATGGCATGACGACACCTATAAGGGCGAGACCGTGCTGGTGGTTGATTTCGGTGCCCAATATGCCCAGCTAATTGCCCGTCGGGTGCGCGAGGCAAGGGTTTATTCCGAGATTGTCAGCCATCGCATCACAGCAGCCGAGGTGCGGTCTCGTGGCCCGAAGGCGATCATCCTTTCCGGTGGCCCCAAGAGCGTCCACGTTGAAGGTGCCCCCAAATTGGACCCAGAGATTTATCAACTTGGTGTTCCGATTCTGGGTATTTGCTACGGCGCCCAGTTGATTGCCCAACAACTTGGTGGTGAAGTTGAGCGCGGTGGTCGTGGTGAATATGGGCGCACCAACCTGAGTGTGATTTCTGGGGTCAAGTCAGATCTCCTGCAGACCGATCGTGACATCAGCGTATGGATGAGCCACTTTGACGCGGTGACGCGAGTGCCAAATGGATTTACCGCCACTGCATCTACTCAAGAAGCCCCGATGGCAGTGATTGAGAATACGAAGCAGAGAATTTGGGGAGTGCAGTTTCACCCCGAGGTGATGCACAGTGAACTCGGCATTGAATTGATCACGCACTTTCTACACAACCTTGCAAAATGTGATGCAACGTGGACAATGTCATCCATTGTCGCTGACCAGGTTGAAGTGGTGCGCGCGCAGGTTGGAAAGTCACGCGTGATCTGTGGTCTTTCTGGTGGTGTTGATTCAGCTGTTGCAGCAGCACTTGTGCACAAAGCAATTGGGTCGCAGCTGACGTGTGTGTATGTAGATACGGGTCTCATGCGCAAAGGTGAAAGTGATCAAGTTGTTGAAACCTTCCGCCGCAACATGGGAATTGAACTCGTGCACGTTGACGCTGGTTCGCGCTTCTTCGAAAAACTAAAAGATGTAACTGAGCCCGAAGCAAAGCGAAAAGCTATCGGCGAGCTTTTCGTGCGCATCTTTGAAGAGAACACCGGCGGCATATCTGATGCGGAATTCTTGGTGCAAGGCACTCTTTATCCGGATGTGATTGAAAGTGGTGGCGCAGATGGAACGGCTGCAGTAATCAAGAGCCATCACAATGTCGGCGGATTGCCTGACGACATGACTCTCAAACTCGTGGAACCATTGCGGCACTTGTTCAAGGATGAAGTTCGCAAGGTTGGTTTAGAGCTGGGTCTTCCCGATGAGATTGTGTGGCGCCAGCCGTTCCCTGGGCCCGGACTTGGTGTTCGCATCATCGGCGAAGTGACCCCCGAGCGGGTCACTCTCTTGCAACAAGCTGATGCGATCGTGCGTGAGGAGATCGCCAACGCTGGTCTTGAACGGGAGATCTGGCAAGCCTTTGCCGTGCTCGCCGACATCAGGTCAGTCGGGGTGATGGGGGACGAACGTACCTACGGTTATCCGATCATCATCCGTGCCGTGACCTCAGAAGATGCCATGACTGCTGACTGGGCCCGGCTCCCGTACGACCTGTTGGAGAAGATGGCGAGTCGAATAATCAACGAGACCCCAGGGGTGAACCGAGTGGTCTACGACGTCACCTCAAAGCCACCCGGCACCATTGAATGGGAGTAGAAAGCCTTATTTGGCAAGGGTTTTAGCCCGACCACGGGATTTCTGGGGCATCTCCTAGGCTTATAACCCATGTCAGCCAGACCCCTTCGACTGACCCGTCGCGCCACTGGCGCGGTGCTCGTGGCAGCAACCCTGTTTGTTGCTGGCCTCGGAATGTCCACTTCGGTGGTCAACGCTGCTCCGACCCAAGAGGACGTCAACAGAATCGCCGACGAACTCGAGCGCCTGGAATCAGAGCTGTATCAGGTCGGTGCGGACTACGACGAGACCATGGCCGAGTACGAATCGTTGTCTACGGATCTTCAGGACAAGATCGATGAGCTGACCCTGAAAGAGTCCGAGCTCAACGTCATGCGTGGCGAGCTACGCCAGTCAGCGCTTAAGGCGTTCATGAATGGTGGACGCAATGACGGTCTTGCGTCACTGCTCACCGATACCGGCGGTCTCACTCAGTCGGTGCAAAGGGAGTATCTGACCGGTATCGCAATGAATGCTGGCTCGAATCAGGCCGATGAGCTTGACGCATTGGTTTTAGATGTCACCAACCAGCGTCTCGATCTTGAACGCCAGCAGGACTACGCCCAGGGTGTGGCAAAACAGTTGAAGCAACGCCAGTCAACCCTTGATGAGTTAACCGCTGAGTTCCGAGCCAAGAAGGAGCAAGCCGAACGCGAGTTGGGCGCGGCATTGGCGGCGGAGCAAGCACGACGAATCGAAGAGTCAAACTCTGAGTACACCGGTCC
>JAFMEI010000098.1 GCA_017856815.1 Ilumatobacteraceae bacterium
TCGACCCAACATTGGGATACTCACCACCATGTCGCATCGCTCGCGTACGAGCCGAGACAGCCCAGCGCCTTCGGCACCAAGGACTACACATACCGACTCAGTTGCAAGATCACCGAGATCAAACAAAGACCGATCCGCGGCATCGTCGAGTCCAACAACCCAGATTCCCGCGTCACGCATTTTTGTAATCGCCGCTGGTAATCCGCCCACTAACGCCATCGGAACGTATTCAATTGCGCCAGCAGCACTCTTGGCCACAGTTGGGGTTACGTGAACAGCGCGGTGACGCGGAAGGATCACTCCATCTACACCAGCGCCGTCACAGCAGCGAAGCAATGCACCTAAGTTGCCGGGGTCGGTCACTCCATCTACCGCCACAAGAAATGACTTTTGTGATTTTGCTCCACGGATTAATGCGTCAAACTCGACCTCCGGCAAAGGCGCCGCGAAAGCAATGATCCCCTGCGGCGCCTCACTGCGCGCTTGTTGCTCAAGTCGCTTGCGATTCACTTCCATCACTTGCACCCGCACTTGGTGCGCGATCTCAACGATGTCATTCACGATGTCGTTCTCATCCAGGTCCGAAGCCACCCACACTTCACGCACTTTGCGTTTTCCAGCCAGCAAAAGTTCGCGCACTGCCTGACGACCTTCCACTTGCTCACCGCCTAGGCCTTTGTCTTTAGGTTTGCGTGATTCGTCGCGCGGTCCACGGCCTGCACCTTTGCGCGCGGCGCCACTACTAGCTCCTGCGCCACGACGCGTACCTCCGCGGGCATCGCGAGCTGGTTGTGGGCGACCGCCACCGCGAGCGCCCTGCTTGGCTCTTGAGCCGCGTCCAGTTTGTTTCTTCGGTGGACGTGGCATCAGGACTCCTTAACAATCAATGCCGATGCGAGACACGCAATGCCCTCGCCGCGACCAATCGCGCCAAGCTTTTCCGCGCGCCTTCCCTTCACCGTGACAGGTGCGCCAACGATGTCTGAGAGATTCTTTTGCATCGCCGCTTTTGCTGGCGCAATCTTTGGCTCTTCACAAATCAAGCTGCAGTCAACATTTGCAACCGTCCAACCAAGCGTGTGGAGTTTGTCCACTACTTCGCGCAAAAGAGTCAGGGAATCAATGCCCTTGTATTTGGGGTCGGTATCGGGGAAATGCTCGCCGATATCGCCAAGCCCCGCTGCCCCGAGCAAAGCATCGGCAACGGAATGGGCAACAACATCGGCGTCGCTATGGCCCGCAAGCGGGCGCGCGCCAGGGAACTTCACTCCACCGAGAATCAACGTCCGTGTTGGGTCGTCGGTATGTGCATGAATGTCAAAACCTTGACCGATTCGGATGTTTGCAGTCACTTTTTCACCTCATTGCGCGCCCATTCAAGGTCGTCTGGCATCGTGATCTTGCGTGCTGTGATCTCACCATTCACAACGACAATCTTTCCCCCTGCGCGCTCTACCAATTCGGCATCATCGGTGCCTTCTTCGCCGAGCGCGTGTGCTTCTCGCAACTTTGCGGCCGCAAACGCTTGTGGTGTTTGCACTGCAACCACAAGGGCTCGGGGGACAGTCCGCTTAACCACCCCGAAGGTGTCAACTTCTTTGATTGTGTCGGTAACGGCAATTCCGGGCACGGCGCCGTCGGCTCCAGCACGCACTGACTCGATCACGCGACGAAATAGGTCTTGCGACGCCAAGGGGCGTGCCGCATCATGAACACAGATAATCCCAACGCTTTCAGGCACAGCCGCAAGCCCGGCCCGAACCGATTCACTTCTCGTGGCACCGCCTTCAACTGAAATACATCCCGCAGGCAGTTGCAATCCGAGTCGATCCGTTGCCAGAACCACCACCACACCGTCACTAACACTGAGCGCTTGTGTGATTGCGTGATCAAGAACGGTTAGTGCACTAAGGAACTCGAACTGTTTTGGTTTCCCAAATCGTGTGCCCGATCCCGCGGCGACCACAATCGTCCAAATTGCAGAGTCGTTACGGTGTGTCACAACTTCAACGGTAGTACCCTCAAATGTGCCATGACCCATGAAGCAGTCCTCGCCGCCACCCCTTTCTTTGCCTCTGCGCCACAGGATGTGATTGCCCGTGTTGCCGCAGCAGCTAACACTCGCGACCTCGTGCGTGGTGATGTTCTATTCCACGAAGGCGACGCGGCCGACGCTCTATATGTGGTGTTAAAAGGTCGAATTGCAATTGCAATTGAGAACAAGCCGATCGATAGTCGTGAAAGTGTCGTTGCGTTGATGGACACGGGCGACTTATTTGGCGACATGGGCTTGCTGGATACTGGCGTTCGATCCGCCAATGCCCGTGCACTCGAATCCACCACATTGCTGGAAGTTCCCTACCCACCGATCAAAACAGCCTTGAAGGAATCCCCTGAATTGCTGTGGGGTGTAACCACACTTCTCGTGCAACGCCTCCGCGCCATGGACGAAGCTCTGGCAGATTCGGTATTTCTTGATGTCACTGGTCGTACCGCCAAGCGTCTACTCGAGCTCTCAGAAGGTAAGGACGAATTCAATCTTCCAATTACTCAAGAAGAACTCGCTGGAATGGTTGGCGCCTCACGTGAGCGCGTGAACAAAGCGATTGCATCGTTTATCAAACTCGGATGGCTCACCCAATCCGATCGCCGTTACAACATCACGCAACGCGCGAAACTCGAAGCGCGCGCACGCTAATTAGCTGAGAAGCCAGTCGCGTGCTTTTGCAAGTGCATTGGTTGCATCTGCGGGTCGATACGACGGTCGAGCGGGATCATGCACGAAGCCATGATCAGCTTCGGGATAAAGAGCGACCTTCGCTCTGAGATCGATCAACTTCTCAACATCAAGCCGCGGTGTCCAGTGGTCCTTCCCGCCGATAATTGCCAAGACGCGTTCGGGATGGCCGGCAGCCATGTGCTGAATTGGTTCGCGTTGGCCGGGCCCTTGCCAGTTTTCTGGCAGAACAATGATCCCGTAAAACGATGCGATCTTGGCGAACGTGTCGCGCGAACTCGCCTTGAAGCAGTACATGCCTCCCATGCAGAAGCCCATGAGGACATTGCGGCTCTTGCCGAGCCTCTTGGCGGCGGCATCGAGGTCATCGAGTAATCGTGTGTCGTCAAGTTTGGGAACGGCGGCAAAGCGCTCCTCGATGGTCTCGCCAGGAGCCTCGGGAAAGGGCTCCACTACAGCGACTGAGACATTCCATTCCTGCGCGAGCCTTGCCGCTAATTCGTCGAACAATGACCGCATTCCCCAGATGTCTGGAATTAGCACTAACCCCGTTGTCGATTCCGCATTCTCGACCACCTCAATCTGGGTCCCACTCGGAAGAAATTCGCGCACCTAAATATGGTGTCACATCTCAGGAAAATTTGACAGTGAGAAATTCAGTGAGGCACCGCCGGTGATGCTCGGTGATTCAGTTACCGCATCCTGCAGGCATGCAAACAAACTCTCACTTCCACATCACAAATCCCAATCATGTAATCAAATCGCTAGCCGGAGAATGGAACCTCTTAGAGCGTGACCCGCGAAATCTCCAGCGATGCATCCGGTGGGGTCTCTCTGGGGATGCCCCAAGCACACTTTGTGACCTGGCCATCCGAGCCGGTCTCGGTCAGGGCTGCGAGCAGGACCTTGCAGACAGGTCTCTTTATGAGCTCGTATGCGTGGCTGTTCACCATGGTGGGCGCACAAATGCTGATGTCGAACTTGCTGCGCGCATTGTCATTCAACGCCTGTTGCCCGGATTGATTTCGATCGCATCTCGGCGTGGTCGGATCTGTGACGGTGGGTTTGACGAAGCGTTTAGTCGAGTGCTCACAGAAGCATGGACCACTATTGTTCACTTCCCAATTGAAAGGCGCACACACAAGATCGCGGTGAACATCCTTCGCGATTCTGAAAGCCGTGCTTTCTGGCGTGGTGACCGTGCCGCAAAAGTTGAGGCTTCAAGACGCGAGATTTTCGTTGCCGAACAAGTGCGCACAGCCACAGAAAATGAAGACAACGAAGCCATGCGCATACATGCATGGGAGTTTGCCCACGATCACTTGAGCGGACAACTACTGGATGTGTTCAAAGAGATGTTTGCCGGAGTCTCGTCAGCTGAAACCGCGAGTCGGCTTGGATTGACCGAGCGCGCGGTTCGCTACCACCGCACAGCTGTTACGAATCAACTGCGGAGTTTGGTCTTACGCAATCGCAACGAATTAGTAACCACAAACACGCTTGAGCCAGCCATCGCAAATCCAGCCACCATTGGGTCCAACACGCCAGTAGCAGCAAGTGGCAGCGCCGCAATGTTGTAAGCAAACGCCCAAAAAATATTGCCTTTAATGGTGCGCAAGGTCGCGCGAGATAACAACAGCGCATCTTGAACAGAGCGAAGATCGCCACCAACGATTGTGATGTCAGCTGCTTGCATTGCAGCGTCCGTGCCGGTACCCATGGCGATACCGATGTCTGCCTGCACGAGTGCCGCCGCGTCGTTGACACCGTCACCCACCATTGCAACCACACGACCTTGCTCTTGCAGTTGTCGAATTACTTCGACTTTGCGCGCGGGAAGTACGCCAGCAATCACATGATCAGCATCGGTTGGGATACCAACGAGTTCTGCCACACGTGTTACCGCACCGCGCGAATCACCACTACAAAGAACGGGATCCAAACCAGCATCACGCAAAACTTGGAGCGCTTCGGTGCTTGATGGCTTGATCGTGTCCGACACGACAAAAATTGCACGGGCATAACCGAGCCATGCAGCAAATATTGCGGTATCACCGTGCTTGGTCGCGAGTGCCAATGCTTCTTCCAATTCCGGCGGGACCGAAATCGCTTCAGCCGCCATGAATGCGGCGTTACCAACACTGATGCGCAAACCGTTCACGGTGCCACGCGCACCGCGACCACCGATGTTTTCAAAATTCTCGACTTCGGGAAGAGATCCAAGCTCTTTGAGTGCAGCGTTCGTGATGGCACGCGCGATTGGGTGTTCGCTGGCTGCCTCCAGCGCACCCGTAAGGCCAAGCACTTCATCGTGTGAAACTCCAGCTGCACTGATCACATTGTGCAGGGTCATCACGCCCGTGGTCAGCGTGCCGGTCTTGTCGAACACGATCGTGTCGACTTTTCGGGTTTGCTCAAGCACATCGGCACCCGAGATCACAATCCCGAGTTGCGCCGCCCGACCGGTGCCCACAAGCAACGCCGTTGGTGTGGCAAGCCCAAGCGCGCACGGGCACGCGATAATCAGCACAGCAACGGCCGCGGTAAAGGCATCGTTGGCAGGATGATCAGTGAGGAGCCACACAGCAAGAGTGATTGCTGCACCAAGAATCACAATGGGCACGAATACGGCGCTGACGCGATCGGCGAGTCTCTGCGCTGGCGCCTTCTTTGTCTGTGCATCGTGCACGAGTCGCGCCATTGAGGCGAGAGTGGTGTCCGCGCCGACACGTGTTGCGCGCACGACGATGCGCCCGTTGGAATTAACCGTTGCGCCAGTCACGGGCGAGCCTGGCTGCTTCTCCACGGGCAGGCTCTCACCCGTGATCATTGATTCGTCAACTGCAGACGTGCCGTTTAACACCACGCCATCGGTTGCGATCTTCTCCCCCGGTCGCACAACAAATTGATCGCCGATCTGCAGTTGTTCAACTGGCGTGGGTGTCTCCACTCCATCGCGCAACACGTTCGCATGCTTTGCGCCCATCGTCATCAGCGCACGCAGCGCATCTCCGGCGCGGAATCTCGCCCTTGTCTCTAGGTATCGCCCCAGCACGAGGAACAACACGACTCCCGCAGCCACTTCGAAATAGACATGGCTTGAAGACCCGCCCATGTCCATGCCCGAGTGACCAGGCATTGCGCTGGTTGCGTCACCCCAGATCAGTGCCCACAATGACCACGCAAACGCAGCAATGACCCCGATTGCAATAAGGGTGTCCATCGTGGTTGCAAGATGGCGAAGGTTCACCAGAGTCGCACGGTGAAACGGCCATGCCACCCATGTGATCACTGGCGTAGTGAAGCCCAGCGCCCACCATTGCCAGTTTTCAAAATGCCACGGGTCAACCATTGAGATGAAGATCACTGGCAATGCAAGTGGCAACGCCACCCAAAGCCTGCGGCGCCAAGCGTGATACGCGGCATCGGCTTCATTCTTGGTGGTTGCGCTTCGTACAGCTGCTGAATAACCGAGAGACTCAATTGCTTGAATCACCGATGAGGCATTCGTGGTGTCCGAGCCGGTGAACCCAACGTGAGCGGATTCAGTTGCGTAGTTAACAGTTGCGGCAACGCCAGGCAACTTGTTGAGTTTCTTCTCGATTCGCATCGCACATGACGCACAGGTCATGCCCCCGACTTCAAGGTCAAGATCAGCGGCGGTTGCGTTACTTGGCAACGGCTTCGAACCCTGCCTCGTCGATTGCCGACGAGATCTGTTCCCAGGTCACGTCTGTGGCGTCAATCTCAACGTCTTTGCTCTCAAGATTCACACGCACTGCCGTGACGCCGGCCAACTTTGTGAGTTCGTTCTCTACTGAAGCCTTGCAATGACCACAGGTCATACCTGGAACTTGAAACG
>JAFMEI010000099.1 GCA_017856815.1 Ilumatobacteraceae bacterium
CAGGCAACGACTGTAGATCGAGGTGTTTCCACACCACCCCCGTGTATCGCTCGCAAGCGGGGAGTGTGAGGTCACCCACAGTTTTCTCACCGTTTTGTTTTTGGTGTGCAAGTGCCACTTTGCGGCGAGTACTGCCAAGTGCTGTGCTACACGATCCAGATTCTGGACTCCACTTCGATTTCTCAGTCCCACCCGTGGCCTTGCCCTCTGACGGCGGTAACAAGATGAGAAGTGGCAGTTGAGCCATTGATCAACTCGTCAGGTGAGAAGCCAGAACTGGAACTTCGGCGAGTGCACGACACGCATCGTTCAGGTGGGTGCAGCCATTGGTGCGCGCCAATTTGTCCAATACGGTTTGGCGCATCTCAGCAATCGGAGTGCCAACAAGCCATTGCAGGTTGCTTGGCGCATTCGGGCACTCGAGGAATGGCAGGATTCGAGGGTCTGCACCAATAGAAGTCAGCAGACCACTTGAACGACTCGCAGTTGCGAAGTATGCATACTCGTGAATCGCCACTCGACCCACCTTTGGGTCTCCAGCAGAGTCCTGGAACATTGCATCAACATGGATTGTGTCGTTGTCGGCGGGGTCAAGCCATACATCAATACGTCGTGCGCGTCGAAAGGATTGAGGCGGCAGCTCAGAAAGCGTGTGCCAGCCGTCGGGATCATCGGGGTTGACCAACGAAACAACTGGTTGCACCCGGTGGGAGTTCCCGCGCTCAGCACCTAGTGACGAAGAACCGGCGGCAAAACCAATGCAGATGTTCTCCATTCGCGCCATCCGCGTAGCGCGCTCCTCTTCGGTCATCTTTGAGATGTTGACAGCCACCGTGTTCTTGTTGTCCGTGGGTGTTCCAGAAGAATTGAGCCAGTCGGGGTTCCATCGTGACCAAGCGAAAGGGGCAACGAGAGTGGTTCCTGCGAGGTCGTCCAAGAGCAAGTACAGATCAGTTCCAAAAGCGCGCTCTTCTGGCAGGTGGTCTTGGATCGCTAGCCGCAAGTGTCCACCACCACGACACCCGACCAAGTTCTCAATTCCAGTGCGCACGGGTGTGGCAGAAATTGACTGAATGTCACGGTTGCGGCCGATCACCGTACGGATTTCTGCTTCATCTACAACTTGTACTGATGGGAGTTCGTCGCCGACGACGAAATCTGGGGTGAAGACGTCACGAGCTCTGCCGTTTATGTGGGTGACTCCACCCTCGCCTTCGGGCCAGGTGGCTTCAAGTGCCATTGTGCGACGAATGGAATTTGGGCGACGCAACGGAGAATGCCCAAGTGGCCCCGACACTCTCTGGTTTGGGTCGCCCCAAACATCTGTCGCCCCCGCGAGATCCACGGTTCTTTCCTAGTCGCTCCCTGAGTGTTCTCAGCAATTTGATTTAGTCCTTGGCGGCATTGGCAAGGCAGAATAGGAACACGTCAGAGGGGGAGCCAATGAGTGAAGTAGGTGCGAAAGCTCTTGAACTGCGAGCGGTGCTTGAGGAGATCCTCCCGCCCATTCGTGAGAAGTACAAAAACTTTGATGCCTGGGAAGCCAAGATGGCATTCCAATGCGCGGTGGCTTCCCGCGGTTGGACCGCACCAGCCTGGCCGGTTGAGATCGGCGGCAAGGGCCTGACGTTGGAAGAGCAACTTGAGTGTGATGCCGAATTTTCCCGCTTCGGCACACCGCAGTTGCCAGCTGTATATGGCGTTAAGAACGTGGGGCCAACCATTGCTGCGGTTGGAAATGAAGATCAGAAGAAGCATCTGAAGGGGATCATCGAGGCCACGGAACTCTGGTGCCAGGGATTTTCTGAGCCGGATTATGGATCAGATCTCGGTGGTCTGCGCTGTCGAGCAGACCTTGATGGCGAGACTTTCGTAATCAATGGTCAAAAAGTTTGGACTTCAATTGGCATGCATGCCACGCATTGCATGTTGCTTGTGCGAACCGATCAAAATGCGCCAAAACACAAGGGGATCTCTGCACTGTTGGTTCCGCTCGATTTGCCTGGCGTATCGAGGCGCCCAATCAAGCAGATCAATGGTCATGCTGAATTCGCGGAAATGTTCTTTGAAGATGTGCGCGTGCCTAAATCTGCACTGTTGGGGCCGATGAATGAAGGTTGGCGTGTAACCATGACCACACTCGAGTATGAGCGCTCGGGTGTAATCACTCTTGCGGGAGCACTCACTGGAGCAATCAACGACCTAGTGAAAAGCGATGCAGTCAAGACTGCCTCTCCAGTAATGCGCGATCGAATTATGAAGCTCTACTCTGAGGGTCGAATTCTCAACATTATGGGTGAGCAAGTACTTGCCGAGGCGCTTGGTAAGGGATCTTCGGGCACGGCGTCGTCGCTGATCAAAATGGTGTGGTCACAGCTTGGCCGTTCGCTTAGCGAAGTGCGAATGGACCTCACGGGCATGGAAGCTGTTGCAGATTTCCACCATCCAGTTGCCCAATCATTCATGGGTGGAAGGTCGAACACAATCGCCGGTGGCACAACTGAAGTAATGAAGAACTTGATCGGTGAGCGTGCACTCGGATTGCCGCGCGAGCCCAAGTAAAGATCCAAGAAAACAAGGAGTAAGAAATGACCCTCTCATTTGACGGCAAAGTTGTTGCCATCACTGGCGCAGGCAATGGTGTTGGCCGTGCTCATGCACTCGAGTTTGCCCGTCGTGGTGCCAAGGTTGTCGTGAACGATCTTGGTGGTGCACCCGATGGCAGTGGAGCCGATAACTCCGCGGCTTCAAAAGTTGTAAATGAAATCAAAGCTCTCGGTGGCGACGCAGTTGCCAACTTTGCATCAGTTGCCACTCAAGAGGGCGGTGCTTCAATTACACAGACTGCACTCGACACATTCGGGCGCATTGATGTGATGGTGGCAAACGCTGGCATCCTTCGTGACAAATCGTTTTTGAAGACCGATGTGGAATCGCTTGACGCAGTTCTGAATGTGCACCTCCGCGGTACTTTCTTCACCTGTCAACCGGCCTTTGCTTGGATGAAAGAAAACGGTGGTGGCCGAATTGTCGTCACCACCTCGGCTTCTGGTCTGTTTGGCAACTTTGGCCAGGCGAACTACGCGATGGCGAAACTCGGAATTGTTGGCCTCATGCGTGTTATGTCAATTGAAGGTGCGAAAAACAACATCTTCACAAACGCAATCGCGCCAATGGCTGCCACACGTCTCACTATGGGTGAGGACAAGGAAGACGACCCGATGGCTCCTTCAAAGGTGAGCCCACTTGTGGTCGCACTGAGCCATGAATCAAGCACGGTAAATGGCGAAACTTTCCTCGCGGGCTGGGGCATTTTTGCTCGTACGTGGGTTGCTCAGGGCGACGGCTGGCGTCACGGCGACAAAGCCGTTACCGCTGAAGATGTTGTTGCGCACTGGGATCAGATTCGCGACAGCTCACACTTCTCAGAGATTGCCAACTCGCTGGAATCCGGCGCTTGGGCAATGAACTTGCCCATCACTGATTGATTTAACGATCTAGCAGCGCGCCGAGCGTGGCGACATCGCCAAGTGACCTCAATAGGTCATTTAGATGTGTACAAGTTGAGATGCCATTGAATTCACGGCGTACAAAATCGCGAACTTCTTCGGCAGACTTGCCAACAATGCGTTGAGCACTAGCGGCGGCATTCGGGCACTCAGGCCAAGGAAGCACATGCGGTGTGGCTACGCATGAAGTGAACTGTTTCGCAGTGAAGTCATAATCGGCGTTGATTGAGTATTCGTGCAGGACTGTTTCCACTCCCGTATCGGGAGCAATGAAGGTATCCCTGAACATCGCGAACACATGTGAGCCCGAGATATCAAGCAAACGACGTCGGCGCATCGCGCCACTCTGTAGTTCGGGCATGCTGTGCCACGCGTCGGGGTCGTTCACGGTGGAAAGCTCTGGCGCTGGCGGACCCATCGGCGTTGGAATTTTCCCAACCTTCTTGACCGACTGGATCATTGTTCCGGATTCGATCCAGCCAGCACAGATGTCTGCTTTCATTCCTGAACCGTTGCCTGAGTTTCCGAGCGTGTTCAGATACAGCCCGATGTATCCCGAAATCAAAGCGGCTACGGGAAGCTCATCCATCAACAAGTAGGCGGGGTGTTCGACCGAGATGGATCCATCCATCGCCTCTGCGAGTGCAGCGCGAAAACCTGGTCCAACTACACGGCCTACGAGTTGTTCGATGATTTTTTGGCCCGGTTCACAATTGGCGCGTGAGAGTTTGTATCCAGGCTCAGTGGAGATGTCGATCGTGGCTTCGCCGACATTGTGACCAACCCCATGACCATCGGTGACAAAGTCTCGTGCCGCACCTTTGATGTTCACCTCAAATCGGCTTGGGGTGTCCATATCGACATGTGATGTGCGCCGCGCCGACTGTGGCTGGCGTGCAATTGTTGAAGTTTGCGGGTCGTTGATGAGGTCGCCCACGTCATTAGCCCTTGGTCAACAACATTGCACCCGCGAATGGCCCAACGGCATTGGCCCATACTGCAACTTCGGCGTCCTTGACCTGACTTGTTGACTGTCCTCGGAGTTGGCGCACTGATTCAATACAGAAGTTCGCACCATGCCGGCGACCCACGTTGATTGCTCCACCATCAGTGTTGGTAGGAACCTTTCCATTGAGGGTGGTGCCACCATTACGAATGAATTCTGGGGCTCCGAGGGGTTCACAGAGCCCCAGTGCTTCAAGCCAGTTCATCGTGATGAAACTGAAGCCATCGTAAAGCTGAGCAGTGTCTACATCTGATGGCTTGATGCTCGTGTGCGACCACAGATTTTCTGCAGCTTGCACGGGTGACGTGCGCACCATGTCTGGCAGCGTTTCAAAGTTCATATTGTGGATAGTGGCGTGGCTCGCGGTCTCAACCAGCACAACCGGTTGTTTCAGGTCACGCGCACGTTCCTCGGTGGTGAAGATAACTGCTGAACCAGAGTCACATGGGTAGTCACAGTCAAGGATTCGCAACGGCTTGTTGATATATGGCTTGGAAAGGTATTCCTCGACAGTGAGTGGATCGCGAAGTAGTGCATCAGGATTGCGGCTTGCGTAGTCGCGTTGGATGACTGCAAATTTTGCGAAGTCTTCTTCGGTTGCACCTGTCTCGTGCATATAGCGATTCATCATGAGGCCAGCCCACACAGTTGGGCTGAAGTTTCCAAACGCCATGTTGTAGTGGTAGTCGGTCATCCCAGCCATCATTGAGCCAGTTGAACCAGAAGCCATCGCCGCAGAACTCGGCTGCTGCATCATGATGCGCCAAGCCACAACAGTGTCAGCTTGTCCAGTTGCGACCGCCATCCACGCGTGCATCGCCGGGGAGATAAATGCGGGGGCAACACCAACTGTGAGGAACCACTTCTGTGGGCCGAATCCGAGCATATGTGCAAAATCAGTTGCGTCGCCACCCCAGGTGGCTACACCATCAACATCTTTGGCACTGATACCTGAGTCGGCGAGTGCAGCGAGTGCAGATTGTGCGGCATGGTGCCGCTCTGATAATCCCGTGTTGCGTCCAACACCTGAATACCCAACACCAGCGATTGCTACTTTGCGCATCTTCACTTCGCACCTCCCGCTGGCTTGAACACTGGAATCAAAAACGAATCGCCAAGTGGCCGAAAATCAACTTCTAGTTCCATGTCAAATTTCAAATCCTTCTCGTCAACATCGACAAGATTGGTCTGCAGCATTAAGCCCGGCTGTTCCACGAGTTCAACAGTGGCAATCAAGTAGGGGATCTTGTCCACGTAGTAGGGATGAAAAGCCTTGTTAGCCACGGTGTATGAGTAAAGCGTGGCCTTGCCAGAGACCTGTTTACCTGAGAGTTTCATGGACTGACAGTTGGAGCACACGGGTCGCGGCAAGTGGACAAAGTGTCCGCATGAATCGCAGCACAACAGAACAAGTTTGTGTTCCTGCGCACCATTCCAGAAGAAATCGTTGCTTGCATCCACGTGGGGGAGCATTGGTGTGGTCATTAGTTAATTCGCTTTCGTTTTCATGAGGATTGGATTGTGGTCGGAATGTTGGGATCAGGATGTGGTTGTTCACGAATAACCATCTCTTGGCTCATTGACGCGCAGGTCTTGCCTTTGATGTCGTGAATTGAACCGCGATATAGACCACGCCCGCCAGCGATACTCATCGGTGTTTGATCAAGGTAGAACCAATCATCAACGTGGACTGGGTGATGGAACCACAGGTTGTGATCGAGGCTTGGCCCGCCACTTGTTGGCATGATGCGCATATGAAGATCGCCAAAGCCAGTGCCGAGATCACTCGCGTAAGTGAGAATGCATTGATGAAGGATTGGGTCATTGGGCACTGGTGCACGAGTCTTGAACCACATACGAGTGGGAATTGTTGCCCCTGGCATGTAGTCGTGCACGATTTCTGGTGATGCGAGGCGAATGTCAAATAATCCAAGCGATCGGCCCATTGTGTAATGAACAGATGCAGGCTCCAGAGTCTCGGGGTGAGCCACACCCGTCATCAAGGTCAGATCAACTTCAAGGCCAACTTTTGGTTTTGCAAAGGATGCAATCATGCTG
>JAFMEI010000015.1 GCA_017856815.1 Ilumatobacteraceae bacterium
CGGGCGCCAGCCCCTCAAGCTGGTGCGTCTGCCTATTTCGCCACTTCGACGTGGACTTAAAAGCCTAGTCGTAGGTCCTTAGACCGCCAACAGAAAGCCAAGTGCGATAACCGTGAAGATCCAGATCAGTGCGAACACTGTGGTGATTCGATTGAGGTTTTTTTCCGCCGCCGCAGAACCAAGCGCAGCTCCGCCTCCCCCACCGAACATGTCCGATAGGCCGCCACCGCGCCCGCTGTGCAACAAAATGCCCACAATCATCGCCACCATTGAGACGACATTGAGGACTAGAGCCAGGTACTTAACGATGTCACGCACGGTTTGAAAGGCTATCAGCCAGCCCCGAAAGACGCCGAGTCAACTAGCCCGACGGCTCACGCGCTCCCATTCAATGGCCCCAACGGGCGTTTGAACCAAATCCTCCAAGGCTTTCGGGTCATACACGTAATTGCCTGAATACCAGGTAATAGGAAGGTAACCGGTTGTGTCATTCAAGAGCCGGCTTTCAGCTTGCTGGAGTAGCGACTCACGCTCCGCGGAGTCTGCAACGACCAACGCCTTGTTGGCCAGATCATCAAAGATCGTGTCCGAATAGAGACCGAGGTTGCCATTGCCGATTGTTTCGGAAGAGAACAGTTCGTACAAGGCAGTTGAAGCATCTGGATACACCCATAGCTTTCCAGCGCGGCAAATTTGTTCACACCCCGTGGAATACAGGTTGCTGAAGTACACATCATTTGCTTGAGGATCCAGAACAGTAACAACACCGAGAGCGTTGAGATCTTCTTGCATCAAAGCAACTACTTCTTCCTGACCTGCATTCGCATTGAACGAAATTTTCAGCGGTTCGGTGAGTGAATTGCCTTGGTCTTTCCATTCCTGCAATAGAAGTTTGGCTTGGTCCAAATTTTTGGTGGTGTAAAGACTTTCGTCAGGCTTATACCCGAATAGGCCGGGGGGAATAAGCCCCGTGGCGACCATACGGTTACCCGCGTACACAATTTCGTTTATGCGATCACGATCAATGGCCAGGCTGATCGCTTGACGCAACTTGATGTTGTCCTCACCGCCAACTTTCGAATCATTCCAACCAAAAACAAAGTGGTTTGATCCATACAGGAGGTCATCTACAACCGCGTGCTTGGCATCCATCTCGGCATATTGCCCCACTGGCACTCGAGCGATATGACAATCGCCATTTTCAAAGGCGGAAAATGCTGCCGCCTCATCGATCCAGGCACGAAAAGTGATTGACTGCAGAATTGGATCGGATTCACCGTAAACATTGCCAGCCCACTGCGGATTAGGGACCAAGGACACTCCGATTTCATCGGGATTGCCAGCCATCATGTATGGGCCGTTTCCAACCATCTGACCTGTTGACCAAGTTTTTTGGTCCGCCAGTTTGCCAATCTCTAGTGCGGGCACTGGTGAAAACACCGGATGAGTGACCATGGCAGGAAACTCCGGGGATGGAGTGACCAGATTGACTGTCAGCATCATCGTTTGATCATCAGCCACAACTCCGCTCAAGGTTGTTGCCGTTCCGTTCTGCAATTCCTCATATCCCCCAATAATTGAAAAGAGATATGAATAACCCGCCACGAGATCCGGGGATGCGGCACGATTCCAGCCAGTGGCAAAGCTCGAAGGCAGTACAGGATCACCGTTGGAGAATTTCAGCCCATCACGCACATGAAATGACCACGAAGTTAGATCGGCATTAGAAGACCACTCGTCGGCCACTAACGGCTTCAATTCAGGATTGAGTGGATCTGAAAAATCGTAATCAACCAGTCCATCAAACATGGCTCGCGCAACCTGGCCCGAATCAAAGTCGCTAGAAAGTGCTGGGTCGATACTCGATTCAAGACCAATCAGAGCTGCGCAATCGACAAGATCTGTCGGCGCATCAGGAACAGTCGTGGTCGAACCGGTCGTAGTTGTTGCATCTCCAGATCCACCACCACACGCGCTCAACAAAAGAACTCCGAAAATCAATGTGGCTACACCCTTACGGACTGATGGCTTTAAAGGCATCTCAACCACCGTGCATTCGGAATTGAACAATGCGCGCGAACTCATCTGCGTCGAGGCTCGCTCCTCCGACTAAGGCACCATCAATGTCCGGCTTTGCCATAAGTTCTGCGATGTTGCCTGCTTTCACCGATCCGCCGTACTGAATTCGAACGAGATCCGCAACGCCTTTGTTGTGTAGTTTGGCGATCTCGGAACGGATGGCGGCACACACTTCCTGAGCATCCTCGGCGGTTGCCGTAGCTCCAGTTCCAATTGCCCAAATTGGCTCGTAAGCAATTACGAGATTCTCGATCTGGCTTGCTTTCAATCCCCCAAGCGCGCTGCGAATTTGACCCAAGACTTTCTCCATAGTTCCACCTGCTTCGCGCTCTGCGAGAGTTTCTCCACAGCAGATTATTGGTGTCATTGAATTTTTGATTATCGCCTGGATTTTCTTTGATACGAGTTCATCGGACTCACCAAATATCTCACGCCGCTCACTGTGGCCGACGATCACATACTTGACGTTCAGCTTGCCGAGAAACGCTGGCGACACTTCCCCGGTGAAGGCGCCCTTGTCCTCGAAATGACAATGCTGCGCTCCAAGGATCATTCGCAACTGATCTGCATCTATGAGGGTCTGTACCGAGCGCAGGTCGGTGAATGGCGGGTGCAGAGTGACATCAACGGCTTCATGGTCGTCTTTGGAAATTAGGTAAGCCAGTTTCTGCACCAATTGAATTGCCTCAAAGTGATTCTGGTTCATCTTCCAGTTTCCAGAGATGATTGGACGACGTTGATTAACGGACATTTGGTGCCCCTCTCAAGGCTGCGAGACCCGGGAGATCCCCGAGTTCAAGTAGTTCCAACGAAGCTCCACCACCAGTGGATACATGGTCAACATCATCATCCAGTTTGAATTGTGCAAGCGCCGCAGCTGAATCCCCGCCACCAACCACTGTGAATGCTTTCGTATCTGCCATCGCTTGGGCAACGGTCATCGTGCCAGCAGCAAAGCGCTCGTCTTCAAACATTCCCATCGGACCATTCCAAAAGACCATCCGCGCTCCAAGGATTACATCAGCAAACTCTGCTGCCGAACCCGGACCAATGTCGAGGCCTTTGGCGCCGTCAGGTAGGCGAACTCCAAATGTTGCAAACCGCCCATTCGCATCGAGACCCACAATGTCGGACGGCAGATGGATGGTTTTGGGGCCTTCGAGCAAGCGACGACAAGTATCAATCTGGTCTGGCTCACACAACGAATCACCAATTGGGTAGCCCTGTGCTGCGAGGAATGTAAAGCACATGCCACCACCAATCGCCAATGCATCTACCGTTTCCAATAGGGCTTCAATAACACCAAGTTTGTCGCTCACTTTGCTCCCACCCAGCACAGCAACAAAGGGATGCTTTGGGGAGTCACGCAATTGACCGAGCACTTCCACTTCTTTTTGAAGGAGCCGACCAGCGGCGGATGGGAGCGATCTTGGTGGGCCCACTATTGATGCGTGTGCGCGGTGAGCTGCGCCAAAAGCATCATCAACATACATGTCCACACCAGCAATGAGTTCTTCGACAAAACCCGAATCATTTGCTTCTTCCCCCGGGTTAAACCGAAGGTTCTCAAGAAGCTCTACTCCTGGCGCCAAAGTCTTCAAGATTGCTCTTACCGGCTCCATGGAATATTTGATTTCTGGCTTTCCTTTAGGTCGACCCAGATGGCTTGCACAAACGACCCGTGCTCCTCGCTCTGTTAGCCAATTGATTGTGGGTAAAGCCGCGCGAATGCGGAAATCATCCGTAACTACTCGCGCATCATCAGGCCCCGACATTGGAACATTGAAGTCAGTTCTAACTAGAACTACCTTCCCATTGACATCGCCCAAGTCCTCAAGCGATGGAACACGAGCAATGGTCATAAAACTATTTGGACTTACCCACGTGCAGGGTCAGGTCAACCAATCGATTTGAGTAACCCCACTCATTGTCATACCAGCCGAGAACCTTTACCAACGATCCCATACTCATTGTGAGGTCGCTGTCAAAAATGCAGGAGTGAGGATTCGTGACGATGTCAGAGGACACAATCGGCGCGGTGCAATACTCAAGCACACCCTTTAAAGGGCCTGATGCTGCAGCGCTAAAGGCAGCATTAATCTCTTCGACACTCGCGGGTTTCTTCAAGTTCGCCACCAGGTCCGTGATGGAGCCGGTTGGAACAGGCACTCGAAGTGAAGTGCCGTCTAGACGACCCTTCATTTCGGTCATAACGAGACTTGTTGCTCGCGCTGCTCCCGTACTGGTTGGAACAATGTTGATTGCTGCTGCACGAGCGCGTCGGAGGTCGCTGTGGGGCCCATCGACCAATGACTGGTCTCCCGTGTATGCATGAATCGTGGTCATCAAACCGTTTTCAACACCAAACGCATCATCAAGCACTTTGACTAGGGGAACAAAACAGTTAGTCGTGCATGAGGCATTCGAAATCACTTTGTGCTTTGTGGAGTCAAAATCGCCGTGGTTGATGCCATACACAAAAGTTGCATCTGCGCCATTAGAAGGCGCCGAGACAATAACCAGTGGCGCGCCACCATCAAGATGCTGTGCGGCTTTCTCGCGATCGGTGAAAATACCTGTTGACTCGATAACAAGGTCCACCCCGAGCTTGCCCCACGGAAGTGCTTTGGGGTCACGCTCTTGCAGAACTGTCAGA
Source organism: Ilumatobacteraceae bacterium (assembly GCA_017856815.1). Classification (GTDB taxonomy): domain Bacteria; phylum Actinomycetota; class Acidimicrobiia; order Acidimicrobiales; family Ilumatobacteraceae; genus CAIYHK01. The sequence continues at coordinate 4,736 of JAFMEI010000015.1, forward strand.
ACCTTGCCATCAATGCTGATGCCACCTTCAACAGCATTGATGTCGTAGGGCAAAATCCCGAGAACGGAGTCATACTTCAGCAAATGAGCCATCGTTGACAGTGATCCCAAGTCATTGACTGCCACAATCTCGACATCGGCGTTAGAAGCTTTGACGGCGCGGAAAAAGTTGCGCCCAATTCGGCCAAATCCATTGATGCCAACACGCACTGTCATGTGCAACCCCTCTCGTTCTCAAGCCCCACCAGGGACCCTCTCGGCAAACCGAGACTCCACTTGCGGAAAAACCCTAGTTTGCGCCGAGCTCTCGGTGTGTCACACGAACCCGCCAGCCCTGTGACCGCAGCCACATCGCAAACTGGTTCACAATGGCAACCGAACGGTGGCGCCCTCCGGTACATCCCACCCCAATTGAGAGGTAGGCCTTCCCTTCGGCTTCAAACGCAGGCAGAAGCAGATCAGACATTGAGTAAAGACGGTTTAGGAACTCAGAGGCGAGTTCGTTTTCGAGTACATATTCACTTACCGGTTCTTCGTTACCGGTCAATGGCCGAAGTTCATCCACCCAGTGCGGATTGGGCAAAAAACGAACGTCAAAAACCATGTCAACATCAATTGGTACACCCTGCTTGAATCCAAAAGATGAAAGCGATATCTGGAGACCGCGCCGTTCCTCATCAGCAGAAAATGTCTCAGCCAAAAGTGATTTCAACTGGTGAATGTTCATCCCCGTTGTGTTGATCACGATGTCGGCCATGTCACGCACGGGTTCGAGCATCGACCGCTCGCGCTCAATCAGATTAGAGATGGTGCCCGAACCGTCGTCCAATGGATGTCGGCGCCGCGTTTCGGCATACCGTTTGACCAGATCACCGGTAGCGGCATCCAAGAACAGAAGGCGAACATTGTTCCCTGAATTTCGAAGATCAGCGATCGCATCATTCAGACCCGTTGCGTCATCACTCACACCGACCACAAGCCCAATTTGGTGAAGTTTTCCTCCCTGCACAGAGGCAAGCTCTGCGACCTTTGGCACCAACTCAAGCGGCAGATTGTCGATAATGAACCAACCCATGTCCTCGAGATTGTCTGCGGCATGGGAGCGGCCCGCACCGGACAATCCAGTGATCACAAGAATGTCGGTCATGACCCGAGGCTACCTGCGCACCAGGCGCAGATAAAGCAGTCGTGGGACCGTTGCAGCCTCAACATATTCAGGTGCGCGCAATAGAAATCCAGGCGGAGGCGAAGGCTCATCCATGAATTCGAGGTACAGACCATTGGCTGCAAGCGCGTTCAAGTAGCGACTCAGCGGACGGTGTATGAACGGGATGAATACTCCCTTTTCCACTTCTTCGATTCGTTCTTCTTCACGCAGATAAGCGCCGATACGCCAATACTGCTCTGGTGGATCCACAAATTGATCATCTATCCAACCCGAATCAGGTGTTTGCAACAAGGGATGATTCAAAAAGAAGCAGAACCTACCCCCAGGCTCAAGTACACGCGCTATCTCAGACAGCGAAGAATCCAGGTCGCGCACATGTTCGAACACGAGGCATGCAACCACAGTGTCGAAACTCGAATCACGGAATGGCAATGAAACTGAGCCAGCGCGCGCAAATACGCCTCCACGCTGTCGAGCAACCTCAATTTGATTAAAAGTAGGGTCAATTCCGATAACCGTTGGAACGCCAGCGGCGACGAGACCGCGACTTATTTGGCCTTCACCACAGCCGAGATCAAGCACGCGAGTAGCTCCGTCCACTTCGCGCAGCACCATTGGCAAAATTTGTTCTTCGTACTCAGGGTCTGCGCCATCAGTAAATTCACGAATCCACCATTCAGCATGGGTTTCCCAAAGGTCATTCGAGTTCATTGGATTCAAGTCTCTCATCAACGGGATTGAATGCGCGGTGAATGTTCTCAGCAACAACATCAGGCAACCAACTGATTGCTTTCAATTCCTCCATTGAAGCCTTCTTAACTGCAGTCAAACTACCGAACTCCTTGAGGAGTCGCTCTCGCCTACCGGGACCAAGGCCTTGTATTGCGTCGAGCACGGATTCCTTCATCCGTTTATTGCGCAGGTCGGCATGAAACTTGTTGGCAAATCTGTGAGCTTCATCGCGGATTCTCTGCAGCATGAACAATGCCTCACTGCCTCGCGGAAGGATTATCGGCGCGGGATTACCTGGTACGAAAACTTCCTCAAATTTTTTCGCAAGCGCGGCGACAGGTATCTCATTTTCCAGACCCAATTCCTGAATTACCCGCACCGCGACACTGAGTTGCCCCTTTCCACCATCAACAAGAAGCAGTTGTGGTGGATAAGCGAACTTCTTAGCGCGTGCACGTTTGCTCTCGTTCTCAGGAACCACATCCTCGCTACTATCGTCACTCAAGCCATCTCGTTCAGCGACATATTTGGACAAACGCCTTCTGAGCACTTCTTCCATCGCAGCAAAATCGTTATTGCCGTCGACCGTCTTGATCTTGAAGCGCCTGTACTCAGAACGTGCTGGTAGGCCGTCTTCCAACACCACCATTGAGCCGACATAGTCCGTGCCTTGAAAATGAGCCATGTCATAGCACTCGATTCTCAACGGTGCTTCGGGCAAATTCAATGCGTCCTGAATTTCGGTCAATGCACGGCTACGGGAATTGTGGTCGCTTGCACGCCGAAGTCGGTGCCGCATGAGATCTTCTTTTGCATTGCGAGTCACCGTTTCCAACAGCGTCACCTTGTCACCGCGTTGAGGCACCTTTATTTCGCATTTGGATCCACGTAGATGTGAGAGCCACTCGACATATGTGGTCTCATCAGCGCTCGCATGGGGCACCAGAACAGTCCTTGGAATGCCTGTTGGTGGCTCCTCCCCATAGAGGTGCTCGAGGACACGATCAACCAGGAGTCCACCTTCGATCGGCTCAACTTTGTCAAGAATGAAACCGCGCCGACCCGTTACTCGACCATGGCGCACGAAGAAAATCTGAACAGAGGCTTCAAGATCGTCGTCGGCGATCCCGAGCACATCGATATCTTCGTCTGACTCAGCAACCATCTGTTGTTTTTCCACGGCTCGCTGAATGGCCCCGAGACGATCACGGAACCTCGCGGCAGCCTCAAATTCCTGCGCCGCTGAAGCACTTTTCATCTCCTCAGTTAAACGACCTATGACATTTTGAGTATCACCACCCAGAAAATCACTCAGTTCCTTGACATGGGAGTCATAGATTTCGCGCTGAACTTCTCCAACACAGGGGCCGCTGCACTTCTCAATGTGAAAGAGCAGACAGGGACGTCCTAGTCGCTGGTGCTGAACAAACTTTCCCGGCGAACAAGTTCGAATTGGAAAAGAACGAAGAACTAAATCGAGGGTTTCACGTATCGCCCATGCATGCGCAAATGGACCAAAATATTTAACACCTTTGCGTTTCGTTCCACGCATTACAACAGCTCGGGGCCACTCTTCATCTGTGGTGATCGCCAGATATGGGTAGCTCTTGTCGTCTCGAAGCCGCACATTGAACCGCGGGCGATGCTGCTTAATGAGGGAGTATTCCAACATCAGTGCCTCAACCTCGTTACGCACTTCTATCCACTCAATTGAAGTTGCTGCTTCAACCATGGCTGCTGTACGTGGATGCAACTGACCAGGATCACGAAAATAGCTGGAGATACGGGAACGAAGGTTTGATGCCTTGCCGATATAGATGATTCGACCGTCTGCGCCTTTGAATTGATAGGAGCCCGGGCCATCAGGAATGTGTGTCGGCTTGACCAACATCATTTACCGCTTTTTACTTGTTGCTCTCGCAGGCTTTGGCTTTTCATCCAGTGCGAGAAGTGGCTTCAGGAATTTCCCAGTGTGGCTCTTTGCTACTTTTGCAACTTTTTCTGGTGGCCCTTCAGCAACAACGGTCCCACCACCACTACCGCCTTCTGGCCCTAGATCTATTAACCAATCAGCGGTCTTGATCACATCAAGATTGTGTTCAATAACGAGAACTGTGTTTCCCTGTTCAACAAGTCTTGACAGGACAGTCAGCAAGCGGTTCACATCTTCAAAATGCAAACCTGTGGTCGGTTCGTCCAACAGATAGATCGTATGGCCTGTTGAGCGCTTAGCGAGTTCGCTAGCCAACTTCACGCGTTGTGCTTCACCGCCTGAGAGGGTTGGGGCACTTTGGCCGAGCCGCACGTATCCAAGACCGACATCTACAAGCGTTTGCAGATGACGCGCGATTGCTGGTTGGTTGGCAAAGAACTCGACCCCCTCGGAAATCGGCATGTTCAACACGTCCGAGATGTTCTTGCCCTTGAAGAGGATTTCCAGAGTGTCTCGGTTATACCTCGAACCTTTGCAAACTTCACATGGAACGTACACATCAGGAAGGAAGTGCATCTCAATTTTGATTACCCCATCGCCCGAGCATGCCTCGCAGCGGCCCCCAGTTACATTGAACGAAAATCGTCCTGGTTGGTAACCACGAACTTTTGCCTCAGGTGTAGCCGCATACAACTTACGGATGTGATCAAAAACGCCCGTGTAAGTTGCGGGGTTTGATCGCGGTGTTCGCCCAATTGGTGATTGGTCCATGTCAATCACCTTGTCGAGAGCTTTGACACCTTTGACTGCCTTGTGCTTTCCGATTGGATCTTTAGATTTATAAATCTGTTGCATCAAACTCGGCAACAAAATGTCACGCACCAAGGTGCTCTTTCCCGAACCCGAAACTCCAGTAACTGCGACAAAACATCCAAGCGGAATCTGCACGTCTATGTTCTGAAGATTGTGCTCGCGCGCCCCAATGACTTCAAGCCATTCTTCGCCGGGTGTGCGCCGAACTTTTGGAACAGGAATCGATTTTTTTCCTGAGATGTAACGACCCGTAATTGATTCTTCGACCTTGAGTATTCCTTTGACGGGCCCCGAATACACGACCTCTCCACCGTGCTCTCCGGCACCAGGGCCAATGTCAACGATCCAGTCACTCTCTTTGATCGTGTCTTCATCGTGTTCCACCACAATCACAGTGTTTCCAAGATCACGAAGTCGCAACAATGTGTCGATCAATCGGCGGTTGTCTCGCTGGTGCAAGCCAATTGATGGTTCATCAAGCACATACAGGGTCCCGACTAGACCAGAACCAATCTGGCTTGCCAAGCGAATACGTTGTGCCTCACCTCCAGCGAGTGTGCCTGCCGCCCGTGAAAGAGTCAGATAGTCAAGACCGACATCCAACAAAAAGCCGAGTCGGGAATTGATCTCTTTCGTGATCCGCTCAGCAATCATCGCATCGCGTTCGTTGAGTTTTAGCCCGGACAGAAAGCGCGCACTTTCACCGATTGGTAAATCACACACCTCTGAGATGTGACGCCCATTCACCAAAACGCTCAGCGAGGATGGCTTCAGTCTTGCACCGTCACACTTTGGGCACGGAATCTCACGCATGAAGCCTTCATACTGTTCGCGTTGCCAGTCTCCTTCTGCTTCTTGATGCCGGCGTTTAACCCATGGCACTATGCCTTCAAAATGCGCGTTGAACTTACGAACTTTTCCATAGCGGTTCTTCCACTTCACCTCAACTGTGCCTGGCACACCATTGAGAAGCAGCTTCTGCTGTTTTGGTGTCAGTTTGCCCCAAGGCTTGTCAATTGGAATGGCGTTCAACTCTGCAACTGATTCCAATAATCTTGCGTGATACTGGGTGTGCATTCCACGCCAGACAGCTACAGCGCCTTCTTCGATTGATAGATCTGGATTCGGAATGACCAGCTCGGGATCAATCTCAAATGTCGTCCCTAAGCCGTCACAGGCTTCGCAAGCGCCATAAGGGGAGTTGAAACTAAAACTTCTCGGTGCTGGTTCATCAAACGAAGACCCACACTTCGGGCACGCGAGGTGTTGCGAAAATGTGAGAATCTCCCCTGGCGAATTGTCGCTTGGCATCAACTCAACTTCAGCCACACCTTCGGCGAGTCTTAAGGCGGTTTCGAGCGAGTCGGTAAGACGCCGTTCAATACCATCGCGACGCACTAGGCGATCTACAACAATTTCAATTGAGTGCTGTTCGTAACGCGCGAGTTTCTTGCCACTATCGAGAAATTCGGCAATGTCGACAACCTCGCCATCAACACGTGCTCGCACGAAGCCCTGACCCGCAAGATCTCCGAGAAGTGTGTCGTACTCCCCCTTTCGTCCACGCACTACGGGCGCCAGAACTTGAAAGCGCGTGCCTTCGGCGAGTGTCAGAATTCGATCAACGATTTGCGAAGGGGTCTGGCGCTTTAGCCGCGTGCCATCGTTAGGACAATGCTGCTCACCGATTCGGGCATAAAGCAGACGCAAATAGTCGTAGACCTCTGTGATCGTGCCCACAGTGGACCTGGGATTCCGTGATGCACTCTTTTGATCAATGGAAATGGCCGGGGACAAACCATCAATCGTGTCCACATCGGGCTTGTCCATTTGGCCCAGAAACTGGCGCGCATACGACGACAGCGATTCAACGTAGCGACGCTGGCCCTCGGCATAGATGGTGTCGAACGCAAGACTGCTCTTGCCAGATCCTGAAAGCCCAGTGAAGACAACGAGTTTGTCGCGCGGTAATTCAACGGTCACGTTTTTCAGGTTGTGCTCGCGGGCGCCGCGGACGACAATTTTCTCAGACATCGGACTTGAGGCTACTTACCTAAGGGCATACGTGCTCAGCCTGCGTCCCGTAGTTCACGTTTTAGGTCGCGAATCTCGTCGCGGAGCCGGGCCGCATACTCGAACTTGAGATCTCCAGCAGCTTCGTTCATTTCCAACTCAAGTGTCTGGATTAGCCGTGCGAGCTCCTGTTGCGGCAAGTTTTTGATTTCCCGCTCAACCTTTGCGCGCTCACCAGCCCCTCTTCGTCGGTTTTCCTTCCCTGGCACGGGCGCGCTTTCACTCGGACGCAGCAACTCAAGAATGTCGCCCACCGCCTTGCGAATGGTCTGAGGATTGATTCCGTGTTCGAGGTTGTAGGCAACCTGCATCTCGCGTCGACGTTTAGTCTCTCCAATTGCGCGTTCCATGGAGGGAGTGCGCGTATCGGCATACATGATGACCTGGCCATCCACATTTCGCGCCGCACGACCGATGGTCTGAATCAGCGACGTCTCGCTACGCAAGAATCCTTCTTTGTCAGCATCAAGAATTGCCACGAGAGAAACTTCAGGAAGGTCAAGTCCTTCACGCAAGAGGTTGATCCCCACCAACACATCAAACTCCCCAAGGCGCAAGGCGCGAAGAATCTCAATGCGCTCGATGGTGTCGATGTTGGAGTGCATGTATCGAACGCGGAGACCCTGCTCCAATAGGTATTCGGTGAGATCTTCTGCCATCTTCTTGGTCAGAGTCGTAACGAGAACTCGGTCACCGCGTTCGGTACGCCCATTGATTTCCGAAATCAGATCGTCAATCTGGCCCTTGGTAGGGCGAACAATCACTTCAGGATCAACTAGGCCGGTCGGTCTAACAATCTGCTCAACCACACGATGTGAGTGCTGCTGCTCGAATTTGCCGGGCGTTGCAGACATGAAGACGCACTGGTTAATCCGCTCCATCACTTCTTCAAAACGCAATGGTCTGTTGTCTCGTGCCGATGGGAGTCTAAATCCGTGATCGACAAGAGTATTTTTCCTGCTTCGGTCGCCCTCATACTGGCCGTGGAGTTGCGGAACGGTTACATGGCTTTCATCGACCACGAGCAGAAAATCCTTCGGGAAATAATCGAGCAACGTGAAAGGTGGCTGACCTGGGCTACGACCATCTATATGCATGGAATAGTTCTCAATCCCATTGCAATAGCCCATCTCCTCGATCATTTCGAGGTCGTACTGAGTGCGCATCCGCAGCCGCTGGGCTTCCAGCAACTTTCCTTGGCTCTCAAACCAGGCGAGGCGTTCTTGGAGTTCGGCTTCTATGCCCGTAATCGCACGTCGTAAACGTTCATCACCTGCGACATAGTGCGTGGCAGGAAACACAACTGCCGTTGACAGCTCATTCAAATTCTCACCGGTAAGTGGATCAATCATTGTCAACCGCTCGACCGTGTCGCCAAACATCTCAATGCGTAGTACTGCTTCTTCGTAGGCGGGATGAATTTCTACCGTGTCGCCCCTCACGCGAAAATTTCCACGTCCAAGGGCTATGTCGTTGCGGTCATATTGAAGATCAACTAGTCGACGGAGAATATTCCGCTGGTCATAATCAACCCCAACGTGCAACTCAAGAAGTTGACCCTTGTATTCCTCTGGGTCGCCCATGCCGTAAATGCAACTTACGGAAGCCACAACAATTGTGTCTCGGCGTGTCAGTAGTGCCGCAGTAGCTGAATGCCTGAGTCGGTCAATCTCATCATTGATTGATGAATCCTTCTCGATATACGTGTCGCTTGAGGCGATGTATGCCTCGGGTTGGTAGTAGTCGTAATAAGAAACGAAATACTCCACCCGGTTATTGGGAAAGAACTCTCGCATCTCCTGTGCTAACTGTGCAGCCAAACTTTTATTCGGCGCGAGAATCAATGTTGGGCGCTGAGTTTTCTCGATTGTCCACGCAATAGTGGCACTCTTACCGGAGCCGGTGATTCCCAACAGGGTTTGGAAGCGCTCTCCCGTTTCAATTCCAAAGGACAGGTCCTCAATGGCCTTCGGCTGATCACCGGCTGGGGCGAAATCCGAAACAACCTTGAACTCAGCCATGGTTCAACCCTAACGGCGAAGTTTCACTCAGAAATGGGGTTGAGACTCTGCATCCATTCCCAAGCACGGTCAACTTGCTCTTCAAGAAATGCGAGATCACCAGAGTTCTCGATCAGAAAATCTGCAGCCGCCCTGCGTTCTTCTCGTGTGGCCTGCTTGGACATTCGTGCGCGGGCATCGTCAGCGTTCATATTGCGCTGCTCAACCAATCGCTCCACTGCCAGTTCTAGTGGGCAATCAATTACGCAAATTCCACCAAGATCAGAACGTGGATTCTCCACAAGCAGTGGCACATCAAGAATCACGATGTTGTCGGTACCCTTTTGGGCATCCATCCGGGCCAGCATCTCTTTTTGCACTGCAGGATGAACAATTTGGTTCAGCTTTTGCAGCGATTCAGCGTCTGCAAAGGCACGCTGAGCGAGCAATGGCCGAATGAGAGCGCCATCAGCGTCGATGATGTCCGACCCGAAGGCATCCGCGAGTTCAATCAGAACCGGCATTCCGGGTCGCTGGACCTCGTGAGTAATTGCGTCGGCGTCGATGATCACTGCTCCACGAGCAGCAAACATCTTGGATGCGGTTGATTTTCCGCTTCCGATACCACCGGTCAAGCCGACGAGAATCATCGGAGCCCGAGCCTGACCCAGTTAGGCCGTTGCGTCGTCGGCAGGTGCTTCGGCGGCTGCCTCTGCGGGTGCACCTTCGCCGTACTCCTTGTAGTACTCAGCCCAGGCTGCCTCACGCTCGGAGTCATCTGCGGCAGCTGCGTAGTTGCCGTGTTCGTCAACTGCGAAGTGCGAGCGGTACTCCTCTGCGAGTTCCCCACCTTCCGCAGCTTGGCGAATCGAGATACTGATACGACGACGTGGAAGATCGAGATCAATGATCTTTACCCAGAGTTCCTCGCCCGGTGTAACCATCTCTTCGGGAGCTTCGATGTGACGACCCGAGATTTCAGAGATATGGACTAGGCCCTCGATGTTGTCGCCTACTTGTACGAACGCACCAAATGGCACGAGCTTGGTGACGCGACCATAAACGAGCTGACCAACTTCGTGCGAAGATGCAAACTCTTCCCACGGATCGCGCTCGGTTGCCTTCTTTGACAAACTGATGCGCTCACGATCGAGATCAACGTCAAGAACCTTTACGGAAACTTCTTGACCAACTTGCACCACCGATGATGGGTGGTCAACATGCTTCCAAGAGAGTTCAGAAACGTGGATGAGTCCATCCATGCCGCCGAGATCAACAAATGCACCGAACTGAACAACGCTGGAGACGATTCCCTTGCGCACATCACCTGGCTTCAAGTTGGCAAGGAATTCATCGCGGGTTTCGCGCTGAGTTTCTTCAAGGAAGGCACGACGCGACAAGACCACGTTGTTTCGGTTCTTATCGAGTTCGATGATTTTTGCTTCGATTGGCTGATTCATGTACGGCGAAAGATCGCGAACACGGCGCAATTCAACCAACGAGGCTGGAAGGAATCCACGCAACCCGATGTCAACGATGAGACCGCCCTTAACGACTTCGATCACCTGGCCGGACACGGTTCCATTTTCTTCTTTGATCTTTTCAATGCGTCCCCACGCCTTCTCATACTGAGCGCGCTTCTTCGACAAGATTGTGCGGTCTTCACGATCTTCGAGAGTGAGAATTACTGCTTCAAGCTCGTCTCCAACTTTTACTAAGTCAGCAGGGTTCACATCAGCGCGAATGGAGAGTTCGCGAGCCGGGATCACACCTTCTTGCTTGTATCCAATGTCAAGCAGAACTTCATCGCGACTTACCTTTACAACCTTGCCACTTACCAGTTGCCCGTCTTTGTAATCAGGGAGTTCCTTGATTGCTTCTGAAAACGGAATGTCGAGGTCATTTTCGGTGACCTTGCGGTTCTGGTAGTTGCCATCGGCATCAAACACTCCAAGAGCGGCTGAGTCGGTGGGGTTGGTAATGGTGTCGGACAAGGAACAGTTCTTTCAATAGGTGGATAGAAATCTCAGCCTGATGCATAGGCGACAAACCGAGACGGAAAAGGCTACCACTGCCCCATTTGCAAGCACCAAAGCGGGACTTACGAGGTTTTGCGAGCCAATAGAAGGAGTTCAGGGAGGTCTACCGACGGGGGTTGCAGGCCGTAGGCCCCTGGCTCGCCGCCGTAGACACCAATTACCTGAAGCCCAACCGATTCCGCAAGCAGTCGGAGTTCACGTGGCGTGTAGCACCCAGTAACCAGTTCGGTTTCCATTGCCTCGCCTGACTCACTGAGCACTGACGTGACTTCCGTGCTAACACCAGCTGCGGCATCGAATCGGGCGTCCACATGGTGCCTAATGCTGAAGTAAGCGTTGAATGCTGTCAAGAGGAGAACGCCACCTGGCTTAAGACTGCGCGCGATGCCCCTCAGCACGGCACGATCATTGCCATCGTCAGTGTGCATCCCAAACGCGCCCTGACAAATACAAATCGCGGAATCGAACTCTTCTTCAAATTTGAGGTCGACTGCGTTCAAGACATCAAAAGTTGCACTCAGACTTCCGGCATCTTCGCGGGCAATTTCTATGAAGCGTTCACTCACATCAATGCCGCGCACCCGACATCCACGGGAAGCGAGTTCTATTGCGTGCCTACCAGGACCACAACCAATATCCAGCACTGAACATTCACTGCGCACCACGCCAGATGAGAACATGAAATCAACTTCTTGCAACGTTCCCTTGGTGAACGAATAACGAAGATAGGCCCGCCCCATGTGCTCGGCGAGGTTCTCAAACGGATGCCGATCTTGAGTCACTTCGCTTCAGCCCAAGTTGCACCCCATGCCGCATTTACCTCAAGTGGCACCCGGAGCTCTGCGGCTGAACGCATGATGTCAATCACAATATTTTCTACTGTTTCACGTTCATTCACAGGTGCCTCCACAAGAACTTCATCATGAACTTGGAGCACAATTCGCGCGTGCAGGTTTTGTTTTGTCAGAGCATCATCAATTCGGACCAACGCAATTTTGAAGATGTCAGCAGCGAGGCCCTGGATGGCGGCGTTCATCGCCATTCTCTCGCCTGCTTGTCTAATTCTGAAATTGTCACTCGACAATTCCGGAATCGGGCGACGTCTACCGAACAGAGTCTCGGTGTATTTCATTTTCTTGGCATCGGCAACTGTGCGTTCCATATAGGACTTGATGGCCGGAAATGCTCCAAAGAACGAATCGAGAATTCCTGCTGCCTCGTCTACTGGGATGGCAAGGCGTTGACTAAGGCCGTAGGCCTCCATTCCATAAGCCAGACCGTACGCCACCATCTTCGCCCTGCTTCGTTGCTCAGAAGTAACAGCCTCTGGTTTAACACCGAACACTCGCGCTGCAGTTGCGGTGTGGACATCTACTCCTGCTGTAAATGCTTCGATTAGTCCTGGATCATCAGCAAGATGTGCGATGCAACGGAGTTCAATCTGGTTGTAGTCGGCTACCAACAACTCCGCTCCATCTGACGCCACGAATGCAGTGCGGAAAATCCGACCCTCATCGGAACGGATCGGTATGTTGTGAAGATTCGGATGCTCCGACGAAAGTCGACCCGTGCGGGCCACTGTTTGATTGAAGGTCGCATGAATCCGACCGTCTACGGGATCAACTACAGCGATAAGGCCTTCACCATAGGTCGACCGTAACTTTTCAAGCTCTCGGTAACGGAGAAGCGGCTCAATGAACTCAGGCCATTCAGGACGAAGCTTTTCTAGGGTTGCTGCATCAGTTGAATATCCCGTTTTGGTTTTCTTGCCCGGCGTTAAGCCTCGCTCTTCGTAAAGAATCTCACGCAGTTGCGTGGGCGAATTCAGATTGAAGGGACGCCCCACGAGTTTGTGTAGCTGTGTGGTGAAGGATTCGGTCTCCTCGGTTAAGCGCTTGTTGATAGATGTGAGTTGCTCTTTGTTAACAGCCACTCCAAGAACCTCCATGCGCGCAAGCACGCGCACGAGTGGATTTTCGATATCGGAATAGAGTTGCGAACTCTTCTCCTCTACTAGGCGACTCCGAATGGGAGCTGCAATAAGGGCACAGAGGTATGCGGCTCGCGCCACTGATTCGCGGTCGGCATTACCCCAGTTCCCAGAGAAGTCCAGGGTTCCCTGTTCACCTTGCTGGTTCTCGCTCCGCATCGGCAAGGTTTCGAGCAAATCTTCAGCAACGCTTTCAATGTCGTAGTCGTTGCGTGCGGGGTTGACAATGTAGGAAGCAATGGCTGTGTCCAGCACCAAAGATTGCAAGTCCACTCCGTTGCCCAAAGCCCAACGAAGTATTGGTTTTGCATTGTGAGCCACAAGCGGCTTGCTGTTCAGTAGCTTCACAACCGAATTGCTGAAAAATACATCGGCAGTAGTGACTACCACTCGCCCATTAGGTAAATCTTGAACCAGCGCTACATCCAACAATGACGATCTTCCGGGTTCGCCCGACCAACTAGCCGCGAAAACCACCTCGGTGAGGTCAGCTAGAACACCACACAGTTCCGTGTCGTCAGAAATTTCAGCGATATGAATCTGAGCTATCGCTGCATCATTCGTTTGTGGTGGCGCATCCGCAGCAATGAACCGATCAAAGGCGCCCTTCACGCGCGACTGCATATTTTTGAATTCAAGAGATTCGAAAAATGCTTTGGAGCGAGTTAAATCGGGGCTTGGCACGAGGGCCGAAAAATCCAATTCCACTGGAACATCGGTACGCAAAACCATCATCTTTGCGTTTCGCACCACTCGCTCACCGTGCTCCTCGAGTGCGGCACGCAATTTCGGCGTCTGATCTACAGCGTGCGCCAGCACTCCGGCGAGATCACCATATTGATTGAGCAATTTCGCTGCAGTCTTTTCGCCAACCCCTGGCACCCCATCAAGATTGTCGCTCGGATCACCACGCAGTGCCGCGTAGTCCGCGTACTTTGCCGGATGAACACCCGTCCGCTCGAGAATTCCTGCTTCGTCGTAGAGCGCGTAGTCAGAAACACCACGCTTGTTGTACATCACCTTGACATGTGGATCTTTAACCAACTGATAGGAATCACGATCGCCTGTCACGATGATGACGTCGTGTGATTCCGACACCGCACGGGCTGCAACTGTGGCGATGATGTCGTCGCCCTCGAAACCGACCGCATCCCGATGAGCAATCCCGAGCACATCTAGTAATTCACGAGCGATCTGTAATTGCTCAAGGAGAATCTCTGGCGTCTTTTCACGTTGGGCTTTGTATTCGGGGATTGCTTGATGCCGAAATGTTGGCTCTTTGCGGTCAAACACGACAAGAACGCCATCTGGATTTTGATCCTTCACCATCGTTACCAACATCGTTGCGAAGCCGTACACCGCATTTGTCACTTGTCCTGATGCGGTTGCCATGTCGGTAGGCAATGCGAAGAATGCGCGATAGACGAGAGAGTTGCCGTCAATAAGCAGTAATTTCACGGGCGCAATTCTCCGGCAAGGACCCTAAGTGCCACATCGCTCATGCGCTCACGGCCACTCATCGCGGTGCGTTGTATGAACGCAAAAGACTCAGACTCGGTCAAGCCAAAGTTGTCAATCAAAAATCCTTTTGCACGATCCACCAACTTGCGAGACTCAAGCTGATCCTCAAGCAGGTCGCGTTGATCAACAATGTTTTTGAGGTCGGTGAAACGACCAATCGCCATTTCGATGTTTGGCACGAGATCACTCTTTTGAAACGGCTTCACAACATATGCGTGCACACCCGCGTCTCGGGCCTGCTCGACGACGTCGCGGCCACTGAACGCGGTTAGCAACAAGATCGCACAGACGGGATTGTCTTTCAGCTGCTTAGCTACAGCCACGCCGTCCATGCCGGGCATCTTGATATCCAGAATCGCGATATCGGGTTGGAGCGCACGAATCATCTCAAGTGCGGAATCTCCGCGACCGGTTTCACCTACGACTTCATAACCCTCTTCTTCGAGGATTTCTTTCAAGTCCAGACGGATGATCGCCTCATCCTCGGCAATGACGACTCGGGTCTTGGTCACGCAGTCATTCTCTCAGTCGTTCGAGGTGAATGCAGACAACCGATCCAAGAGTTCATCCTGGCGAGCTTCGAGTTCTTGAATGTCAGAACAAATCTGATCCCGCGATTTCCCCAGCGCATCGGCATGGCGCTGCACATCTTGATATTCAAACGACGCATACGGAGTTTCGGATACGAGGGCACGCACTCCCTTTTCGTGCGCCTCATCAGCAAATACGGAGAGTTGCTCTTCAGTAATGACAAGCTCCTCGCGGAGTTTGCGCAGGCGCGTAGAGACATCCCTCAATTTGCGCTCTAACAATCTGCGTCCCACGTGCCCAAGGTGGGATTCGAACCCACACGCCCTCTCGGACAGCGGATTTTGAGTCCGCCGCGTCTGCCGTTCCGCCACTTGGGCTGGATTGACAACCCTACAGCACGAGCCACTTTTTGTCCCTTTTCGTTACCAACGGGTACAACGTTTTGCCTGTTTCGAGGGGTCTAAGGTTTTTGCAATGCTCGCTTTCACCTTCCCAGGACAGGGCTCACAGCGCCCCGGGATGGGTCGCCCATGGGTTGACCACGAGAGTTGGGAGATTGTCACCGAGGCGTCCGACCTTCTTGGTCGCGACGTGGGTGCTCTCCTTTTGGATGCCGATGCCGAGGAGTTGCGCGACACCCGCAATGCCCAACTAACCACTTATGTTTCCAGCCTTATGGTGCTCGATGCGGTTGAGCGCATGGGTATTGAACCCGATGTTTGCGCCGGACACAGCCTTGGCGAATACACCGCATTGACTGCCAGTGGTGCTCTGTCGCTCGAGGACGGCGTTCGGCTTGTTGCCGAACGCTCGGCCGCAATGCACGAAGCGGGCCTTGCATCACCCGGCACGATGTCGGCAGTACTCGGGCTCGATGATGACAAGGTTGAAGTGGCATGCCGCCGCGCAGACGCTGATGTGTGGGTCGCTAACTTCAACGCCCCAGGCCAGGTGGTCATCGCAGGTTCACCGGAGGGTGTCGAAAAAGCCGCAGTGATTGCCAAAGAACTTGGAGCCAAAAAATGCATGCCTCTGCAGGTTGCTGGCGCGTTTCACACGCCTTATATGACCGCTGCGCGTGATCGGTTACGAGTTGCGATCAACACCGCATCTCCGCGGGATACTGAAGTACCGATCATTTCCAATGTTGACGCTCTTGCTCACGATAAGGGCGACGAATGGTCGAGTCTTCTCAGTGCTCAACTATCGAGTCCCGTTCGCTGGAAACATTGCTTGTTGACCATGGGAGATATGGGCGTCACCGGCGTGCTTGAACTCGGACCGGGTGGTGTTTTGACCGGGATGACCAAGCGAACACTTGACACCGCAAAGACGATCTCAATTTCCACGCCAGATGAACTCGACAAGTTGATTGATTGGCTAGCAGCAGGATCAGCAGCAACCATTGTCGCTCACGAAGGTGAACACCTTTTTGCTGTAGAGCGCCTTGTGGTGAGCCCGGCTGCGGGAGTTTTCACACCGGTTAATGATCTCGCCGATGGCACAGAAATTCGAGTTGGAACAATCCTTGGTGACGTCAATGGAACCGAAGTTCGTTCGCCGTTCGCCGGAGTTCTGCAGTCCTTCATTGCCGTTGGTGGTGAACGCGTGACGCTGCGTCAGCCCATCGCTTGGTTGCGGGCCAACTGATGACCAAGATTCCATCGGGTATTCGTGGTGGTGTCATCACGGGATACGGAACTGCCCTTCCACCGACCGTTCTCACAAACGATGATCTTGCAGCACGCATGGATACATCCGACGAGTGGATCCGTGAGCGCACAGGTATTTTGTCGCGCCACGTGGGCGGCACTACTTCAGGTTTGTCGATTGAATCTGGTCGCAAAGCTATAGAAATGGCGGGGCTAGATCCATCTGAAATTGATGCTCTGGTTCTTGCCACCACAACACCCGATCGCACTGTTCCGGCGACATCGGCAACTGTTCAAAACGGTCTTGGCCTTAGATGTGGTGCATTCGATGTGAACGCTGCCTGCAGTGGCTTTGTGTACTCGCTTGTGGTGGCCCACGGACTCTTAGCGATGGGTGCGCGCAAGATTCTGGTGATTGGAACCGACACCCTCGCAAGAATTACGGATTGGGAGGATCGCAATACGGCGATTCTTTTCGCAGATGGATCCGCGGCGGTGGTTCTTGAAGCCGCAGAAAATGGGGGGCAACTCCTCGCATGGAACTTAGATGCAGATGGATCTGCGGAAGAGTTTTTGTTCGCCGAAATCGGTGGCCACATCAAAATGGATGGCAAAGAGGTGTTCAGGCGCGCAGTACGCATCATGTGTGACTCAGCTGAAAAATCGATGGCCGACGCCGGCCTCACCGCCGACGACATCGCAATGGTTATTCCGCACCAAGCCAATATTCGAATTATTCAAGCTGCTTGTGATCGACTCGGAATCCCTGAGGAGAGAACAGCGACAGTTCTCCACTACACCGGAAACACATCATCTGCTTCCATCCCACTGGCCTTGGTGGATGCTTTACGATCTGATCGCATAAAAAAGGGTGACAACATCTTGTTGGTGGGATTTGGTGCCGGCATGACTGCTGCCAGCGCAATCATCAAGTGGGGTGGCCAATGAGTCGAGTCGTGTTGGTAACCGGTGGGAGCAAGGGAATTGGTCTGGCGTGCGCCCAGATGTTTAAGGCCAACGGTGACAGTGTCGCCGTCACTTACAACTCTTCCCCACCACCAGCAGGGTTTCTCGCAGTCAAATGCGACGTGACCGTCACCGAAGATGTTGATGCCGCATTCAAAGAGGTTGAGGCAAAGCTTGGGCCAGTTGAAATTCTTGTGTCCAATGCTGGAATCACAAATGACACACTTCTCTTGCGCATGAGTGAATCAGATTTCACCAATGTGATTGACGCCAACCTGACTGGTGCTTTCCGAGTATCAAAACGCGCGGCGCAAGGCATGCTGAAAGCTCGCAAGGGGCGAATCATCTTCATGTCCTCCGTGGTCGGTCTCCTTGGCCAAACGGGGCAGGCCAATTACGCGGCTTCAAAGGCTGGTCTTGTGGGATTTGCCCGATCACTTGCGCGAGAACTTGGCTCACGATCGATCACGGTCAACGTGGTGGCTCCTGGGCCCGTCGCTACGGATATGACAGCCGTACTCGGCGACGATGTTCTCGCCAAGATGACTGATCAAGTTCCACTTGGGCGCGTAGCAACAGCAGACGAGATCGCTGGAGTTGTGCTGTTTTTGGCCTCCCCTGCAGCGTCCTACATCACAGGGGCAGTCATACCAGTCGATGGTGGTCTCGGAATGGGACATTGATCGTGTGCGAAACTAAGAAATACCCCTTAATGAGTAACAGGAGAAACCAATGAGTGATGATCTGCTTTCAAGGTTCACGCGATGCGCAGTGGAGACCCTCGGTGTCGAAGCATCAAAAGTTGTCCGTGAAGCGCGTTTTGCTGAGGACCTAGATGCCGACAGCCTCGATGTCGTTCAGTTGGTGATGGAGCTCGAGGATGAGTTCGGTATCGAGATTCCCGAAGAAGAACTCAAAGACGTCAAGACGGTTGGCGAGGCACTGGATCTCGTAGCCGCCAAGATCTGACCCTGCAGGGAATCAGACATGCAAGGTGCTGGACATCGTGTTGCGATAGTCGGCTACGGAGTTCTCGGAGCCTGTGGTGTCGGGAAGGATGCATTCTGGGCGGGCCTAAACGGGCCTGGTCTCCAGGGTGGAATCGACGCCAAAATTCCGAACTGGGATCCGCTGCCGTGGTTCGACAGTCCCAAGGAAGCACGACGCGCCGATCGCGTTGAACAGTTCGCCCTTGCAGCCGCCGCGGAGGCGTTTGAGCAAGCAGGATCGTTAGGTGTCGACCCGACCCGCTTTGGAACGATTTTCGCAACGGGCATCGGTGGACTCGGCACACTCGAAGAACAAGTTGAGACACGACTGAACAAAGGCGAGCGTCGTGTGTCGCCTTTCCTGGTGCCAATGATGATGGCTAACGCGTCGGGTGCAGCAATTTCAATGCGCTACGGGCTCCAGGGTCCTAACGAGACAATCTGCACGGCATGTGCTGCCTCAACTCACGCACTCGGATACGCAGCCCGATTGATTGCCTGGGGACGCTGTGACGCCGTGGTGACGGGTGGAAGCGAAGCGGCTGGCACCCCCACCGCTTTGGCTGGTTTCCAAAACATGACTGCACTATCAACTAGTGGAAAGTCAATGCCATTTGACCCCGATCGTGACGGCTTTGTGATGGGCGAAGGTGCTGGCGTTTTTATTCTCGAGCGCTGGGATCATGCGGTTGCACGCGGGGCAAACATCATCGGCGAGATTCTCGGATCTGCAAGCAACGCCGACGCACACCACATCACTGCACCCGCACCAGGTGGTGTTGGCGCCATTGCATGCATGAAAATGGCACTTGAAGATTCTGGTATTTCGCCATCTGATATCCGTCAGGTGAATGCACATGGAACCTCCACCCCACTCAACGATGCCGCAGAAGCTGCTGCGGTCACCGAAGTGTTCGGAGCCAATGCTGTTCCGATCACATCCACCAAGGGAGTCACTGGCCATGCACTTGGTGCAGCCGGCGCATTAGAGGCAGCCGCCGTATTGCTGTCATTTGAAAAGCAGTTGATTCCCCCGACTGCAAATACTGTGGCAGCCGATCCAACTATGTCAATTGATTTGGTAGTCGGTGCAGCACGTGCATGGACACCTGGTCCGACCATCTCAAACAACTTTGGTTTCGGTGGCCACAACGGTTCAGTTGTGATTGCGCCAGCCAGCTAACGGCTCAAGCATCCACCAGAACAAAGAACAATTCACAGCTACAGGCGAGTTCACCGTTCACTTTGGCCGTCCCTTTACCTTTACCTGCACGTGCAGACATTTTCTCCATAACAACCGCGATCTCAAGAGTGTCTCCAGGGACGACTTGGCGACGAAACTTCGCCGAGTCGAGACCGCCAAAAAGTGGAAGCTTGCCTGCGAAGCGCTCATCAGTAAGAACTGCGACTGCCCCAACCTGAGCTATTGCTTCACACATCAGCACCCCTGGGAGCGTGGGTCGACCAGGAAAATGTCCTGGGAAGAACCACTCTTCACCTGAAAGTTTCCAAATTCCTGAAGCAGAGACTCCCGGAGTCAGCTCGGTCATCACATCAACGAACAAAAACGGGGGTCGATGAGGGATGATGTCAGCCGGTGAAGGCAGATTGCTCATTTGCCAAGAGCTTCCAGAAGTTTTGCCGGCGTATCCTTCGGCGAGATCTTGTACCACGCATGAAGAATTACGCCTTTGGCATCGATTAAAAATGCGGAGCGTTCCACACCCATGTATTCACGCCCATACATGCTCTTCTTTTTCCAGACCTTGTATGCCTTGCACATCTTTTGGTCCACATCCGCCAGCAGAGGAAACCCGAGCTCGTATTTCTCATCGAATTTGAGTTGCTTGGCAACCGTGTCTGGACTGACTCCCACAATGGCTGTCTTTCCGATCTGATCTTTGATGTCACGTAAGTTGCATGACTGCTGTGTGCATCCCGGAGTATCCGCTTTTGGATAGAAGTAAATCAATACCTTGCGGTTCTTAAACGACGCAAGAGTACGTACTTTCCCGTGTTGGTCCTCGAGAGAGAAATCCGGAGCCTTTTCACCTGTCTTCAACATGGTGA
>JAFMEI010000100.1 GCA_017856815.1 Ilumatobacteraceae bacterium
GCAATTGGTACGCGGAGGCCAGCGATGGCACGAATTGTTGCGATTCGCCGGCCCTCTTGAACCGCGTCTTTTGGTGGTGAAACAACATCTGGGCCAAGCCACTCACATGCACGGTCAAGATCGGCGACATTAAAGACAACCCCCCACAACGATGCACCCAAAGGAGTGCCACGGCGCTCAACTATTTCAATCACAACACCGCCCAACTTGTGGAAGCCCTGACGCATCTCTTCACTGACTTCACGCACTCGGCGTAGCTCGCTTCCGGTGGAGTCCAAAAGCGCATTCGAAGTGCGCTGCAAGTCATCGGTGTTGATGACAATGTGATCAATACCAACAAGACCTAACGGCGAATCAGACGATTTTTTGTTTGACTTCGCTGCAGAGAGTGTTGGGATGCCATCTATATCGCCAGTCCTGCGAAGTCCTTCCAAAGTCCAGCCAATGAGTCCAGCCCCTGATTCACTTGCGTCGCCACCGGCGACTCCGACAAATCGGAACTGGACCCCGCATATGAGGGGTTCATCATCCGTTTCCGGGGGCAGCAATCCGCAAACTTGCCATTGCTCACGCTCGGCTTGAACGGTCAGCCCACTCACCTGGGCCACGGGTTCGCTCATAGAGAAATTGAAAAAGGCGAAATCTCAGCCGCGACCCATGTTGGGACGCTTGCCGTGATTGGCCTTCGAGCGACGCATGCGCGCCTTGCGCTTCTTAGTCTTCTTCGACATAGGGATTACACCCTACTGTTTGGGGCCCACTGATACCCAAACAGCGATTAGGCGTACTTCCAGCGCCATCCTGAGCCACTATCGGCGCACTGCACGCGCCGGCCGTTCGAGGCAAGCCCGTATTGTCCGCGGTGCTCGGTCTTACAAAACCAGCCGGCTTGCACTTCTGTAGCCACATATTCGCCACTACTTCCCGAGGCTGAGGTGGTTGTTGGCGATGGAAGAGGGCCGAAGCTGACCAATGCCTTTTTGATCTTTGCGATTTTGAGACCCGCACAACTGGTACGTAGCTGTTTCTTTACGTAGCCAGCTTCGCTGGCATCCATGGCCAAGCTCCATCGAGCTTTCACTGCCACCCAATCGCCGAGATACTTGCAGCGATAACTACTCACAGAAGGCATCCATTGTGAAGGGTCGTTATCGCTCTTTGATCCGTTGGAGCTGCCTGTTACCGCAATTAATGAACGGCGATCGGCAACATCGTTTGCATAACGCTCTCGTGTTTCAGCATCCCAACGCCAAGCGCCAGAATCCCAGGCTTCTTTCAACGGAACCATGTGATCAATATCCACCTCGGCACGATCACTCAGGGTGATCCCGTCGTAGGCCGAGTACCAATCGCCCGCAACTACGTAGCAGGGCGAGTCAACTTGTGGAAGTGTGATCGATTCCTGTTTCAAAACGTGCTCGCGCGCACTGCATCCAGCTGCATCCACCGTGACCCAATGGCGGAAGTAATCGCGTTCGTAGCCACTTGGGTATTCGTTTGCAACCACGAGCCGGTTGGCAACCGCCAATGCGTCAACCTTGCCGCTGGCCGTTACAACTACTTCGCTGCTGGCCGAATCAGCATCATCAGCTAGTGGCTCGTTAGGACGCTCAGCAGTCGACTTCGTAGCGCCGATTTCCACGACACCCGAGGTAGTCCCAGTGGGATTTGAGCAAGCCGTGAGCGAGATGGCAAAACCGAGAACAAATAGAACTGTGTGGCGTGGGGAACGAACCATGGTCAGACTCTAGAAGAGGCCCGTCACAGAGTTTCGATGAAGATGCATTCACCCGGGCACACCAGCGCTGCCCGAACAACGGCCTCTTCATAGCGCGGATCCACTTCTGCTGGCGAGCGAGCCCCACCTGGGTCGTTTAGTGGTCCACCGTTGTCGCACACGTAGGCAATTCCATCCTCTAAGAGCGTGAATACGCTGTGGCAATGGTCCACACAAAGACCATCGCCCGTGCAGAGATCCTGATCAATCCACACGCGCATGACTCCACGCTATTGCCAACTGACCTACCCTGACTACCTGTGCCTGCACCAATTGCCCCACGCCGCAAACACGAGTGGACTCGTACAACAGGAAATGTGATCGATGATTGGGCTTGGCTCAGCAATCGCGAAGACCCAGACGTCATCAACTATCTAGAGGCTGAAAATTCACATACGAATGAATGGTTGAGTTCCCATCACTCGGTTATTGACTCTCTATTCGCCGAGATCAAATCCCGTATTCAAGAGACTGACATGTCGGTTCCCATCCGCCATGGGAATTGGTGGTACGTCTCGCGAACGACCGAGGGCTTGAATTACCAAATTCACTGCCGTGGACGCTCTAAAGAATCTGCCGACCAGCATGTGATTCTCGACGAAAACACCGAAGCGGTCGATCATGATTTTTTCTCTCTTCAATGCTTCGATCTGAGTTGCGACCAAAACCTGCTCGCGTGGTCTGCTGACACAGATGGCAGCGAAAAGGCAACCATCAAGTTCAGGGATTTACGCACGGGAATTGACTTAGCTGATGAACTTGCCGGCACGACTTGGGGTGGCACTGCATGGTCCACAGACGGAACCCACTTTTTCTATGTCACCCCAGATGACGCAATGCGACCATGGCGCGTGTGGCGACACAAAATGGGTACGTCGCAAGCCGCTGACACGATCGTTTTTGAAGAACCTGATGAGCGATTCTTTGTCGGAATCGGACTCACTCGCTCTGAGCGGTTTGTAGTTATTGATTCAGCAAGTAAAACGTCCGCCGAAGTTCACATCATTGATGCGACCAATCCCCAAACCGCGATCCAATTAGTCAGCCCGCGACGCGATGACATCGAATACTCAATCGATGACTGGGGTGACCAACTAGTGATACTCACAAATGTGGATGCTGTTGATTTCAAACTCTGCAGTGCGAATCTTGATTCACCATCTGAGTGGACCGATCTCGTTCCTCATCTTTCGGGACGTCGAATTACCGGCGTTGAAGCATTTCGTGACCACTTAGTAATGACTTCGTGGACCGAGGGACAACAGACAATCAGCGTTGTCACGCGTGACGGAGTAACCGAAGATTTGCTTCAGTCATCGGTGCCTTGCGAACTCGAGTTGGAATCAAATCCAAACTGGGATTCAGACTCTGTTCGATTCACAAGACAATCGCTATGTGAACCACCTGGCGTATATGAACAATCGCTAGTGGACAAAACAACCACAACTTTGAAGTTGACTCCAGTACCCAACACCGACCTCTCGAATTACGTGAGCACACGGGAATGGGCCCGATCAGTTGACGGCACACTCGTCCCAGTTGACATCGTCCACCATGTCAACACCGCTTTAGACGGCACAGCACCGTGTGTCGTATATGCCTACGGCGCTTACGAAATCTCAATCCCACCTTGGTTTTCAGTTGCAAGACTCTCGCTGCTTGACCGCGGATTTGTCTGGGCCCTGGTACATCCGCGTGGTGGCGGCGAGATGGGACGCAACTGGTACTTCGAAGGTCGCCTTCTAACAAAGGCAAACACCTTTGCGGATGTCAATCATGCAGCGATGCATCTTGTCGCGAAACGAATTGCTGCCGCCGACAAACTGATCGTGCGTGGAGGTAGTGCGGGTGGATTAATGGTCGGTGCGTGCATCAACCGAGATCCAGGACTTTGGGCCGGCGCAATCGCAGAGGTCCCATTCGTTGATGTTGTCAACACAATGAGCGACCCCTCGATGCCCCTCACGGTCACCGAATGGGAGGAATGGGGCGATCCGCGGGTCGAGCCCTGGGCGAGCTACATGCTTTCTTATTCTCCGTACGACAACATCGACACCCGAAACTTTCCAGCAATTTTCGCTACTGCTGGAATCAACGATCCGCGGGTGAGTTACCACGAGCCGGCGAAATGGATCGCGAAAATTCGCTCATGCAACACAGGCAACCAACCAATTCTCTTCAAGTGTGAAATGGGAGCCGGGCACGGTGGTGCTTCGGGGCGTTACGACCGATGGCGAGACGAAGCCGAAATTGTTGCGTTTTGTTTATCTACTGGTTCGGGTGTCTAAAAACCGACTGCTGCAACAATTGCCAGAACGATCAGGCACATATTTCGCGCGACATCAACTGGGCCAATTGTCTTACGTGAAAATTTGCCAAAACAAGCACAGGTGGGCGGATTTCCATCAATAATTTTCTTTACAAGCAGAAGTGTCATCGCGGCAAGTGTTGATGCTGCGATCAGCGCAAGAACCGTGGTCGCAATGCCAAATATCAAGCCAAGCCCCAGGGCCAATTCATAAACAGGAACCACAACCGCAACACGATCTGGCACACCAAGTGTTCGCGCATCCGTTCGCCACTGCTCCAGCGCCACCAATTTTGAAACACCGGCGAATACCAAAACTGCCCCGACGATTACCGCGCATGCAACGGCGATGTTGTGCATTTCAGTTACCGAGGTGCGGTATACCAACAGCGTTGCGGTAAAAGATCATCGAATCTTTTGCCGCATCATTGGCGCCCATATGCAGCACCGTGCCAGCCACGAAGTAGTGGTCTCCCACAAGGGTTTCAGAATGAAGTTGGCAATCAATCCATGCAGCCACTCCATCAAGTTGAGGTAGGCCCGCGGGCGATTTCTTCCAGCTGATACCTGCGAATCGATCATCTTTGCTGCCTGCAAATGCCCAGCACTCCTTTTCCTGGTCGCCAGTCAGAACATTCACACAGAACTTCCCGGTTGACTTCATCGCCTTCCAAACTTCCATGTCAACTGAAGGCAAAAATCCGACCATTGGTGGATTAAGTGATACCGATGTGAAAGATCCAATCGTGGCTCCCACCGGATTCCCTTCCGGGCTAATGCCAGTCACCACTACAACGCTGGTTGGTACGACCGCGAGCACGGCACGGAAGATTGCTTGATCAACGGTCATTTCAAATCTCCAGTGTTAAGCCTTCACGCGCCGTGGAAAGTCGCATCGACTTTCCAGTCTCCGCGTCGAGAGCATCGTGGATACGGTCAAGTGAGTCATCAGTGCGACCTGGGTCATGATGAAATAGTGCCAGATGTTTGACGTTTGAGCGGCGAGCGCCCTGAACTGCAAATTCGGTCGTGCAATGACCCCAATTAGATCGCCGTGGGAACTCTTCAGGCAGATACTGCGCATCGTGGATCAGTAGATCCGCATCGCGCATTAGGTCGAGCGCCCCGTCAGTGAATTCAACAGCCCCATTCAGTGGCTGCTGGTGGTCCGGAATGTACGTAACAACCTTGTCTTGCCATTGCACACGGAATCCAAGTGTCGGCCCAACATGTGGCACTGCTCGCGAGGTTACGACAAAGCCATCGATCTTGAATGTCTCGTCGGTCACTGGTTGATATGTGATAGTCGCCGCCAACGCATTCAACTCAACCGGAAAAATTGGTGGAGTGATCGCGCGCCGCATTGCTTCTTCAAGATCGCAGTCATCTTGTTTTGGTGCAACAACATGCACCTTGGTTTCTTCGTGCAGAAGAGGCGCAAAAAATGGCAAGCCCTGAATGTGGTCCCAGTGCAGATGCGAGAGCAGCACATTCACATTTGCAGGCTTGCCATGGGGCAATGTGCGAGCGAAATAGCGAAGTCCCGTACCAAGATCGAGGATCAGAGGGTTTTCACCGGGCGCAGCAATAACTACGCACGACGTATTGCCGCCGTAGCGTCGCGTTTCGTCACCGTGACACGGCGTTGAACCCCTAACGCCGTAGAACGTGACCCGAAGTTTGCCCGTGCCCCCTATGGGCAAAACGCTAGGCGTGCGCCATACGAGGTGTAAAACGCGCTACTCGTGACTTCGGTCGCAAGCGACCTGAAACGGTGCTGGCTCAGGATTCCCAGACGTTGACACCGTCATATGGGCGCTTGCGAGCTGGCGCTGAGTCCCGCTTCCACACCATTACGCGGCGGCGAAAGTAACAGACCTCTTTACCTTCCTGGTTGAAGGCCTTTGTCTCCACGGTGACTACCCCACGGTCATTCTTTGACTTCGACTCCTGCACATCGAGCACTCGGGTCTCGGCATGAATCGTGTCGCCATGAAAAGTCGGGAACTTGTGCTGCAGGGTTTCGACTTCAAGATTGGCAATCGCCGCACCGCTTACATCAGGAACGCTCATGCCAAGCACTAAGGAGTAAACAAGGTTTCCGACTACGACATTGCGTCCTTGGACACTCTCTTTGGCGAACCAGTCGTTTGTGTGTAGCGGGTGATGATTCATCGTGATCATGCAAAACAAATGATCGTCGTACTCAGTGATCGTCTTGCCGGGCCAGTGTTTGTAAACGTCACCAACTGTGAAATCTTCGAGGTATCGGCCAAATGGTCGCTCATGAGTGGTCATGAGATAAATCTAGTTCGTCAACCGGGTCGATCGAACTTGGAAACTTCGCTTGTTATGTCACGCGGTGCGTAAGTTTCAATCCAGTCGACTCGACTCTG
>JAFMEI010000101.1 GCA_017856815.1 Ilumatobacteraceae bacterium
ATTGGGCATTGAGTTCGACGTCCGAGATTGCCTCGGAGTCAAGCAACTCACGTAGCTCATCAGCACCGAGGAGATCTGCCAACAAGTCGCGATCGAGCGCCAAGGCAGCCGCCCGGCGCTCCGCCAATGGTGCGTCACCTTCGTACATGTACGCGGCAATCCAGTTGAACAACAAACTCTGGGAAAACGGCGATGCCTTCGGCGTGTCTACTTGCACTGCTCTGATGCGTCGTGCCTGCAATGAACCAAGCACATCCTTTAGTGCGGGCACATCAAAAACATCTTGAATGCATTCGCGACTGGTCTCGAGCAGGATCGGAAACGATGGATATTTCGCCGCTACAGCGAGAAGATCCGCCGCACGCTGACGCTGCTGCCACAAAGGAGTGCGCTGATCGGGGCGACGGCGAGGCAACAGGAGCGAACGCGCAGCACACTCGCGAAAGCGCGCGGCAAAGAGCGAAGTGCGAGGGAGATTTGCAACTACAAGCTCCTCGATCTCAAGGGGGTCAAGGAGGAGATCGGTGATTTCCAGATTCTCAATGGCTTCTGGCAGACGCAACACAATCCCGTCGTCGCCCCACATGGTTTCGACCTTGATGCCGTGCCGCTCACCCAACATGTGCTCGATTGCCATCGCCCATGGCGCATGCACAGGGGTGCCAAACGGCGAGAGAAGACACACCCGCCAATCACCGATCTCATCACGGAATCGTTCAATCACGATGGTTCGATCGTCAGGCACAACCCCGGTGGACTCTGCTTGTTCGGTGAGGTACGAAAGCAGGTTTTGTGCCGCCAACTCATCTAATGAGTGCTGGTCTTGCAGCAGTTTGATCGCTTCGGCGGGTTTGGCGTCACGAACGGTACGAATGAATTCACCTACTGCGCGGCCGAGTTCGATGGGCCGCCCAGGCTGATCGCCATGCCAGAAAGGCATTCGACCTGGCACTCCAGGTGCGGGGCTCACAACTACCCGATCAAAGGTGATGTCCTCAATGCGCCAGGTAGATGCCCCCAAAATGAAGGTCTCACCAGGGCGTGTTTCATAAACCATCTCTTCGTCCAGCTCGCCGACGCGAGTGCCATCGATTAAGAACACCCCGAACAAACCGCGATCCGGGATAGTGCCACCGTTGGTTACGGCCAACCGCTGCGCGCCCTCGCGGGCCCGAACTTTTCCGTTCACGCGATCCCACACAATTCGAGGCTTCAAACTCGCAAACTCATCGCTTGGATAACGCCCAGCGAGTAGGTCGAGAAGATTGTTCAACTGTTCGTCAGATATTTCGTGGAACCCTGCACATCGGCGCACCATGAGTGCGAGTGCGCTCACTTCCATCTCGCCGGCAATTGAAAGGTGAGCAACAATTTGTTGCGCAAGAACATCGAGTGAGTTACGCAGAAAACGTGTGGTCTCAATTTCACCAGTGACCATGCGTTTGGCCACGACTGCAGCCTCAACCAGGTCACCACGATGTTTGGGAAACATGCGCCCACGGCTTGGCTCGCCCACTTGGTGCCCTGCGCGACCAACTCGCTGTAGGCCACGGCTTACAGCGCCGGGTGATTCAACCTGAATCACAAGATCTACCGCACCCATGTCAATGCCGAGTTCAAGGCTTGAAGTTGCAACGATCGCACGGACTTCCCCACGCTTCAATTGATCTTCAATTAGAACGCGCTGTTCACGGGCCAAAGAGCCGTGGTGAGCACGGACAAGATCTCCTGCGGTTTCTTCGTGTACTTCGGTCTCAATTGCCAGCTCGTTGATCTTTGCGGCAAGACGCTCTGATTGGCGACGTGAATTGCAAAAGATGATCGTGCTCTTATGCTCAAGAATTAACTCAAGAATGCGCGGGTAAATACTCGGCCAGATGCTCGTGCGCCGTGGCGCTAGTGCGACCGATGCCGGGCCGCTGTGAAGCCCACCGAGTGTTGGCGGTTGAGGCCGCCCCAGATCACCCATGTCTTCTACTGGCACGACCACCTGAAGATCGAGTGCCTTTCGCACACCCGCATCAACTATTGCGACTTCGCGGCGCACACCATCAGATGAATAGCCGCCAAGAAAATGTGCAATCTCTTCCAGTGGTCTTTGCGTTGCAGACAAACCAATTCTTTGTGGTGGCGCTGCGCAGACTTCCTCCAGACGTTCTAATGACAACATGAGGTGTGCACCGCGCTTAGTAGCTGCCATTGCATGAATCTCATCGATGATGACGGTGTCAACATTTGCCAGAGTGGATCGTGCTGCCGAAGTGAGCATCAGATAGAGGCTCTCTGGTGTGGTGATTAAAAGATCGGGTGGGTTCCGCACCAAAGCTTGCCGCTCTTTCGCACTCGTATCACCTGTGCGCATCCCAACAATTGGAGTGTGAAACTCGTGTCCGAGTCTTTCGGCCGCGTGTGCGATTCCTGCCAGGGGTGCGCGCAGATTTTTCTCAACATCAAATGCAAGAGCTCGCAATGGTGATATGTACAAAACACGAGTGCGGGCACTTGCACTCGGAAACGGTGTACTCACCAGTGAATCAATGCTCGATAGGAACGCAGCAAGTGTCTTACCGCTCCCAGTTGGGGCACAGATCAAAGTGTGTTTGTGATTCTTGATCGCGTGCCAACCACCACTTTGGGCATCAGTTGGCGACGAAAAGGTGGAGGTAAACCACTGCGCAACGGCAGGTGAAAACCGATCCAACGGCGCCGGGACAGTGTCATCTGCCATGGGCGAAGGGTACACACCGGAAGTATCATCTAAGGCATGCCGAACCCTGGTGAGCACCACCCAGCCTTCGAGGAATACTGCGAATGCATTTTTGAGCTCATGGAGGACGGTTTTGAGGTCATCCAAGCCCGGATTGTTGAGCGTCTTCGGGTCTCAAGGCCCTCGGTCTCAGAGATGATTCACCGCCTTGAGCGCGAAGGATTAATCACGCTCGATGGTGGCCGAATTGATCTCACGGATTCAGGGCGCGCGCTTGCCGAGCGAGTAGTGCGCAAACACCGGCTCGCGGAACGCTTCTTGACTGAGATTCTTGGTCTTTCTTTCGCCACGGCTCATCGCGAGGCTGGCCGCTGGGAGCATGTGATGAGCGACGAGGTGGAACAAGCAATGAATCGCGTTCTCGGTCACCCTTCAACCTGCCCACACGGCAATCCGATCCCAGGCACCAAAGGAAATGTCGGAGCATTGGTCCGGCTCGGTGAAATCGCTGCTGGAGACACTTTTACCGTTAAGCGAATTCCTGAAGAGTTGGAGTTCACTCCCGGCATGTTGGATTTTCTTGAGACGAATGGTCTAGTGCCCGGATCTTCCGGCCGCGTTATTGATCAGACCCAAGACGGGGGCCGCGTGATTGCCGTGCAAGATCGAGATGTGACTGTTGATCCCTACGCAGTATCTCGAATTTTTGTCGAGGCCTAAGCAAATGAAATCACGTGCATTACAAAGCTGCATGTTCGCAGTTGCCATTGCTTTGACAGCTGGTTGCTCGACCACCTACGACACAGGCGCTACAACCACAACCACGGTGTCAACAACGACAACCTTGCCTAAAGGTACAACCGAGGAATTACTGGCCAATATTCTGAGTGCAGTTACCGGACTCGGTGATGCAATTGTCAACGATTCGGCGGAAGCAAAAGAGAGGCTTGCTTACATCAACGCGAACTGGAAGGTTGTGCAAGAAGATTTTGGCATTCTCACAACCGATGATGTTGATCCACTTTCGCGTCTCGTCGCTTTAGCGAACACCGCTGTTACGCGCAAGCGACCCGCTGATGCCGACAAAGCGCAGAAGTTCTTGCCAGCAGTGATTGAAGCGCTGCTGGAAAAGCTCTGATCTAGAGCATCGCCTCTGGCAGCGGCTTGCTGTGCACAATCGTTAGTCGTTGAGTTGCGCGTGTGAGCGCCACATACAAACCACGCAAACCCATTGCCCGATCGGCAACAATCGCCGCGGGCTCAACCACCACCACGCCATCAAGTTCCAAGCCCTTCACGAGACTCACAGGGACAACATTGATGTCGTGGCCGATGCCGTGGAGTCCAGCATGGCCGTGCGCAATGCCACTGGCTCGCAACGCTGTTGCAATCTCAGCAACCATCGAATCCGGGCAAACAATTGCAAGGTTGCGCCCAGGAACCTCTGAGGCCATCACTGAAGTCTGCTGCAAAACTTCAGCAACAAGTTCGTCGCCTTCGCCCACTCTCACAATCGCGGGTGCTGCGTCACCTTCACGCACGGCTGTAGGTGCGCGTAATCCGGGACTTGCCACGGCCATCACCTTGTCGGCAATTGCCATGATCTGGCCGGGGATGCGGTATCCAACCGACAATCCAATTACACGCGGCTCCTTCTTATTGGGTAGATATGCAAGAACATCCTCCCAATCTCGCGGAGCAAGTGGACCCGTTGCTTGCGCGATGTCCCCAACGATGGTCATCGAACCATTGAGCGAACGCCGCGACGCCATTCGCAGCTGCATCGGTGTGAGGTCTTGAACTTCGTCAATCACCACATGTCCGAAAGTGCGAATCTCGTCGGACTCATCTGATTTTCCATTTTTTCCAGGCTTTGGCCCAAGTATCTCGCGTGCCTCGTCCAGCAATGCAACATCTGCGTTACTCCAACGCGCATCTTCAAGTGATGGAGCGCGTTCACGAAACAGCGCCAAGTATTCGTCTTCATGCAGAATCGGTGTAGCAGCCAGTCGCAAGAGCGCCTTTGAACCAAACAGGTCATGCAGCAGCTGTGTTGGCGACAAGACCGGCCACATGCGTTCAAGTGCCATTCGCAGATCGGGGTGTCCGCGCAATTGGTCCTTAACATCGTCAACAACATCTTCATCGGTCCGCCAAGTGGCCGCGAGCGCAGAAAACACTTCATTTTCCACCCACCGCCTCGCCGCATTATGCGAGCGGAAGCGACGGCGCGCAGCCTTGACTATCCGTGCTGTCTCTTCTTTGCGCAAACGAATAAAACCAGTGCGATATGGGAAGACAAGATCTTCCTTCAAGGGGCGCTGGCGATCAATCATTGCTTTGTGAATCACCGCACACATGCGGTCACTACCCTTCACACGCTCTGCGATCAAAGAATCAACTGCACCAAATTGCGCATCAGGAATTAAGTCAGCGAGTACGACTTGTTCCACTCCAGATTCACCAAGCGATGGAAGTACTTGCTCGATATAGCGCAGGAACACTCGGTTCGGGCCGATAACCAATACGCCTTGATCCTCTAGGGGGAACCGATGCGTGTAGAGGAGATATGCGGCGCGATGCAGTGCAACCACTGTCTTGCCCGTGCCTGGTCCACCTTGGACCACTAGAACTCCAGACTTTGAAGACCGAATGATTTCGTCCTGCTCAGACTGAATCGTTGCCACAATGTCACCGAGCTGCCCGGTGCGCCCACGCTCAATCGAGGCCAACAACGTGTTGTAGCCACGTAGCCCAGTTTCGTTTGTGAGGACCAAGCCATCATCGTGCCCAACTCCAAGGTGCCCTTCACCGAACAGCTCATCTTCGATGCCGAAAAGCTTTCCGCCTTCGACCACAAAATGGCGGCGGCGTGCAAGACCCATCGCATTGCGACCAGTAGCACGATAAAAAGGCTCGGCGACTGGAGCACGCCAGTCCACTACAACGGGTTCACGCCTCTCATCCGAGACCGCGAGTCGACCGATATGGAAACTCTCCAGGTCGTCGCCTTCAATGCGGTCGATGCGACCAAACACCAAAGCTGCGTTTCCCAGATCGAGTTGACCTAAGCGATTAACCAGCTGCTCGTCGAACGCATCACGCTCAAATCGATTCTGAAAGGTGCCGCCGGGTCCGGCTTCAGTCAGATCTCTCAGTTTCCAAGCGTCGTCCCTGCTGCGCTCGAGACAGGCGTACGCAAAATCGATAAATGCCTGCTCGTCCACAAGGTCGGGATGCTGATTGCTCATCGGAATCCTTCAAATAGGGGATTTGAAATTCTACCGACTGAGAGGTCCGTCCCAGAAAGGCAGAGCCAAATTGCATCAATGTGTGTTGCAATATCTCGCATTTAGAGGCATCCTGACTCTTGAATGCTGGGCGGATCAGCGTTCTCCCTGTCGGTGGCGGCCGAATCGGGATTAGTGCTTCACGGGGGTGTCATGCGCGGGTTCAGCCCACGTTCACTTTCTGCTTCCCTCATTGCCTTTTGCTGTTTTGGCTCGATCTTCACCCTCAATGAGTCACATGTGGCCGCTCAAGTTTCTGGCGATTCAGATGTGGATTCAATCAGTGCGATGGTCCGTT
>JAFMEI010000102.1 GCA_017856815.1 Ilumatobacteraceae bacterium
GCGAGCCAGTGGTCTTTTGCTGTGTCGAGTTCTGCCTGGAGGCGTTCTTCCCGTGAGGCCTCCTCGACGATCGGAAGTTTGGGAATATTCATTTCCGTCACGAGCATGCCCCAATGCTAGGAGCCGATACTCTCGGGTCATGCGTCAGATTGAGAACTTCATAAACAACGAGAGAGTCGCCCCCAAGAGTGGCAAATGGTCAGCATTGGTCAACCCGGTGAATGGTGAGCAATTCGCCGAGGCAGCGCTGTCCGATGGTCGCGATATAGATGCAGCGATGTCAGCGGCGGAATCAGCATTCGCCGAATGGCGCAACTCCACACCATCGGAGCGCTCGCTGGCACTGATTCGTATCGCGGACGCGGTGGAGAAGCGCGCTGAGGAGTTAATCGCCGCTGAAGTCGAAAACACGGGTAAACCAATTGGCCTCACTCGTTCAGAGGAGATCCCGCCGATGGTTGATCAGATCCGCTTCTTTGCGGGTGCTGCGCGGATGCTTGAGGGCAAGAGTGCTGGCGAGTACATGCGTGGTATGACTTCAATCATCCGCCGTGAACCCGTCGGCGTGTGCGCGCAGGTTGCGCCATGGAACTACCCAATGATGATGGCTGTTTGGAAATTTGCACCAGCAATCGCTGCGGGAAACACGGTGGTGCTTAAACCAAGTGACACCACGCCAGCTACTTCACTACTACTTGCAGAGATTGCGTCTGAGTTTCTGCCGCCAGGAGTTCTGAATGTGATCTGCGGCGATCGGGAAACTGGCCGCGGAATGGTTTTGCATGACACGCCCGCAATGGTGTCGGTGACTGGTTCGGTAAGAGCGGGAATGGAAGTCGCTGAAGGCGCGGCGAAGTCCTTGAAGCGAGTTCATCTCGAACTGGGAGGCAAGGCGCCAGTCGTGGTGTTCGAAGACGCTGACATCGAAGCGGCGGCGAATGGGATTGCAACCGCGGGATTGTTCAACGCCGGGCAGGACTGCACTGCAGCCACGCGAGTCATTGTTAGCCGTCACATCCACGATGACTTTGTAGCTGCTCTCACTGCGGCAGTTGCAGCGACCAAGACTGGCATGCCCGACGACGAAGATGTCCTCTTTGGGCCGTTGAATAATTCGAATCAGTTGGCTCGCGTTGCGGGCTTCATTGACCGTGTGCCAAGCCACGCCAGAGTGGCCACAGGCGGGGAGCGAGTTGGAAATGCCGGGTTCTTCTTCGCGCCAACCGTGGTCTCTGGGTTACGGCAAGGTGACGAACTGGTGCAAAGCGAGGTCTTTGGCCCAGTCATCACTGTGCAGCAATTCGCCGATGAGGCAGAGGCCTTAGCGCATGCCAATGGCGTGGAATATGGGCTTGCATCTTCGGTCTGGACTCGTGATTTTGGGCGCGCCATGCGTATGTCGCGCAGCCTCGACTTTGGCTGTGTGTGGATCAATACCCACATTCCGCTCGTTGCCGAGATGCCCCACGGTGGTTACAAGAAATCGGGATATGGCAAAGATCTCAGTGCCTACGCCTTGGATGACTACACCCGCATCAAACATGTGATGGCGAATATCGAGTCCTGACCACGGGAGCCCTGCGCGAAACTAACTTGTCTCAATAAGGACAGGTGTTAGGGTCATTTTCGTGCAGGGAGGTGCGGGGGTACCCGTAATCACACTCGAGAATATTCGTAAGCAGTACGGCACTTTCGTTGCCGTCGATGGCGCGAATCTATCGATTGGGCAAGGTGAGTTTTTTGCGATGCTCGGACCCTCCGGTTGTGGCAAGACCACAACGCTGAAGATGATCGCTGGTTTTGAGCAGCCAACTGAAGGACGAATCCTGCTCGAGGGTGTCGATGTGTCGACCGTTCCTCCTTACAAGCGAAACGTCAACACGGTCTTTCAGCAATACGCGTTGTTTCCGCACATGACCGTGTTCGACAACGTGGCGTTCGGGCCACGGAGCAAAAAACTTGATTCATCAACGATTAAGTCCCGAGTGATGGAGATGCTCGAAGTTGTTCGGCTCGCCGATTTTGCACAGCGCCGACCCGCTCAATTGTCGGGTGGCCAACAACAGCGCGTAGCACTCGCACGCGCACTTGTGAACTACCCGAGTGCCTTGCTTCTCGACGAGCCACTTGCAGCACTTGACTTAAAGCTTCGCGAGGCGATGCAACTTGAACTCAAACGCATCCAGCGAGAAGTAGGAATCACATTCGTGTTCGTTACTCACGATCAAGGCGAGGCGTTGACCATGAGCGACCGCATTGCGGTTATGAATGAGGGCCACATTGAGATGGTCGGGACACCCGAAGAGATTTATGACCGCCCCTCGTCGGTCTTCGTCGCCAGCTTCATCGGCTCAGCAAATTTGCTGCCAGGCGTAGTTGAATCAGTATCTGGTGCGTCTGTGACGGTACGTCTTAGTTGTGGTGCGGTAGTTGATTCGAGTGGCACAGATTTTGCTGCTGGTGAATCGGTCACTGTGATGATCCGCCCCGAAAGAATTACTCCTGGTGGCGAGTCAATTGCCGGAAGATCCATCAGTGGTGAAGTCACAGATCTCGTATTTCAAGGTCCGTCGGTTCGACTCATCGCAAGATTGGCCGATGGCACCGAGGTGGGAGCGGTGGTCGGCTCTCACACAAATCTGACCATCCCAAGGCCAGGAGACAGTGTGAGCATGTCGTGGGATGCCAAAGGTTCATATGTTCTTAAGGGACACCCCGAGATGGCGGGCTCGACAACTTCTAATCTTGATCATGTTGAAGCAAATCTCTAAACAAACTCAAATAAAACACACTCAAACAACACAAATTCAAATAAGGAGCAACTGATGTCAAATCATGCACAACGACGAAACTATTCGCGCCGCGAGTTCTTCATTCGCTCTGGTTTGGCCGGAGCGGGTGCGCTGTCGCTTCCAGCGCTGATCGCAGCCTGTGGCGGTGGAAGTGATGGAGGCGGCGGTGGTGGAGGTGGAGCAAAGACCCTCTATTTCGAAAACTGGCCGGCTTATATCGATGGGGCTACGGAAGCAGATTTTGAAGCCGCAACTGGTATCGCAATGACCTACAAAGAGGGTTACAACGACAACAACGAGTACTTCGCCAAAGTCCAGACTCGGTTGTCCTCTGACAAGGCAATTGAAGCCGACATGCTGGCGCCCACTTTCTGGATGGCCTCGCGCTACATCAATCTCGGGTGGGCACAGAAGCTCGACAAGTCCAAGATTCCAAATGCGAAGAACCTCCGCTCGGATTTGCGTGACCCAGGCTTTGACCCCGGCAACCTTTATTCAATGCCTTGGCAGACCGGTACAGCTGGAGTTGCCTACAACATTGATGCGACGGGACGTGAACTCACTTCGGTTGCCGATCTTTTTGACCCAGCATTCAAGGGCAAGATCGGCATGCTCACAGAGATGCGAGACACGATTGGCCTAATTCTTTTGAGCGAAGGTGTTGATCCATCAAGCATCACGACCTTCGATGATGCAGCCGTGGCATTTGAGAAGTTGGAAAAGGCAAAAGCTGATGGTCAGATTCGCCAGTTCACCGGAAACGACTACATGGATGATCTCGACACCGGAAACTTTGCCGCATGCGTGGCGTGGTCTGGCGACGTAGTTCAGTTGTCGCGCGACAACCCGAGTGTTCGCTACATCATCCCCGAAGAGGGTGCGACTTCTTGGTACGACACAATGATCTGGATGAAGGGCTCAGAGCAGTCTGATTCAGTTGCGGAGTGGATCAATTACGTCTATGACCCGGCACATGCGGCAAAGATCGCCGCTGAAGTTGGATACATTTCGCCAGTCGAAGGCGTTCGTGACGAACTCGTGAAGATGGGTGGCGATGCGGCGATGATGGCTGAAAGCACGATCTTGTTCCCGACCGAAGACGAAAAGAAGCGTTTGCGCACTTTTGCATCACTGTCAGAGGAAGAAGAAGCCAAGTTTGACGAGGCGTTCGCCAAAATCACTGGCGCTTAGGGCTTGATAATCGAATGAACCTGGTTGTTGACCGACGCACACGGCTGGCAAAGTTTTTTGACCGTGCCGACATCGTTGGTCTTGGAACCATGTTGCTTTTGGCCCTTGGCATTGTGGCTGTGGGTGCGGGCTGGGTGGATGGTGATGCCGCACGGGTAGTGATCATCGCGCTTGTGGTGGTTTTGGTCGGCATCATCGCCATGGCGGTGATGGGAAACGGGGAAGTGCGACGCAAGTTGGCGCCGTATGGCCTCTTGAAGCCTGGCATTTTGTGGTTGGCGCTATTTTTCCTAGCGCCGGTCTGGTCATTGTTCGTGATGTCTTTGTCAGCCAAGGAGAGTCGGTTTGACTTTTGGCCCGACTTTTCATGGCACTGGGATAACTACCGAACGGCTCTGACTGAATTTCGACCGCAATTCGTTCGCAGTTTCAGCTATGCCGGCATCGCCACATTGTTGACGCTGATAATCGGATTCCCGCTTGCGTATGTAATTGCGTTTCGCGGCGGCCGCTACAAAACCATCCTGCTCGGTTTGGTAGTAGTGCCGTTTTTTACCTCGTATCTGATTCGTACTCTCGCTTGGCAAAATCTGCTGGCAGATTCTGGACCGATCGTTTCAATAATCGATGATCTGCGCCTCACTGGGCTGTTCGAGTCGTTGAACATCATGGATAACGGGAAGTTGATGAATACCCCCGCGGCCGTGATTGGTGGTTTGACCTATAACTTCCTGCCGTTCATGGTGCTGCCCATTTACGTGAGCATGGAAAAAATCGATGTGCGACTCCTCGATGCTGCCCATGATCTTTACTCAACTGGTCGCCGAGCGTTTCGCAAGGTAGTGCTGCCATTGACGTTTCCGGGAATCTTTGCGGGCACGCTTTTGACCTTCATCCCAGCCGCTGGCGACTTCATCAATGCAGCCTTGCTTGGTTCTCCGAACACCACCATGATCGGCAACTCAATCCAAGATCAGTTCATTCGCCAAAACAACTGGCCAGTGGCGGGTGCAATGTCGCTGGTGCTGATGGCGATTATCACCGTTGCGGTAATGATTTACACCAAGTTTCTCGGCACCGAGGATCTCGTATGAGCCGTTTCGGTCGAGGCGCGGTGAAGTCGCGTCGTGCTCGTTTTGGATCATTGGCATTGAATGCCTATGCCGGACTCGCGCTGTTCTATATCTTCCTGCCGATTTTTGTGGTTGTGCTGTTCTCGTTCAACAAGCCAAACGGCAAGTACAACATTCGTTGGCAGCGTTTCACGCTCGACAACTGGGCTAATCCATTCGCCGAAAAAGCGTTGACGGAAGCATTGTTGGTCAGTTTGCGAATAGCAGTTGCGTCCACCCTGATAGCAACCGTGCTCGGTGCGCTGATGGCGATCTCGTTGAGTAAGTACAAATTTCGAGGCGGAACTGTGGTGGATCTATTTCTCGTTCTGCCTTTGACTTCGCCAGAAGTTGTTCTCGGTTCGTCGCTTGCAACTCTGTTCATCAACAACGATGTCGATTTTGGCTATCCCACAGTGATCATTGCCCATGTGATGTTCCAGATTTCTTTTGTGGCTCTCACCGTGCGAGCCAGAATTCGGGGATTCGACTGGACACTTGAGCAAGCCGCAATGGATCTTGGGGCCTCACCTCTTGCGGCATTTCGTAAAGTGACCCTGCCTTTGATCGCGCCTGGCATTGCTGCGGCTGCGATGTTGTCGTTTGCACTTTCGATTGATGACTTCATCATCACTTATTTCAATGCTGGTTCATTGCTCACATTCCCGTTGCAGATTTTTGGTGAGCAACAGCGCAAGATTCCGCCACAAATCAACGTGCTGGCAACGATGATCTTGATTGTGAGCGTGTCATTGCTAGTAGTTGGAACCTTGGCGGGTAACCGCCGCCGCCGTCGCCTGGAGGCCTAGTTTTCCGTCGGTTTCTGTTCGGTTCGGGCATTGGTGGCGCTTTTGGTGAGCCACTATCGTGAAATTACCCCGTAAGGGCGTTTAGCTCAGTTGGTTAGAGCGCCACGTTCACACCGTGGAGGTCATGGGTTCGAGTCCCGTATCGCCCACAAGTCAGTCTTTGGGTGCCCGTGGGCGGTACTTTCTTAGTGATGAGTCGTCACTGCGAGCGCCCAGGTTGTAGCAACCCCGCCAGCGTTCTCTATGGCATTGTGCTCGGTGAGCAACTGGTGTGGCTTGAAGCCGGCGACGTTGATGGTCCTCATGACTCAGGCGTGTTGTGCAAACGCCATGCCGATGCTCTCGTGGTTCCAA
>JAFMEI010000103.1 GCA_017856815.1 Ilumatobacteraceae bacterium
TCTGCGGGTTTTCCTGTGACGCGTTCAAAAATCGCTGCAAGTGTTGCGGCACAAAGACTCAACTCGGGAACCGACCTCGAAGGTGACTCTTGCGTCACCAGTTCTTTGAGGTCGGCAATCATCGCGTCGAGACGAAAACCCAGATCATCGACAATGGCACCGTCTACACCTGACATGTTTCAAGTTTCACACGCCAAATGGTCTTTACCCCCACAAATATGCGCACTGTTCAGAAAATAGGCATAAGTTGTTGCCGAGGGGGCACAAATGAAGAGCAAGATCACTGGGGTTCTTTTAGCCGTGGCCGTCATCGCTGTGGCTTCATGCGGCGGCGATAACAACGCCGTTGAGGACACATTGACATCAACAACCACGGAAGTTGAACCCGGCGCACCACAAGGTGATGACTTTTACGTGCCGCCGTCACCATTGCCCAACGGCAAGCCAGGCGACATCATTTGGAGCGATGCCGTAACGAGCCGCGATGGATCCACTCTTCACAAAGTGCTTTATTTGTCCTCAACTGTTGCGGGTGAGCCAACCGCGGTAAGTGGACTGATCTGGGTCCCCGACGCAGTCGCCACCGATGCGCCGGTTCTCTCTTATGCCCACGGCACCACTGGTCTTGGCGACCAATGTGCTCCGAGCAGGAATGAAGGCAACGGCGAATCTGCATCGATAGCTGCACCGTTTCTTGAACGAGGCTTCATTGTTGTTGCCACTGACTATGAAGGATCGGGAACACCTGGCGTACACCCTTATGTCGTTGGGCTCTCAGAAGCACGCAGCACACTCGACATCATTCGTGCCGCGCGCAACATGACAGAAACATCTGGGCAGTCCATAGTTTGGGGCCATTCACAAGGTGGGGGCGCTGCACTGATTACTGCAGAAATCGCTCCCACATATGCACCCGACACGAATGTGGTCGGCTCTGTGGCGGGCGCGCCGGCTGTCGAACTAAAACTCCTTGCAGCAGTGTTGCGCACGAGTCCATTTTTTGGATATGTGTTCATGGCGGGCGCGGGTTTTGAAGCTGCATATCCAGATATTGACCTGAGTGAAGTGCTGACTGAAGAGGGCCTCAACATGGTTAAAACTGCCGCAGAAACATGTAGTGAGATACACGATCTGGTCCGTGGAAAAGATCCTGCGTTGTATATCGCGAAGGATCCCGCTTCAGTAGAACCATTTGCCACCTATCTTGAGGCGAACACACCAGGAAACGTGGCCACGACTGTGCCGATTTTCGTCTACCACGGGGAAAACGATGAGCAGATTCCCGTACTTGGCTCCAAGCTTTATCTTGAACGAGCGTGTGTCACTGGTGGTTCAACGATCTTGCGCAAGACATACCCAAATGTCGGACACGTTGACGTTATTACTGCTGCGCAGAGCGACATTGTGGCTTGGATTGAGCAGCGACTGGCTGGCACACCAGCCCAATTCACCCCTTGTGACTGACCAAACGCTGCTCAGATAATTCGTTCAACCGATGTGGTGAACCGCTTCAACACCTCGGGTATCGGCGCGCGGGCAGCACCAGGTTCTGTCGGCACCTCAACACGACCGTCAATCAGCTCAAATGGCTCAGTTAGGTCGGTTGCAAAATATCGCCTCGATGCCGATACGTCTCCTGGATGAGTGCAGGAGACATCAGCTGCGAGAACCACGTTCGCGTGGCGACCAACGCCTGTTTCCAACATTCCGCCGATCCAGCACCCCGCGGACAAGGCAGCACATTCCCTTTGCACTCGGTGGGCCTCGAGAATTCCCCCCACGCGGCCCGGTTTCACATTGATGATGCTGCCTGCACCAAATTCGATTGCATGACGCGCGTCGGCCGCCGTGGCGATTCCTTCATCAAGGCAGATCGGCGTTGACATTTGTGCAGCAAGCAACTTTGAACCCTCAAGATCATCGGGTGGCAGAGGCTGCTCAACCATTGCCAAATTGAATTCATCTAACAGAATCAGCGACTGGGTATCTCCACCTCGATACGAACCGTTGGCATCAACTTGTAACAAAAATCTTGGGCCAACGTGATTGCGAACGGTACGAACAACCTGAACATCGCGCCCTGGTTCAATCTTGAACTTGATCCGTTGATAACCATCAGCAATGTACCCATCGACCTCCCGAAGGAGTGCGCGGTCATCGTCCTGCATACCCACTACCACTCCAGGTGAGACGTAATCGGCGGATACGCCGATGTAGGCAGCAAGACTTGTATTTACTGTGCGTAACTCGGCATCCAAAACTGCCTGTTGCAGTGCGCTGCGCGCAAAACTTGTGTGCGGATTTCCAACACCCAGTCCGTCAATGTCCGCTGCGGTTACCGCACTTCGACTTGAGAGCTTTGGGCCAAAAGTGTTTCTGATCGCATGAGCTGCATTTCCGATCGTCTCGGCACTGTATCCAGCAATCCTCTCAGCGGCACACTCTCCCCATCCGGTTACGCCATCAGACGAGGTGAGCTTCACGAGAAACAATTCGCGTTCGGAGCGCGACGAATGAGCTGACTCAAATTTCGACACCATCGGCATCGTCACATGGATGAGTTCGAGTCGGCTGATTTTCATATTCAACGGAGAGTTTGGTTCCAAGGCCCTTTGTCCATTCGTACCTCTTTGGGTAAGCCCAGCACGCGCTCTCCAACGATGTTGCGTTGGATCTCGCCGGTGCCGCCACGGATGGTGTCAGAACGGGCCGCTAAAAAACTCCACATCCACGACCGAGTTGAAAATGGCGCACCAGGGAGATCAATGAAGAAGTTTGCGGGCTTCATGCCCCACGGAGTCGTTGATTCAATTCCGATGATGTCCATCGCCAGATTCGTGAGCCGCTGGTGGTATTGAGACCACATGATCTTGAACAAAGAACCTTCGGGTCCGGTGGGGCGATCATTCAAGGCATCACTGAGCATCTTTAGGCCAATCCAACGCATGATTTCAACATCAGTATGTGCCCGCACAAGGCGTTGGCGCATCACTGAATCATTCGTTACTCCGCGCTGTCGAGCAACCTCGACCAAGGCATCTAATTGCGCACGATGGATGATCCCCCGCTGCGTGGGATCGTTGCCACGCTCTTCACTTAAAAGAACAGTGGATACTGACCAGCCCTTGTTGACCTCCCCCACCACATATTTGTGCGGTGTGCGGGCATCGGTAAAGAACACTTCGTTGAAGTCGTGGCTGCCACAAATATTCACAACCTTGCGAACTTCAACGCCGGGCTGATTCATGTCCACAAGCATGAAAGTGACTCCCTCATGCTTTGGCGCCTCAGCGTCAGTGCGAACCAACAAGTAAATCCAATTCGCTGTGTGTGCTTCTGAGGTCCAGATTTTCTGACCGTTAATCACCCATTCATCGCCATCGCGGTACGCCGACGCCGCAAGGCCCGCGAGGTCCGACCCCGAATTGGGCTCTGAATATCCCTGGCACCATTGATGCTCGCCGGAAAGAATTCGAGGCAGAAAGTACTCACGTTGTTCCTGAGTGCCTACCGCCATCAGAGTTGGGCCGAGTTGGTTAACTCCCAATGCCAGCTTTACATCGTCTAGCTCAGCACCGGCTTTTGTCAGCTCTTCATTGAGAATCACCCGCTCAATGAAACTGAGACCACCGCCACCAAACTCTTTCGGCCAATTGACTGCCAGCAATCCGTTTACATGAAGGACTTTCTTCCAGTCTTCAGCAAACTTCTCACGCGCCTCTTCGTCGAGCGCGCCGATACCTTTCCAGTCAGCTGGCAGATTGTTTTTCAAGATCTCTCTGATCTTGAGTCGATACGCCTCCGCTTCAGACGAATATCGGATTTCCATCAGACATTCCTCTCATATCGCCACGCACCGTCAATTAGCCACAGGCGATGCCGTGCATCGGCATTCCCATCCACGAGTTCATCACCGTGCCAAACGATCACTGTGTGTCCTGAATCCTCACCGAAACTCGAGTAGTAGTGCTCCGGCGCACGATTCGTCGCCCAAGCAAGTACGTGGTCTACTGAATGATGCTGACCGAGTTCATGAAGCGTGTGCCAAGTTGGAGGTGAGAGCCCAATCTCTCCTTCACTGTGCAGATTCATTGCGTGGCGTGGAGCAAACCAGTCGTGCTCGCGAATTTCAACCCCATCAACCACAACTTCTGCATCCGTTGCCCGTGCCAAGAACACCCATGCGGAAAATCGCTTTGCAAGTGCCTTAACAGGTTTCGGTTCCCAACGATTGAGTGGCACCAATTCATGGTGCTCAAGTTGTAACGCAACTTCCTCTTGTGTCTCCCGCACGGCGGCGCGCAGGGCCGATCGCACTTCGTCATCACCGTGAGTGATGTCTCCCGCCTCTACCTTTCCTCCCGGAAAAACCCACAGACCTGAAAATGTGTCACGTTCCGAGGCAGGGCGACGAACTAGAAGAACCTCAAGACCGCTTTGTCCATCTCGCAGAATTGCAACAGTGCCAGATGGGATTGCCGGCGGTGGAGTTTCTTCGCCGTGCTCAGTCTCCATATTGCAACTGTGTCAGGTTGAGTGAGTTGGTGAGTAATTCCCCAAACGTCATCGACCCAAGTACTTGACCTGTTTCGTATCCGTCCATGTGCGCGAGGGTCCACATGCGGCACGAAGGGTCACAACACCGTTACGAATCACTCCTGTTGACTTGAAATTGACAAGATTCGCACCACTTAGCGACAAGCGCGCAGCACCATCTTGATTTAGACCAACTTGAGCCACTCTCTTCCAAGTACCCGTGCCACGGCGCGCCGAGATCACGCAAGAACCTG
Source organism: Ilumatobacteraceae bacterium (assembly GCA_017856815.1). Lineage (GTDB taxonomy): Bacteria > Actinomycetota > Acidimicrobiia > Acidimicrobiales > Ilumatobacteraceae > CAIYHK01. The sequence goes on from JAFMEI010000103.1 coordinate 4,791, forward strand.
TCTGCGATGACACAACAACTATCTGTTCTCCATCACGGATCGTTGCCATTGCCCGACCAGGAGCCTTATATGGATGAACGATGCTTGCCCTGTTGCGACCCGGCTCTAGTTCAAGCCATATCAACGCGTTGCGTCCCGTTCGTTTGCTGGCCGCCAACTTGGTGGCGCTTAATCGCGCTGGGCTGACACCAGCCATTGAGAGCAATGAGTCAATGCTTGGAAGAGTGAATTGATTTTGAAAACTGAATGCGCCCGTACCGACATACCCTTCAAATTTGCCCGACGCACTTGTGATTTCTACCCTTGCATCTTGGAGCCGGATAGCAACACAACTAATTACCCGCGTGCGATTACATAGGGACGTCGAGTCGAATGGATTGAAGATTTCCAAAGCACCATCGACACTGCCCACTAGCAAGCTGGTTTCTTCACCCTCAAAAATGATCAACATATTGCAGACGAATGGGATTTGAGAATCCGCACCGATGGCTGTTACATCGGCCCCACCTGGAACAGCACCCCCAAATCGCATTTGAATTGTCACGTTCGGTGATGCATCAATATCGCAGAACATGTTGATTGCACCCGAGGAAGTTCCGAGGAATTCAGTCATCGCGGGGTTACTAATCGTGCCCGAGATTTCTTGTGGTTCGCGCGGGAATCCAAGTTCAAGTCCGCACTCCAATACGACATCTGCATTCGGATCGGAAAATGCAACTGGCAAGTCAGCGAGCCGTTCGATGACCGTAAATTCTGGATCCGACCCCGAGAACAAATTTGTTCCAACGACAGAATCAACTATGCAAGACATGTCGACAAGTGAGGCTCCGGTGATTTGCGACCCAAGCAACTCTTGGAAATCAAAAGTGGGAACAAATTCGTCGTAGCCGTCTGGAAGTGGGGGCAGAGCTGAGGGCTTCACCGATGCCGATGTCGGTGACGCGACAATAAATAGTCCGGCAGCAAGCGCAACCAATAGAGCAATGAAGCGTTTCATGCGCCCATTCTAAGAGTTCTCAAACTGGGGCAAGACCTTGCGCTCAATGAGTTCAAGTGATTCTGCGGCCACCTCTGGGTCGAGACCGCCCATCAGCGGATGCAACATCAACATGAAGGTGCTCTTGGCATGCGCCACGGCCTCATCAGGTGTCATTACGGCATAGGTGCCACTGGCGCGAAGCAGGTCTGCATTGTCCACTTCCTGGTACGGGCCTGCATTTCCGTTTTCGCTCAGCCAACGCCCGTAGGAGTTCGACTCATGCAAGGCGTGTGGCGCGATCTTCGACCACGCTCTGTCGGGATCCTCGCTCACATGAATGAACATCGGCCCAGAAGCACCACCCGAGATGCCCGGCTCTTTACCAAGCTTTTTGCACTCGTCCAAATAAACCGAGACCAGCTCGGGCACAGTTGGAACAAATCCATCAGCGATCCGAGCCGCGCGTCGGGCCGCGCCTTC
>JAFMEI010000104.1 GCA_017856815.1 Ilumatobacteraceae bacterium
TGGGGCAAAACTCAGCAAGCTGGTATTCCATACATGACCCAACCAGCACCACAAGTTGTCTCTCCGGCTCCACGACTCGGCGAACACGCTGGTGCATCTTGGGCTACACCGCGGCAGAAATCTGCAAGCGGAACCGCAAAGTCAAGCGCCCCACTTGCTGGATTGAAGGTGCTCGACTTCGGAAACTTCCTGGCTGGCCCGTTGGCGCCAATGCTGATGGCTGACCTCGGCGCAGATGTCATCAAACTCGAAACCACCACAGGCGACATGATGCGGCATGTTGAGCGTGTTTTTGCCGGCTGTCAGCGTGGCAAACGCGACATCGCTCTTGACCTCAAGAAGCCCGAATCAAGAGAAATTCTTGAACGCATTGTGGAATGGGCCGATGTAATTCACCACAACATTCGTATGCCTGCCGCAATCAAACTTGGCATTGACGAGCCAACCTTGCGCAAGATCAATCCCAAGATGGTTTACTGCCACACTTCGTCGTACGGCCCGATTGGGCCACGCAAGGATTGGCCTGGCTACGACCAGTTGTTCCAGTCATCATGTGGCTGGGAATACGAAGGCGCTGGTGAAGGCAACCAACCCATGTGGCACCGCTTCGGAATGATGGACCACCAGTGCGCGATGGCATCAGTTGTCGCCACATTGCTTGGTGTGATGCGCCGAGACGAAACTGGTGAAGGACAAACCGTCTCAGCATCTTTGCTGGGGGCTGCATTGCTAACTACAAGTGAGACCCTCGTGTTGCCGGATGGGAAGTTGGCCCCTTATCCGCGTCTGGATAATCGTCAAACCGGTGTATCGCCAACAGACCGCATCTATCAACTCGCCGACGGCTGGATCGCTGTAGTGGCTCGCACCACCGAACAGGTTGATGCGCTGTGTCGAGTTGCTGGTGCAACCACACTTGAGGCAGTGGAAGCCAAATTCGCTGGACGCGAATGTGCATCGACACTTTCTGAACTGGAGCAGGCTGGCGTTCCTTGCGAACCCGTTCGTCTTGATCAAACTCAAGAGTTCCTGTTCGGAGATGCAACAACGTCGGCTGGCCTTGTGGCTTCTTATGACCATCTCGCCTACGGCCCGATGCGTCAGGTTGGTGGGCTGTGGGACTTCGGTGATCTGCAACTCACCCTCGATACCCCACCGCCGATACTCGGCCAGAACTCCGCAGCCATTATGCGTGAACTTGGGTTCACCGAAGACCACATCAGGAGCCTCGCCGAATCGGGTGCCGTGGTTGCTGCTGACCTAGCCTGAGAAAGTTCGAAAACACACCACACGGGGGAACACATGGAAGTCAAAGGTTCAGTAGCAATCGTCGCAGGCGGCGCGTCCGGCATGGCCAAAGCAACGGCCGAGCAACTCGCAGCTGAAGGGGCAACGGTAGCGATTCTTGACCTGCCGTCATCGAAGGGCGCAGAAGTAGCCAAAGAACTTGGCGGCACATTCCACGCATTAGACGCACTCGACTACGCAGCAGCGGAAGCGACGATTAACGAAGTTGTCGCACAACACGGCGCGTTGCACATTGCTGTGAACACCATCGGTGGTGGCGGTGGCATGCCAATGCGCACCGTCGGCAAAGATGGCGCCTACCCGCTTGACAACTTTCAGCGCTACATCGACCTGAACCTCGTTGCCACATTCAACTTGAACCGCATCCAAGCACTGCACATGTCAAAGAATGCGCCAAATGAAGAGGGCGAGCGCGGCGTGATTATTGACACCGCTTCAATCGCTGCATTTGAAGGTCAGATTGGTCAAGTCGCTTACTCAGCAGCCAAAGCTGGCATCGTTGGCATGGTGTTCACCATGGCTCGCGATCTCGGCAACATCGGCGTACGAGTGAACGCAATCGCTCCAAGCTTGTTTGCAACCGGAATCGTGGCGGGACTCGATGAAGAACGCGCCGCCGTGCTCTGCAAAGACGCTGCGTTCCCTAAGCGCATGGGCAAGCCGCATGAATTTGCGAATGTCGCAATGACCATTGTGAAGACCCCGATGTTGAACGGCGGCACAATTCGTGTCGACGCTGGCACGCGTTTCGCCCCCAAGTGACATCACAAAACTCACTCCAACTTCAAGATGTGGAGATCCTCGCTGAGGGTCTCGAGTTTCCTGAAGGGCCAATCGCACTCGCCGATGGCAGCGTGCTCGTTGTTGAGATCGTTGGTGGTCGCTTAACCAGAATTGCAACCGATGGCACAAAGTCCGTAGTTGCCCAATTGGGTGATGGTCCCAACGGTGCCGCGATCGGACCTGACGGCTCGGTGTACGTATGCAACAACGGTGGCATGACCCCGGATGCTTCACATCGTGGTCGAATCCAGAAGGTGAACCTCGAAACAGGAGAGTTTAAAGATCTCTACACGGAGTGTGACGGGCATCTACTGACAGCACCAAACGACATTGTGTTTGACACTGACGGTGGCTTTTGGTTTACCGACCTCGGTGGCAATGCCATCTATTACGCACAACCAGACGGATCTGCAATTAGTTGTCCGTTGCCGCAAGTGGATGGCCCGAACGGTATTGGTCTTTCACCTGATGGCAAGACGCTCTATTGGTCGGAGACACATACCCGCATGGTGCATCGACGTGAGATTGTTGCGCCAGGAAAGCTCAAGGACTCCCCTGGCCACGGCGTTCACGCATTCTTTCGTGAGTCACGTTTTGATGAGTGGTCTCTCGTAGTCGGTTTGCCCGGCGCAATGGGTTTGGACTCGCTCGCAGTCGATGCTGATGGAAATGTGCTGGTTGGAACACTGATTCACAGTGGAATAACTGAAGTGAATACCAAGGATGGCTCATTTAAAGTTCACAGCCTTCCTGAAAGTGTGTTTGACCACGCGGTAACCAACATTTGTTTTGGTGGCCCCGACATGCAAACGGCTTTCATCACGCTGTCATTGACTGGGCGCCTGATTTCCTGTCGCTGGCCCCGGCCAGGTTTGCGCCTTAACTTCAACGCCTGACCACGCTCGCCTTTCGCCGCTAACTTTTGATCGTGGTCCGATCAAGCTTTCTCGCTCAGTTAAGCGCAATAGTTGGCATTGACAATGTGTTGTCCGATGCCCAAGTTCGGGCACGTTTTGAGACCGACTGGACCGGCCGTTTTCAAGGGCAGGCTACGGCGGTGGTGCGACCTCGTGATCACGATGAGGTGATTGCAGTTGTTCAGCTCTGCATCGCCGAGAAAGTGGCGATAGTTCCCCAAGGCGGCAATACAGGATTAGTTGGCGGCTCAATCCCGTTACGCGGAGGAATTGTCCTCACCACTGCACTGCTGAATTCAATCGAGCCCATAAACAACAACACGATTCGTGTCGGTGCTGGAACAACCCTTGGTGACCTTCAGCGCCACTGCGCAGTGGCGGGTTTACGTTTTAGTGTCGACCTTGCAGCACGGGACTCAGCGACCCTGGGTGGGATGTTTGCAACCAACGCCAGTGGCCTCAACCATCTGCGCTTTGGTGCAATGCGAGAAAACACTCAATGCGTCAATGTGGTGTATGGAACGGGTGAGAGCGTGATCAATGCTTCGGTTGATCCACTTTGTGGCTCTGAAGGAATGTTTGGAATCGTTACTAGCCTGGAACTCCAACTGCACAAATTGCCTGATGAAACAAGCGTGATGATCGCATCCTTTGCCTCGGTCGACGACGCGGTCTCTGCTTCACTTTCATGGCGCAACAATCCCCGAGTTGAAGCCCTTGAATTGTTTACCAATGAAGGGCTCTCACTCGTGTGCGAAAGCTACGCGCTTTCACCACCACTACCCAGTGCGGAGGCCTATCTGCTAGTTGAAATCTTCGGCGATGTGTCTGAGTTTGCGCAGCTCCTTGCGGCAACCGATCGCGTTCTCGACACGGTTGTTGCCAAGAGTGAAGCTGACAAAGCGAAGCTCTGGCGGTACCGCGAGGATCACTCGGCAGCGATTAATACGCTTGGCCCCCCGCTCAAATTTGATGTCCGAATCCCTCCACAAAACTGTGCCGCGTTCCTGCAAGCAACTTCGCGAGCACTTACCGATATCAATCCGGCACTGCGGGTAATCAACTTTGGACACATTGGTGATGGTCACTTGCACGTAAACATCGTTGGCGCCGTCGCAACTGAGCAAATTGAATCTTGCGTGTATGACAGCGTCACTAACCACGGTGGTTCAGCGGTTTCCGAACACGGAGTTGGGACCTTAAAGGTGGACCGGTTCGTCAAAGAATCAGGTGCTGCAAAAATTGAGGCACTAAAAGCCATGAAGTCGCGTCTTGATCCCTTTGGGATCATGAATCCCGGCGTGCTTGCAAATGTGCAGCTCTGATTAGCCTCACGTAGGATTTCACCTTGTTGATCGGGGGATGAAATGAAGGTTGGGTTCATTGGCCCAGGGCAGATGGGGATGCCGATGGTTGAGCGCATGTGCGCTGCAGGCATTGAAGTAACCGTGTGCGGAAGGCGTCCCGAGGTAATTGATGCGCTGCAAAAAGTCGGCGCAAAAGTGGTTCCCACCGCCAGAGATGCCGCGACCGATGTCGATCTGCTCATTACGTGTCTTTTTTCCGATGCGCAGCTCGAAGCAACGATGATTGATGAGGGCGCACTAACCGCAATGAAGGCTGGTGCGGTCTTCGCTTCCCATGTGACGGGGAGCCCGGCCTTACTCCAACGCCTTCAAAGCATGCGCAGTGACGTAACAATTGTTGATGCTCCAGTCAGCGGAACCGCTGATCAAATTCGTGCCGGCACACTTGCCGTGATGGTTGGCTGCGAACCCGCGACTCTTCCAATTATCCAAAGCGCCGTTGGCGCATATGCCAATCCGATCATGCATGTTGGTGGACTCGGAGATGCCATGAAGGTGAAACTGGTGAACAACATCCTCTTTGCCGCCACCATGCAATTGGCGGGCGCAGCACAAGCACTTGGTGATGCCCTTGGAATCGATCGTGAGCTGCTCGCGAATACCCTCGCCAACTGCTCTGGCGCCTCACGTGCCGTTGCCCTACTTGGAGGTCGGCCCTTTGAATTGATGGAGGCTGGCACGCGCCCGTATCTGGAAAAGGATGTCACGGTTGTTGCAGAAATCGCCGAGGAACTCGGAGTCACTCTCGGCAAGCTTGGAGAAGTCGCGGCCACGTACAACAAGATTGGTCAAGCAAGAACGGGCGACGAACCCGAGGGTCACTGATCAGGAACTCAACTCGGCGCGGCGTGCCGCAACCTCTTCCGCAGTCGGCAGCGACGGCACGGCACCTTCACGAGTGACAGCAACTGCGCCGGCTATTGCTCCCACTCGCACCGCTTCGTTAACCACTGCTCCTGATGCAAGCGATGAACAAAATCCCCCTAGAAAAGCATCGCCAGCAGCGGTGGTATCAACTGCAGTGACCTGGATTGAGCCGATTTTTTCGGAACCCTCGGCGGAGTCAATCTGCACACCGTTGGCTCCGAGAGTTGTGATCACAGCCTTAACACCAAGTGCAAGACACCGTGCCACTCCCCCGATGTGCTGTGCCTCCACCTGATTCGGCACAACGTAGTCACACAATTCCAGCAACTCGTCTGGCAGGTCACGAACCGGAGCTGGATTGAGCACTGTCACAGCACCAGCGCGACGCGCTGAAGCAAATGCAGCAATCACCGCATCAAGCGGTATCTCTAATTGAGCGAGTACCACTTTGGAATTCTCAACTATCTCCACGCCATGCCCAGCTTTGAGTTTCGCGTTTGAGCCAGGGACCACAATGATGTTGTTTTCTCCATTGGCGTCGACACTGATGAAGGCTCTACCCGCTGGATCGTTGCCACGTGCCACAGCATCGGTGTTGATTTTCTCTCGGGTCATTACATCCATCAAGTGAGCCCCGGCTGCATCGTGTCCGACGCAACCGACAAATGCAGTCTGAGCACCCATGCGGGCACACGCGACTGCTTGGTTGAGTCCCTTACCGCCCGGATGCTCTTGGTAGCCACGCGCAAGAATGGTCTCACCAGGACGCACGAGATGATCGACTGCGGTGACTAAGTCAAGATTGGCACTGCCGACCACGCAGACGTCGTAGGCCTTCTCAATCATGGGACTTACTTCGCAAGCAGCGCTGCGAATTGCCGTCGCCACTCAACTGAGCACTTATCAGCTTGAACTGAAACGAGAGAGGTCTGATCCATTGGCAATACGGTGTCGAATGTCTCGAGCATGCGCTTATCTTCAGCACCAAT
>JAFMEI010000105.1 GCA_017856815.1 Ilumatobacteraceae bacterium
CTGACTTACGCCCCGCTACAAAACTCACCAAAAACTCATCAATGCAGTCACTCGCCACTGCGGCATCGGTTGGCATCTTGTTGCCAACCGCATTTGCAAGATCCCAACGGTGAACAAGTGTTTCGTGAAGCAACCGGCGCAGTACCCACGCAACGGTTTTGTCTTGGGTCCACGACCATGCGAAGTCTGTGCTTGCATGAGTCATTGCTTCGGCTACAAAGCTGTCTCTGCCTCGCTGTGCCCACGCAATCAGATCGCTTTCGGTGGGTGCTGCGATCTCACTCAATGGAAACGGACGGTCGCGGCCAGAGCGAACCATCTCGGCGAAAAAATGATGGACGCGGCCCACATGCAGTACTAGTTCTCCCACGTTCCACTGCGGGCAATCAGGTACCGCGAGTCCAAGATTTGGGTTTGCTAGAAGGCTTTCAAACGCCGACCACTCGCGGCGTAGTTGTGCAAGTGCCGACTCCACTTCTCAGAGCCCTTTTACTGCTGCCGCCAGCGCCTTCCACTCGTCGTAAGGCATCTTGTTCATGGCACCGTTGAGCACTTGCACACACACATGGCTTGCGCCCGCATCTAGATGTGCCTTGATCCGACTCGTTACATGATCAATATCGCCCACTGGAACAATCGCATCCACAAGACGATCGTTGATTTCTTCAATATCGGTGTCCGTCCACCCGAAACGCTTCAGGTTGTTCGTGTAGTTCGGTAAGCGCAGATAGGTAGACATGTATTTGCGCGCGATTTCTCGACCAGCATCAATGTCGTTGGTGATGACCACGGCCAATTCGGTGTTCAACATTGGTGACGGCCCAAGAATTTCCCTGGCAAACTGCGTGTGTTCGACTGGAACAAAATAAGGATGTGCACCCGCGGTCCGTTCGGCTGAGAGCTTCAACATCTTGGGTCCAAGCGCGGCGAGCACGCGTGTCGGCGCAACTGCTGGCTTGGTACCGAAGTACAAGCCGGAGTCCATTCCATCGAGATACTTCACCATTGTTGAATAAGGCTTTGAATAAGTAGAACCGATCACGCCTTCAACCAACGGTTGATGACTCACACCAATACCTAACAAAAACCGATCCGGATACGCATCAGAAAGGGTTTGCCATCCCGCGTTCATTGACATCGGCTCGCGCATATGCAAGTTGGCAATTCCTGTCGCGGCCACAAGCTCGGTAGTTGCGCCGAGAATCACCGAGGACGCAACGAATGCTTCACGTCCACCGGCTTCGGGAATCCAAACTGCCTTGAAGCCAAGATTTTCCAGTGTTGATACTGCGGACCGAGTTTCCTGCGGCGATACGAGATCGAACACATGCCAAATACCTACACGACCGATATCCATTACTGCCTCCTTGGTTCACCAGCTGGGAGCTGGAGGTTTGGGTTTCCCACCACCTGAAGGCGGGGGCGGCAACGGCACCTTGGGTTTTGTGGGTCCGTTGTTGACTTTGAACGCAAACACCGCATATCGCAACTGGGTTCCGTTGTTGCAGGTGAACAAAGTGAGCGTTGGAAGCCGTGTGCCAAAAACAGAAAAGGACTTCCCGTTTTTAATCCAAACGTCGGTTGGCTTCACGTTGAAGTGATCGAACACTTGGTATTCGTACTTCGCCCCGCCGTAGAAGATCTGAACACGATCTCCGTTACGAACATTTACAAGCAGGTTGAAGGGCTTGGTCGCGGCTGTGCGGTGACCAGCAAAGGTCGGGTTCCCGAGGCTTCCAGGGCGCCCGGTACCGGGCCAATATCCGACACCTCGCTTCAGTGTCTTGGTGTCGACACCAAGGAAAATGTTGGATCTGATGTAGACAAAAGAGCCTCGGGAAACAGTGATTGAACCCACCAATGGGCCAGATGCTGGACGCAGAGCCACCGATGGCTCAACTGGCGCGTTCTTGGTTTCAGCGCTTGCTTCCGTTGAAAAAAGCCCCAGACCCGTAGTCATCGCCAAAAAGATTGCTGCAGTTCTCCGACTCGCCATGCCGAGAGATTAGTTGACCCGCCTAAGATCACTCCATGACAGATGTTGTAATCGTTGATGCCCTCCGTTCCCCCGTCGGCCGCCGTAATGGTGGTCTGGCTTCCCTCCACCCAGCTGAGCTGCTGGCGAATGTCCAAAAGGGCATTCTCGACCGAGTCGGGATCGACCCGAACGAAGTCGGTCAGGTTGTTGGCGGTTGTGTCAGCCAGATTGGCGAGCAGAGTTTCAACGTAACCCGCACTGCATGGCTATCCGCTGGGCTTCCACTTGGAACTGCTGCAACAACTGTCGATACCCAGTGTGGATCTTCACAACAAGCAACCAACCTTGCTACTTCGCTCATCGCCGCGGGCGTAGTTGATGTGGCTCTTGCGTGTGGTGTTGAAGTGATGAGCCGTGTTCCGATTGGTAGCAACTCGAACAAGAACCTTGGTCTTGGTGTTCCGATCCCGAAGACCTACTTCGGACAGTACGAGTTCACTTCACAATTCGAAGGTGCGGAGCGCATCGCAGACAAGTGGGGCGTTACCCGTGAAGACACCGATCAGTTCGGACTCCAGAGCCAACAGCGTGCCGCACGTGCATGGGCCGAGGACCGATTTGCTGGCCAGTGGATGCCGATAACCGCACCAGATCTCGATGCCGACCGCAATCCACTAGAGACAACTCACACGGTGACTCGCGATGAAGGACTCCGGGACACCTCGTTGGAGTCGCTACGCAACCTGAAGCCAGTGGCCCGTGAAAATGGTGTTCACACTGCAGGAAACTCGTCCCAAATTTCCGACGGTGCGTCAGCAGTTCTGATGATGTCCGCCAAGAAGGCCGAGCAGCTAGGTCTGACACCACGCGCACGTGTTGTTGATACTTGCCTCGTAGGCGTTGATCCTGTGCTCATGCTCACCGGCCCCATTGATGCCACTCAGCACCTGCTGAAGCGCAACGGCCTGAAGATCGGTGACATCGACACATTCGAAATCAACGAAGCATTCGCCTCAGTTGTGCTCGCATGGGCAAAGGAACTCGGCGCCGACCTTGAAAAGACCAATCCCAACGGTGGCGCGATCGCACTTGGTCACCCACTTGGTGCTACCGGTGGCTTCCTCATGACCAAAGCGCTTTACGAACTTGAGCGCACTGGTGGTCGATACGGTCTGGTCTCAATGTGTTGCGGTGGCGGTCTCGGCACCGGCACGATTATCGAACGCCTGTGAGACGAAGCGGCGTTCTAGCTGCTTCCCTTCTAATAACTGTTAGTTCTGTTGGCGCGTTTTTCGCGACCCGCAACTCGACGAATTCTGACCCTTCATCTGGTGTTGTGGCGCGAGTAATAGACGGCGACACATTCGTTGCACGGATTGGCAACCGAGATGTCCAAATAAGGCTCATCGGTGTAGACACGCCCGAGACAGTGAAGCCAGGCGCCCCTGTTGAGTGTTTTGGCCCCGAAGCAAGTGACTTCACAAAGTCGATACTTCAAGAAGGGTCACGGGTGCGTCTTGTCCGTGACATTGAGGCGCGCGACAAGTATGGGCGACTCCTCGCCTACGTGTATGTCGGGCCTGACGAAGTGTTTCTCAATCGGGCTTTACTGGAGCAGGGATTCGCAACCGCATATCCGTACCCACCAAATACCGCGCACGCCGATGAATTCAGTGCAGCAGAGCGTGATGCGCGCACGGCACGACTTGGCTTGTGGGGCTATTGCGAGCAACTGTCGGGGTAGTTTGGTGGTCGTGGCACGTTCAACTGCAGAAGCTCTCGGCCTGCAAGCCGATGCCAAGTTGCTAATCATTTCTTGCGACGACCTTGGCTCGTGTCACGGCGCAAACCTCGGCGTATATGACGCGATTCGAAGTGGTTTAGCCACTTGCGCCTCGATCATGATGCCTGCTCCGTGGGCGCGACACGCCGCATCGATGTATGCCGGTGAGGACATCGGTGTACACCTCACTTTGAATGCCGAGCATCCCCTGTATCGGTGGGGTCCACTCACTCATGCACCATCGCTGTTATCTGGCGACGGTGGATTCCCCGAATCAATTGATGATCTGTGGGAACACGCCGATGTGAGTGAAGTTTTTCGTGAGTGTCGCGCTCAGATCGAACGGGCAATTGTCTGGGGAATCGATGTCACACATCTCGCACCGCATCTGTCGGCAATCACGCTGAGGCCCGAATTTTTTGATGTCTATCTGGAACTCGCAGTGGAGTTTCGTCTTCCAATCCGATTGCCATCAACCATCACGGCCGAACAAGCTGGATTTCCATTTCGGCAGTTAGCCCGCGACGAAAATGTGATGTTCCCCGATCATTTCGATCACGACTGGCGATCAGGAAGTTCGGACCGCGTTCTTGAGTCAATCTCTAACCTGCAGCCAGGCGTCACCGAGGTCCATATCCAGCCAGCTATTGACACTCCGGAAGTCCGCGCACTTGGTGCAGTTGCCCAAGGCTGGATTGATGATCACGCATTCATTACGAAGAGTGCTGAACTAGCTAATGCAATCAAGGAATCGGGCGCTGTGCTGATCGGTTACCGAGAATTGCGCAACGCAATGCGCGCCTAAGCGTTTTTGCGCAATTTGGAAATCGCACTTGCGGCGCGCCCCGAGCGCAATTCATCAATCAGCGCTCCAGTGCTGCCCTCGGCTTTCAATTTGCCGAGCATGTAAGCCACTGATGGATCAAGATCTGCATCTTTAGTATCGATGAAAACGACGACATCAGCACCATCTGGACCTTCAACAATTTCTTGTTTCTTGCCGAGCTGAAGTCGGTACTGCACTGTGCTCATCGCAGGGTTACTCCGTTGGTTGGGGCTACAACCGCGGCATCAATGCCGGCAAACAAATCGGATTCAAATTCCCCTAAAGACGGGCCAACAACTGCAGACTTTGCAAGCACCCAATCCTCATACGGATAAACCTCGGCCATTTCTTCGTCCGAAAGACCAAACCACCAAGGCTCGTCTGGATCAATCTGCGTGGCATGTGCTTTTAAAGCTCCGGTACGGGCATACAGCCAGGGACCCACGTGCAGTTTGGTCGTAATGCGCTCGTCTTGGCTGGGTCGCTCCAACCACTTCGCATCAAATGGCGATGAGCCTCGCAGTTTCAGCATTGCTTCGTGCATCGCCATGATTCGCGCTCGCGACCACAACGTGTAATACAACTTCAATGGCTGCCACGGGTCTCCCGCCTCGGGGTACCACATTGGATCTCCAGCGCGTTCGAAGGCAAGTACTGAAATGTCGTGAACCTTGACATGATCGGGATGCGGATATCCGCGTTGGTCATCGCTATAGGTGATGATCACCTGTGGACGTGTTCTACGGATCTCTGCCACGAGCCTGCCGGTTGCTTCGTCAAGATCTGCCATGTGGAAACACTCAGGATTTGAATTGGATGGCGAGTCAAGCATTCCCGAATCGCGGTAGCCAAGCATGACCACATCGCTGAAGCCAATTACCCGTGCCGAAGCCTTGAGTTCAATCGGGCGCAATTGCGCCAAAAGCTTCTTTTCTTCCGCAGGTGTGAGGTCATGAAACGGCTGACCCGGCTCCCGAAGTTTCGGGTTATTCATGTCGCCTTCTTCGCCACCCGTGCAACAAACCAAAACAGTACGGACCCCTCGGCTGGCATACATCGCTAGGGTCGGCGCGCCCTTGGACGCCTCATCGTCGGGATGGGCATGAACTGTGAGCACACAGAGTGGGTCTGCGTTGTGGTTGTTCATCATTGCGATAATGACGCTAATGCGTGACCTAGCCTGACCCTCTGTGATGCCGTCCGTCCGTGCCCAAATTCGCAGCAAATCCACCTGGTTCTTACTGCTTCTGGCGTTAACCACTGTGCAGGCATGCAACGACGATGGCCGCACACTGGGCGAACCAACACGCACGACCG
>JAFMEI010000106.1 GCA_017856815.1 Ilumatobacteraceae bacterium
AGGTGAGCGACCTCGAAGAGAGTTTGTTTGTTCACCCCGCGCTCGCTGAAGCGCTCGCTGAAGCCGCTGAATAGCCGACGGCTTTAGGCGATTACAACCACCACATCGCCAGAGCCCACGGTGTCACCTTCGGAAACTTTGATTTCCTTCACGGTGCCGCTCTTGTCGGCAGCAATCTGGTTCTCCATCTTCATTGCTTCGAGAACCACAACTGATTGCCCGGCTTCAACTTCTTGGCCAACTTCAACCAAGACCTTCACGATGGTGCCTTGCATCGGTACAGCAACCTGACCACTGCCGCCTCCAGCGCCGCCACCGGATGAGCCCCCTGAGCGGGCTGGCTTCTTGGCTTTGCTGGCAGGAGCGGCGGCTACGCCAGCGCTCTCTGGTACCCACATCTTCACGCCAAAGCGCTTGCCGTTTACTTCCACTGTGGTGTTGCGCTCGATTAGCTCGTTGCCATCGGCATCTGCTGCCTGAGTCGGTGCTGAGTCAATACCCGACAAATCGAGTTGCTCAACCCACTTAGTCGAGTGTTGCACGGCTTGAAAATCTGGATGCTTCAAAATTGCAAGATCAGCAGGGATTGTGGTTGCGACACCTTCAACAACCATCTCTTCAAGAGCACGTATGGTGCGTGCGATAGCAGTCTCACGATCTTTACCCCAAACGATCAACTTGCCAACGAGGTTGTCGTAGTACTGGCTGACCGTGTCTCCACTTTCGTAGCCACCATCGAATCGCACGCCGAAACCGTCGGGAACTACGAGTTTTGTGATTGTGCCAGGGGAGGGAAGGAACTTTCCACCTGCTGGGTTCTCAGCATTGATACGAATCTCGATTGCAGCACCACGACGCACCGCATCAACTTCGGCTTGGGTCATCGGCAACTTCTCGCCAGCCGCTACTCGGATCTGCCATTCAACGAGATCGATACCAGTGATCACTTCAGTTACGGGGTGCTCAACCTGGAGGCGAGTGTTCATCTCAAGGAAGAAGAACTCGCCATCTTGATAGATGAACTCGACTGTGCCCGCGTTGTAGTAGCCAACAGCTTTGGCGGCTTTTACCGCTGCTTCGCCCATTGCCTTTTCGACACCGTCAGGCAAGCCCGGCGCTGGTGCTTCTTCAATCAACTTTTGGTGGCGGCGTTGCGCGGAACAGTCGCGTAGCGAAACCCAAACCACATTGCCGTGCTTGTCGCCAACGAGCTGAACTTCGATGTGGCGTGGCCAAGTGAGGTAGCGCTCAAGGTAAATCTCATCGCGCCCGAAGAATGCTTTGGATTCACGCTGGGCGGATTCCATTGCTTCTTTCACTTCTTCGGCACTGTTCACAACCTTCATTCCGCGACCACCACCGCCGTAGGCGGCCTTAATTGCGATCGGCCAACCGTTCTGTTTGCCGAACTCGGTGATTTCCTTCGCACTCGTTACGAATTCAGTTGTGCCGGGAACGATCGGCGCACCACCGCGAAGTGCGGCTTTGCGGCTCGAAACCTTGTCGCCCATTTCGTCGATGGCGGCTGGGGGTGGGCCGATGAACTCGACACCCATCTCGGTAATGGCGCGGGCGAAGTCGGCGTTCTCAGAGAAAAATCCGTATCCAGGGTGCACACCATCGGCACCACTCTTTTTGATGACATCCAGAATGGCTTCGGTGTTCAAGTAACTCTCGGCAGCGGTTTGGCCGCCAAGTGCATACGCTTCGTCGGCGAGGCGGACATGAAGCGCGTTGCGGTCCAGCTCTGAATAGACCGCAACAGTGGCAATTCCCATCTCTCGGGCAGCCCTGATTACTCGGACTGCGATTTCTCCACGGTTGGCGATGAGGATTTTCTTGAGCACGAGTGTCTATGTTTATGGAATGGACCTACCTGACGCCACCCCAGAGGCGTTAAGGGCCCCAAAAAATATGCAATGGCCCACAAGTTGGACGGTTAGGCATGTGGCTGAAACCGGCAGTACAAACCTTGACTTAGTCAGATACTGCTCGGTAGGTGCGGCTACATGGCCTGATAAGAGCATTTTGGTGGCCGATCACCAAACCGCAGGCCGAGGTCGACTCGATCGCACCTGGGATGCCACTGCTGGCGCCAATCTGCTTGCCTCGGTGTTGTTTCGGGAGCCAAAAGGACACCTTCACCAGCTCACTCAGCGAATCGGATTGGCAATTGCCCTGGCGGCACGGGAGCTAACGGTTCGCAGCCCACTTGAACAGATCACTTTGAAGTGGCCAAACGATGTCTTGTACGCGGGCCGCAAGGTTGCAGGAGTGTTGGCCCAAGCTTGTCTCGATGCCAACAACAATCTGATCGGAGTTGTGGTTGGTTTTGGCGTCAATGTTCGTTGGTGCCCAGAAGATGCCGCTCGCCTCGGAGACGATGTCAATCCCCACGAGTTACTGCATCGAATCTTGACTGAGTACGACACACTCGCAGCACTCTCAGACGAAGCATTTCACGATCTGTATAAAGCGAATCTGTCAACACTCAGCTCACGTGTACGAGTTGATCTGCCAACGGGGGAGTCCGTGACCGGTACTGCCGTAGACGTGGCACCCGATGGTGAACTGAAAATCGTTGATGCTTGCGCTCTCACCCATCTCATCAATGCTGGCGATGTGGTGCATCTTCGTGTGGTTAATTAAAGCCAAGTAATTCGTGTGACACCACTCAACTAAAGGTTGGAACTACCGTGAACTCGTGCGTTTACAGCGTCGTTCCGTGTGGCCAGTGGCGTTGGTGGTATTCGTATTCACTGCGCTGTCAGTGGCTCTCGGGGCAGTAACTGCGGTCAACCACAAGATTGATTCGGTCAATGTCGTGCCAGAGCTCGCCACGGCACTTTCGCCGTCAACGGCTGGAATTGTCAATTACTTGATGGTGGGCTCGGACTCACGCAGTGGGTTTGCGAGTCCGGCAGATGATCCATTTGCGGTTGGGTCAGAGGACCTCGGATTGGGGCAGCGCAGCGACACGATGATTGTCTTGCGGTACGACTCCGGATCTGGATCAATTGCATTGCTCTCGATCCCACGCGATTTGTACGTGCCGATTTCAGGAGCTGGAAAAGACGACCGAATCAACTCCGCTTTCTCTCGTGGGCCAGATGTACTCGTAAAGACTGTGCAAACCGCGCTCGGCATTCCGATTCATCACTATCTCGAAGTGAGCTTGCTTGGCTTTAAGCAAGTAGTGGATGCAATCAAAGGCGTGGAGATTTGTGTGCCCCATTCTGCGCGCGACCAAAAAATCGGGCTGATACTTCTTTACCCTGGCTGTTATCGGATGGATGGGGCATTGGCACTTGCTTACTCACGCAGCCGCTATTACGAAGAAAAAATTGATGGCGAGTGGGTGATCGATGGCACCTCAGACATTGGTCGCTCTACGCGTCAACGCGCATTCATTGTTGCGATGATCAAACAGACCGCAAAATATGCAGCAGCACATCCGTTTGAGACCAGTGACCTGATCAGCAGTCTTGCTGAAGCTGTTCGGGTTGATCCAAACCTTGACCTAATGACGTTTGCACGCCGCATGCGCAAGGTCGCCGATGGTGTGTCGGAATCTTTTCAGTTGCCGGTGGAAAACGCGCGGATCGACGGCCAGTCAGTGTTGATTCTGATGCAGGACTCTGCAGCCCCGATTATTCAGTACTTCGCTGGCAACGGACCTAAGCCCGTCGACGGTCAAACTCCCGTGCCCTGAGAGCTGATTCAAAATCGGCTACCGCAGTAGGCACTCCGATGCGGTGTCCTTGCATGTAATCACAGCCCAGCAGCCGCAATCGTTGTACTTGTTCCTCGGTGGTTACCCACTCTGCAACAACAGCCATGTGCAATGAGTGGGCGAGGAGAATGATTGAGCGAACCACGGGATCATCGCCTCCGTGTTGGCCAATGTCGCGCACAAGCGAAGCATCCAACTTGAGGTGGTCAGCAGTGATGGTTCGCAGATTGGTGAGTGATGAATATCCCGTGCCGAAATCATCAAATGCAATCCTGAATCCAGCACGCTGCAATGACTGCAGTGATCGCATTACTGATGGATTTTCATCCATCAGGGTTGTCTCAGTTATGTCGAGCACGAATTGTGAGGCATCAAGACCATGGCGTTTAACTGTTGCCAGCATGCGCTCTGGCAGAGAAGTGTCTGCAAGTTGTCGCGAGGAGATATTCACACTCACTGTGAACGAGCGCTCCACGGTTTCTGCATCCAGTAGACGTCGCAATAAAGCACTTGTTTGATCAACTACCCAATCGCCAATTGGGCCGATGAGACCAGATTCATCAGCCAATTCCAAAAATGCAGTAGGCGTTAGCTGTCCGCGCTCGGAATGATTCCAACGCAGAAGTGCTTCAGCGCCAGAGATTCGCCCTGTGTGCGTAGAGACAATCGGCATCATCATCAAAGCGAACTCGTTGTTCGCTAGCGCGCGCTCAAGGCTTGATGCCAGCATCAGCCGCTCGCGTGCGACAGTGCGCATCTGCTCGGTAAACATCTCGCAACGGCCACGGCCGCGCTGCTTTGCTCGGTACATCGCAGTATCGGCGTTGCTGAGCAGTGTTGCTGCGGCATCTGGGGGAGTTTGAGACTCGAGTAGTTCAGCACTTGCCATCGCGATTCCAATGCTGGCACTTGTATAGACGTCCATGCCTTGGAGAACCAACTGACCAGTTACGGATTGACGAATTCGCTCAGCCACTTCCATTGCGACGTGCTCATCGTTGATTCCCTCACAAAGGATCACGAACTCATCACCACCGATTCGTGCTACGAGATCAGATGGGCGCGTTGCATTCACAAGCCGCTTTGCAACATTGGTGAGCAAGTGGTCACCAATTGCGTGACCAATTGAATCATTCACATGCTTTAAGTTGTCGAAGTCCACGAACATGACTGCAACGCCGCGCCGATTTGTACGGTCGTGGTCGAGTGCCTCGGCGAGTTTGCGCAAGAACAGAACTCGGTTGGGCAAGCCAGTCAGGGCATCGTGTGTGGCTTGGCGTGTGAGCTCATCCTGTAACTGACGGGTTTCTGTAATGTCACGGGCGATTACAGCAAGGTGCGAGATCGTTCCGTCGTCGTTGCGGTGCACCTGCACCGCCGCCGAGAGCGTACGCACGATGCCGTCAATGCCCCGAAAACCAACTTCGCCCTCCCAGGGTTGGCCACTCAAGCCCGAGAGAACTTCACGTGGAACTTGGTCGCGCACGGTTTGGATAAATCGATCAGCGAGATCCTCATCTTCACCAAACAGTGCGCGTGCACCGTTGTTTGAGAACATAAGCCGACCTTGTGGCGTGAACACCAAAACAGCGTCGGAACTCGCGTCAAGAAGATTGACCAACTGATCAGCGAGTGTGTGTTGAGTAGCTACTGCTGAGGAGTTCTGCGCACTGCCCACGTATCCGATGATCTCGCCGTTGGCGTTCTTCACGGGTTGGGTAGAAATCTGTACCCACACTTCGCGATCGCCAACCGCCAGTAGACGAAAAGTGTGAACAAAGTCCTGGCCAGAGTCAATGGCGCGCCGCCAGGCAACTTCTGCAGCCGTGCGCTCATTTGGCGCCGCGTTGACCCAAGGTGCCGAACCCGTGACAAGCGGGCCGTTGTCCAAAACCAGTTGGCGGTAAGCGTCGTTGGCGGCCGTGACCCGGCAATCCGGATCGGCCTCGAAAATGCCTATGGGCAACGATGCAACCGAGCGTTCGATGGTTTTCATTGTTTCACGCACCAGCATCACTTTCGGCGATTCCACGAACGCCTAGAGCGGTCACATGGCGCGCTCACACCACTTTGCGTCACTCAGGTGCGGAGTAACTGCCTGAGATCGTGAACTCATCGATCGCGGCGTCAATGATCGCTGCACGCATGTCGTTGCC
>JAFMEI010000107.1 GCA_017856815.1 Ilumatobacteraceae bacterium
AGCGGGCGTTCGAATTCACACTCGAATATCTCGGTGATCGCTACCTGTTCGGCCGTCCGCTTGCTTCGTACCAGGCACTCAAGCACCGCGCAGCAGATTGGAAGATGCGCCTTGAGGGATCAATGGCAATCACCACTGCGGCGGGTCGTGCACTTGGCACTGGTGATCACGAGGGTCCTGAACTCGTGCACTCCGCGAAGTCGTATGTCGGCGGCTGGGCCACTGAGATGGTTCAGGACTGTGTGCAGATGAACGGTGGTATCGGAGTTACTTGGGAACACGATGTCCACATGTATTTAAGGCGTGTGACTTTGAACAGAAGTCTGTATGGTTCGGTTGCGGACCACCGCGAAAAATTGGCAAAAATTCTCGATCAAGTAAAGGTTGGCTGAGATGTCAGATGTAATGGAACCCGTTGAAACATTCCGTCAGCGTGCACGCGTTTGGCTGAAGGACAACATGCCCTTGGCAAAGGATGCGCCAGTGCGCCGCGCCGAGGATCCAGCAGGCCCGCATTTCCAGCGTTGTCGCGAGTTGCAGGGCAAATTGTGGGAAGGCGGCTTCGCCGGAATTTGCTGGCCAAAGGAATACGGCGGGCTCGGCTTGTCGATGGATCACTTGCGTGCATTCAACGATGAAGCAGTTGATTACGAACTTCCACTGTCACTGAACGTGCCAACCTTCGGCATCCTCGGGGCAACCCTTGTGGCTTTCGGTTCACACGAGCAGAAGTCGAAGTATGTTCCAAAGATTCTCTCGGGCGAGCATCAGTGGGTGCAGTTCCTCTCTGAGCCATCGGGTGGTTCCGACCTTGCAGGCGTGCTCACTCGCGCCGATCGCGACGGCGACACATTCGTGATCAATGGATCAAAGATCTGGAGCTCGTTTGCTGAAATCAGCGACTACTGCATGGTTCTTGCGCGCACAAACTGGGATGTGCCGAAGCACCGTGGTCTCACGATGTTCATCGTGAAGATTCACCAGCCCGGAATTCAGATTGAGCCAATCCGCATGACCTACGGTTCGGCCGAGTTCTGCCAAGAGTTCTTCACTGACGTTGTCGTCTCAATCGATGACGTTGTCGGTGAAGTTGATGAAGGTTGGACCGTCGCATCATCACTCTTGCTCCAGGAGCGCATTTCACTCGGTGGTGGATCGCAGTTCACCGTTGGCGCTGGAATGAATCGTGAGTCATCTGGAACCGACTACTCAATTCTCAAGTTGGCTCGCAGTTTGGGTCAGGCAGATGATCCGATGACACGTCAAGCAGTTGCTGACTATCACGCAACCGCGCATGCTCACCACATCATGTCGGACCGCGTCACCCGCGCAATCGGCAAGGGAATCATGAACCCGTCATCAGGTTCGTTGCTCAAGCTTGCGCATGCGATCACCTCCGAAAAGCACGCTCAGGCCACGGTAGATATTGGTGGTTCTGCAGTTGTTGTCGGTGGCGACAATCGCGGCGAAGCACGTGATCTTGGCAACCGCACTCTCACACGTCAGGGCATCGCGCTCGGTGGTGGCAGCAATGAGATTCAGCGCAACATCATCAGTGAGCGCGTACTCGGCATGCCACGTGAGTGGGCCGGCGACGTTGATGTTCCTTACCGCGACGTTCGCCGTAGCGGTGGTGGAGCCACAGGCCCGAAGAACTAATCAAGAACTAAACACGAAAGAAGAACACAATGGCTGACTACAAGTTCATTACCTATGAATTGCTGGATGAGGGCAAGATCGCTCGCATCATGCTCAATCGCCCTGAAGCACGTAATGCTCAAAACCGCGGACTCCTTGTGGAGTTGAACGACGCGTTTCTTGCAGCAGAAGCAGATGACCAAGTGCGCGTAGTGATTCTTGGTGGCAACGGCAAGATGTTCTCTTCCGGCCACGACATGGGATCGAAGGTTGCGATGGAGGAGTTCAGCGGACCAACCCCGCACTTCTCACGCAGCATTAACGGTGGCACTCGTGACGGTAACGAAAACCTCACGTTGCAGGAATGGCACTACTACTTCCAGAACACACTGCGTTGGCGCAACCTGCGCAAGATCACCATCGCCCAGGTTCATGGTCCGGTCTTCGCTGCTGGTCTGATGCTCATGTGGGCGTGTGACCTGATTGTTGCTGCTGAAGACACTCAGTTTGCAGACGTGGTTGCCACCCGTTTGGGCATGATGGGCGTTGAATACTTCGCTCACCCATGGGAGTTCGGTCCGCGCAAGGCCAAGGAGCTGTTGCTCACCGGTGATGCACTCGGCGTAGACGAGGCCTATGCAATGGGCATGGTCAGCAAAGTGTTCCCGCAAGATCAACTCTCAGAGAAGACCCTGGACTTCGCTCGTCGCATTGCGACACTGCCAACTCAAGCTGCACTGCTTGTTAAGGAAGCAGTGAACCAGAGCCAGGACAACATGGGATTCACGAACGCATTGAATGCGTGCTTCACGATTCATGAACTCAACCACTCACACTGGGCAATCAAGTCTGGTGGCCAGCGTTGGGTTGCAGTTTCAGACTTTGATGAAGGAGTTCAGGACTGGCGCACAGCACCACCAGTGCTGAATGCGAAGAAGACCGAAGTCGGCGGCTGAGGCGACTCAGTCGCGGAAGTTTTCGAACTGAAGCGGGACCCCAAGGTCCTGAGATTTGAGAAGCGCGATGACCGCCTGAAGGTCGTCGCGCTTCTTGCCTGTTACGCGCACTTGATCACCTTGGGTCTGGCTGCTGATTCCCTTCGGGCCCTTTTCCTTGATCAACTTGTTGATCTCGCGTGCTTTGTCAGAGCTGATACCCACTTGCACGGTCACTACCTGGCGCACTGATTCGCCAGAGGCTTGCTCGACCTTGCCCCACTCAATTCCCTTCAGTGAGAGACCACGCTTCACAAACTTTTCTTCGAGAAGCACTTTCAGCGCTCGCAGGCGGTCCTCGCTTGAGGTGCGCAACGTGAGCACGAGTTCTTTTTGTTCAATCGAGGAATCGGTGTTCTTGAAGTCGAACCGGTTATCCAATTCGCGCTGGGCTTGGTCTACTGCGTTGCGCAGTTCTTGGCGATCAACCTCGGAAACAACATCAAAACTTGGCATGCGGACAGGATAGTTGCGGGCTCCGTAAGCGGGATTCCACTCAGGCGGGTGCTCGGGCTAGCGTTGGAGATCTCGGGTCGGTACCCAAGCGGCCAAAGGGAGCAGACTGTAAATCTGCCGGCGTAGCCTACGTAGGTTCAAATCCTTCCCGGCCCACACGAGACGAGACGGCTGGTCGTAATGACCAGCCGTTTTGCTTTCCTCGGGGGGTTTCACGGGCAGTTCGCATGTTGGAAACGATCTGGAAACACTGGGAGTGTTGACTCTTTTTGATTATTAGTTGTCCTTCGTGGACGTATTCAAAAAGGGGTAAACGTGGATTCAGGAAGCCTTGCATGGGTGCTGATATCAGCGGCACTCGTACTTTTCATGATTCCTGGCCTGGCGCTGTTTTACGGCGGCATGGACCGGAGTCGACATGTACTGAACATGCTGATGATGAATCTCTACTGCGCGCTCGTCGTGCCGATCGTGTGGGTGGTGGTCGGTTTCTCGCTGGCTTCCGGAAGCAATAATTGGATCGGTAACTTCGATTTCGCATTCTTGAAAGACATCGGCATCGAAGACGGTGGTGGACAAATCGCAACGATCGCATTCCTCGGAATGTTCGCAGCGATCACGCCAGCACTGATCTCGGGAGCCGTGGCTGACCGTATGAAGTTCTCCGCATGGGCGATTTTCGTTCCACTGTGGTCGCTTCTTGTCTACGTGCCTGTCTTCAAGTGGGTTTATGGCGGATGGCTCGGCGACCGTGGTTCGCTTGACTTCGCTGGTGGCACCGCGATTCACGTGAACGCTGGTATTGCAGCACTCGCCGCAGTGTTGGTGCTCGGTAAGCGCAAGGGCTGGCCACGTGAGGCAATGCCGCCTCACTCGATGCCACTCGTGATCATTGGCACCGGCATTCTTTGGTTCGGCTGGTTCGGCTTCAACGCCGGCTCCGCTCTTGCCGCAAACGGCCAGGCTGCACAGGCATTCATGAACACCTTCCTCGCAGCTGCTGCTGCAGGCTTGGCATGGATCGTGGTCGAGTGGTTGCGCGATGGTCATCCGACCACGCTCGGTGCAGCATCAGGCATCGTGGCTGGCTTGGTGGCGGTAACACCGGCAGCTGGATACGTGTCAGGTATGGCACCGATCTTCATCGGCCTCATCGCTGGCGTTGTGTGCTGCTATGCGGTGCGCATCAAGTTCAAGCTCGGCTTTGACGATGCACTCGATGTTGTTGGAGTTCACTTTGTTGGTGGTCTCGTAGGCTCGCTGACAATTGGCTTTTTCGCCAATCCAGAATTCTTCGCTGGTGAATTCCACGCCGGAATTTTCTATGACGGTGGCTGGGGATTGCTCGGTGAACAAGCACTTGCAAACCTCGCTGCAATCGTGTGGTCGTTCATCATTACTGGTGTACTGATGCTTGGCCTTAAGAAGACAATTGGAATCCGTGTGAGCGATCAAGCTGAGGCCGAGGGCCTTGACGTGACCGAGCACGCAGAAACCGCGTACCACTGAGTCGACCACTCGTAAAGGGAAATAAACATGAAACTCATAACGGCAGTCATCAAACCGTTCAAGCTCGACGACGCGAAAGAAGCAGTCGTGGCAGCTGGCGCCAAAGGCATCACAGTTAGTGAAGTGCGTGGCTTCGGTCGCCAAGGTGGTCACACTGAGACATATCGCGGAGCCGAGTATCGGATTGATTTCATCCCCAAAGTGAAACTCGAACTGTTGGTCGATGACGAAGCAGTAGACACCGTTGTCTCTGCACTCGCATCAGCGGTCAGCACCGGCAAGATCGGCGACGGAAAGATCTGGGTGACCTCGGTTGACCAGGTGGTTCGTATCCGCACCGGCGAGCGCGGACCCGACGCGCTCTAAGAGCTAATTACAAAATCAGCTGCATCAACACAACGTCGATCCAGCGTCCAAACTTACGAGCGACCTCGCGCTCCACTCCCACGGTTTCAAAGCCGAGCTTGGTGTGGAGTGCGAGGCTCGCTTCTGTAGTGGCTTCAATGCGTGCAAGCACCGAGTGAAATCCGTGGCTGCGAGCGGTGTCGAGTAGGTGATTGAGCAGTACTTTGCCGATTCCCTGTCCGGTGCGGTCACGCCGTATATAGATGGAGTCCTCAACCGAGGTGTTGTAGGCGGGTCGGTCCTTGTAAGGGGAGAGGGCCCCCCAGCCGATGACCTCGCCGGTTTCTGAATCACAGGCCACAATCGTGGCAAATGCCCCGGTGCGGGTGAGGATGTAACTCTGTTGTTCCTCCACCGAACGGGGCACGAGGTCCATAGTTACAACGGTGTTTTCAACCTCGTAGTTATAGATCTCAGCAATTGCAGGGGCGTCGGCGGCAGTGGCTGGCCGGAGGGCAATTGCGGGCATGGCTCAAAACTAGCCCTTGGCTCTTTTTGTCGGCCTAGAAGTTAGAGGCCCTCACTGGCTAGGCTTGACCCTTGTCCCTATAGGACCTCTATAGGTGCGCGCCCTCTTAGCTCAGTCGGCAGAGCGTTTCCATGGTAAGGAAAAGGTCGTGGGTTCGATTCCCACAGAGGGCTCCGCCAGGTTCCGATCAACCCGGCACGGCGATGGCGGCGTAGCTCAGTTGGTCAGAGCATCCGGCTCATAATCGGAAGGTCATCGGTTCGATCCCGATCACCGCTACGAAGTCATTAACAACAAGAAAGCACTAGGAGAAGAACTCCCAATGAGCAAGGCAAAGTTTGAGCGCACTAAGCCGCATGTGAATATCGGCACGAT
>JAFMEI010000108.1 GCA_017856815.1 Ilumatobacteraceae bacterium
AGTTCACAGTCTTTAGTCCGGGGATGGTCACTGCGTGTGGATTCAGCATCATGGCAAGTGAATTGATCGCGCCATTGAGTGAAAAATTGAGCGTGAACACATCACCAGGTCGAACAGTAGAAAGCGTGTCTGCGCCTTGATCTGGGAACACAGAGGCACGCCAAAAAATTCGCTCTGGCCCATTCGCGCGATTCATTGCCCAAAGAGCATTTCCGATGTGTTCACCTTCAGGGACGATTCCAAAATCAGCATCGGGATCCAAAGTGAGGCTCTGTGAGCCACCGTTTTCTACGGCCCAACCGCCTTGGTAGGTACTCCAGAGCGTTGAGTTGCCCATTGACTGATCGTGGGTCATGCCATCAATTGCAGTTGGTGATTCACCACCGCAATAGACAAGTTCACCACAATCAACGTAAACCCACTTGATGTCGTTGATCGTGGCATCAACATCAAAGCCCTCATCACGACCGTTGGGGAACAAATTTCGATTACCAACGAAGAACTGAATTACGTAGTTGTCACTTGCGCCAAGGGTTGCAACAATTTTTTCTTCAGAGAGATTCGGATCAAGGTTGGCATTGAATGAGTAGTCACTGCTCCGCAGCGCCACCCAGGGGTTCATCGCTGCGGTTGTGTTTGCGGTTGTTGGATCGGATGCATCAATAACGCGATCACCGTCATCATCAGCATCGAATGCATTTGGCAAACCGTCGTCATCCGTGTCGTCTCCAAGACCAACCAGTTCTTCTCCAACCATCGCACTAATTGATGCTGTTTTGCCAAGGCGGGTGGCGTTGCACGCTTGTTGGTCACTACTCCGCAGCTTGACGATGCCTCCAGATGCTGCGCCAACCGGAACACCACTTACCGTCGCTTTGCTCGCAGCGCGCATGTATTTACTGGATGCGATGGTGCTGGAGGCGACGAATGCCCGCCCAATTTTTGTGAAACGCGCACCAACGATCTGCTCACCTGATAGCTGTTGGTGTGCACACCATGCCGCCCCAATTTTCTCCTTGGCGAACACCATCGGACCGATGTACCGGTTGTTGTTGTCAATCACATGGAGCGTTGATCTTTTGATTGATAACGGGCGCAGCCGGTTGAACTCGAATGCACCCGTTGAATTGACGTTCGCGATACGGGTCTTGCCGTTGCGATCCACGAGGAATACCTTCCATCCATTGCGGCCCGTCCCGATACTTCCCTTAATGCTGACCGTGGTGACAGATGGTTCCATCTGTGCCGATGTCATGGTTGTAGTCACCATGCCGACCAATACGACGGCTGCCCCCACGGCTAACAACTTTGATTTGAGCGTGCGACAAATCATTAAAACCCCCCAAGAATCAGACAACTTGAGGCTATTAAAAACTTTTCAATGGGTCAATGCTTGGGCACCGACTTGGGCGGTGGGGCCACGAGGTACTCCAACATCCCAGAAAGCATGTGGTCCCATGCATCCTGAGCCGGAGCCGTATCTGGGTTGGCATCAAGAATCGCGAGCCCCAATGGGAGTGCCTCAAGGAACAGCGCCACAGCCTTTGGGTCAATTGATCTGTCGACGAAACCAATCTCCTGGTAGTGGGTAACCACGGCAACGATTCGGTCATTCAATTGTTGTTGCGATGCTCGAACAGCTTCGCGCAGTACCTCGTTGTGTTGCGTCGCAGAAAGTACGGCAATGCGTTCGCGCCGCGCTTTGCGCCGGGCCTCACTTTGGAGGTTGCCGATCGTTTCTTGCGTGACTGCATAAACGTCGGCGGGGCTTGCACCTGATTGCTGGAGTGCACTCATTGATTCAATGTCGGCCTCAACGTTGCGGGTGTATTGACGCAAGCGCACAGCGGCAACGAGCGCCGAACGATCTCGGTAGTAGTGATAGATGAGTCCAATTGCAATGCCGCATTTTTCTGCCACATCGGCCACCCGCAAATTGGGTTCACCTACTTGCTCGAGGATTTCTTCGGCAACATCAAGTATGCGAAGCCCAGTGTCCTGATCGCTGGAACCGTTCACAGGAGGAAAGTCTATTGGCGAACGATTAGTTTCTTGTTATGAATCATGTGATTGTTGTGGGCTCGAGCCTTGCTGGATTGAGAGCGAGCGAAACACTGCGAGTCGGTGGCTATGCGGGACGAATCACCATGATTAACGCTGAAACATTTGCTCCTTATGACCGACCACCATTGTCAAAACGATTTCTAAGTGACAATTGGGATGACGAACGGATCGCGTTACGCAAAGGAGATGATCTCCAATCGCTGAACATTGAATTCAAAAATGGTGTTGAGGCAACTTCTTTGCACACGGACACAAAAAAGGTTGCCTTGAGCAATGGAGAGCAACTCACCTACGACGGTTTAATCATTGCAACCGGTTGTCGAGTGCGCGCCTTGCCAGGGCAACCAACAGCAGACAACCTGGTCATGTTGCGCACACTGAAAGATGCCCATCAACTGCGTGGTCAGTTGGTGCCAAATGCCAAAGTCGTTGTGATTGGAGCTGGATTTATTGGACTCGAGGTTGCATCGACTGCGAAAAATCTTGGCTGTGAGGTGACGGTGCTTGAAGGACTGCCTGCACCTTTGATCCGAGGACTCGGTGCGCAGATGGGAAGCGCCTTCGCCGAATTTCATCGTGGAAAAGGCGTCAATGTGCGTTGTGGGGTGAAAGTCGAGGGGTTCGTAGAAGACGCAGGTCGTGTTACAGCAGTAGTTGTTAATGGCGAAAACGTAGATGCTGATGTGGTCGTGGTCGGTGTTGGAGTTACTCCTAATACCGAGTGGCTTGAAGGCAGTGGCCTTGCATTGGACAACGGAATCGTTTGTGATGCGTATCTGAATGTTGGCGTTAAAGACGTTTTTGCAGCAGGTGATGTAGTTCGTTGGCCAAATGCCGCTGTGGGGGAAACTGGCGCACCCGAGTTGATGCGAATTGAACACTGGACCAACGCCGTTGAGCAAGGAGTTGCTGCGGCGAACAACCTGCTTGCTTCATCGAGCGGAAACGCGATGACGCCATTTGAAAGCGTCCCATTCTTTTGGAGCGACCAATTCGACAAGCGAATCCAATTCATGGGCCGCAGTCATGCCGACGATGAAGTTGAGATCATCACCGGATCCATGGAGGAAGGGAAGCTCATTGCTGCTTATGGGCACGGCGGAAGGCTTTGCGGGGTCCTGGGGTTGTCTATGCCCAAGCCCGTAATGCTGTCAAAGGCCATCCTTGCCTCAAAGCCGAGCTTTGCTGATGGAATAAGCCAACTAAGGGCGTTGTTGGCATAACCCAGCGGGTTTTGTGCTGGCTACCCAGCGGTAGCAAACTCGTGTTTGTCTTTTCGGGAGGAACCCATGGAAACCGCAGTAATCATTGACACCATCCGCACGCCACTTGGACGCCGTAACGGAAAACTCAAGGAGTGGCACGCAGTTGATCTTGCTGCTGAAACTCTGAAAGCTCTCGTGAGCCGTACAGGTATCGATCCTGCACTTATCGACGATGTGATCATGGGCTGCGTGATGCAAGTGGGCGAACAGAGCACCAACATTGCACGCAACGCAGTTCTTGCCGCTGGGTTTCCCGACACCGTTCCTGCAACCACGATTGATCGTCAGTGTGGTTCAAGCCAACAAGCTGCACACTTCGCAGCGCAAGGTGTGATGGCGGGTGCATACGATGTTGTGATTGCATCTGGCATCGAAGCGATGACACGCGTGCCAATGGGTTCTTCAATGGCTGATGGTAAGTATGGACTCCCGTTTGGTCCTCAAATTGGACTTCGTTACGCATCCGAAGGTGGTCTCGTTCCACAGGGAGTTTCGGCGGAATTGATTGCCGACAAATGGGGACTCACACGCGATGATCTCGATCGTTTTGCATTGCGGTCACAGAACAACGCCGCTCGCGCCACACAAGAAGGTCGCTTTGATCGTGAAATCCTCCCGATCCTGGACGCCGAAGGCAACTTGATGACCACTGACGAAGGCATTCGCGCGTCGTCCATGGAATCGCTTGGTGCATTGAAGCCAGTGTTCCGCTCCGAAGAAGAGGGTGGTCGCGTTACTGCTGGTAACTCATCACAGATCACCGATGGTTCATCGGCAACTCTCATCATGAGTGAATCAAAAGCAAAGCAGCTCGGCTTGAAGCCACGTGCGCGGTTTGTGAACTTTGCTCTCGCGGGTGATGATGCGCGCATGATGCTCACGGCACCAATTCCAGCTACGAAGAAAGTGCTTGAGCGCGCTGGCATGACCATTGACCAGATGGATCTGATTGAAATCAACGAAGCCTTTGCGTCTGTGATTTTGGCCTGGGAAAAAGAGATTCATCCCGACATGGAAAAGGTCAATGTAAACGGTGGTGCAATCGCGCTTGGTCACCCACTTGGTTGTTCAGGTACACGTCTTTTGTCAACACTCTTGAACGAACTTGAGCGCACTGGCGGACGCTTTGGTCTGCAAACCATGTGCGAAGGTGGCGGCATGGCCAATGCCACCATCATTGAGCGCCTCTAGATAAATGCCAGCGTTTTCCACCATCATCTGGTTTTTGGGTGGGGTGGTGCTGTTCTTTTTTATCTGGCGCGTGGGCATTGGCATGTTGCGCTCCATGACAACATCGCTTCCGCCGCCGCCCCCGGCTGGCGAGATGCGCAGGATCAACGTTCGCTATCGCTGCGGTGTCTGTGGCGTGGAATTACGAATGGTGATGGCGCCAGATGAAGATCCGCCGCCGCCAAAACACTGTCTCGAGGACATGGATCTCGTCGCCCCGATCGACTAGTAATCCACAGCCTGTGGAAAACTCTGTGGTTTAAATACATCGGTGTAGTTTCACCGACGTAAGGGTTTGGCAGATTTTGATCGTTATCGATACTGCGTGGCTGTGAACAATCCGCCCAAAACAAGGCCAAGCCCGCTGAACAAGTACCAGTTGCTACGCCCGCCGGGCACAGCGCCTATGTAGTACAACAAAATCACGAGCGCACCGATGCCGAGCAGGGCGAACATCAGTATCGGTACCCACCGCGGGCTTTCCTTCATATAGGTAGGAATCGGCGGTGTGTATCGCGACGATGCCTCGGGATGTGAGGAGTCTCCGCGGCGTGCAGCGGGCGCGTCACCAGGCTTTGTGCCTTTGGGCGTAACGCGTCCCCCGGTCTTTCTCTTTGGCGGTGCCATCGAATCCGAGTCTAGGGCGTTGCCATGTCATGCTGGAACCCATGCCAAAGGTGCTCGTGATCGACAGCTACGACAGCTTCGTGTACAACCTTGTGCAGTATCTGGGTGAACTCGGCGCCGATCCGGTGGTGGTGCGTAATGATGCGATCACCGTTGAACAAGCCATGGATATAGGTGCAGATGGCGTGTTGTTGTCGCCAGGCCCGGGCCGGCCCGAAACCGCTGGGATCATTTGCGATGCAATACGGGCATTCGCTGGTAATACTCCACTGTTTGGTGTGTGTCTTGGACACCAAGCAATTGGACACGTGTTTGACAGCAAAGTTGTCCGCGCTCCGGAATTGCTTCACGGCAAAACATCAGAAATATTGCACGAAGGCAAAGGAGTCTTTGCTGGACTGCCTTCTCCTCTGACCGCAACTCGCTATCACTCACTGGTGATTGATCGCGACGGGATATCGGATGCGCTGGAAATAACAGCGGAATCATCAGATGGGCTGATCATGGGAGTGAGGCACCGAGATTTCGACATCGAAGGTGTTCAGTTCCATCCAGAAAGCATCCTTACTGAGGCGGGCCACAAACTGCTTGGAAACTTCCTCGC
>JAFMEI010000016.1 GCA_017856815.1 Ilumatobacteraceae bacterium
CAGAAATGGTCCAGTCGCTGTAAGCACTTTTAGGGGCGGTAGTTGTCGTTGTCGTTGTTGGCGCTTTGACTGCTGGTGCTACCGCGATTGTCGTAGTAGTAGTGAGAGCGAGAGTCGTTGTCGTGGTTGCCGGAGCGACAGTCGTGGTGGTGGTGGTCGTAGTTGTTGTTGTCGTTGTTGTGGTCGTAGTTGTTGTGTCTGGAACAACAGTGTCGTACGCAATACTCAAAGCCGTACTTGCAGTATTCGCATTCGTGGCAGCATCGGTGAACACTCCCGCACCAACCGAGATCGATGCGGTACCCGACGCACTAGATGTAGGTGTAAACGTGGCTGTGTACGTGGTGCCTGAACCGCTGAAGCCTGACAACGTCCCACCAGAGACAGTCACATCACTTTCAGTAAAATTCGTTGAAGTTTCAGACAATGTAAAAGTCAGTACATCGGTACTACCCACACCCAATGAACCTGACGCAGTTCGAGTAATTGAGACAGTCGGAGGTGTTGTGTCTGTACGCGTGTCGTAGTCAATAGAGAGGGTCAGCGGTACTTCGTTGCCATTGTTGTCCAAGTCCTGTACACGGCCTGCGGTCATCGAAATTTGCGCCGTTCCAGAAGAGTTAGTTGGTGGCGTAAACGTCCCTGTCCATGAATTTCCAACACCCTTCGTCAGGGGCCCCACAGTTCCAACAGATCTCGTAACAAATGAACTGGTCATACTCACCAGGTCTTCACTCGAGGTAATCGTGAGGGTTGTAAATTGACCGGCAGTCAACGTTCCCGACCCTGACCGGGTAATGGAGATGCTCGGGACCGGAGTTGTCGAATCGATCGTTATTGCGCCTGTGTATCGAGTTGAAAGGTTGTCCGATTTGTCTAATCCGTATGCGTAGTAAACGCCGTCACGAAGACCATCTGAAGTAACCGGCAAATTTATAGAACCCGAAGTCGCTACTCCTGTTGGGTTCCAATCGGCATCTGGCGCACTGGTGATACTTGCAAGGTCTGTCACAGTTACCGAATCTCGCACAAGGTACAAAATGCCCTCTTCAGAGATTGTGTGGCCAATTGACCGGGTGTCACTTCGAATGGTTTTGTTTTGCAAAGACCCCGTTGGTGCCGTCGTATCGGTATAGCCATTTGTGCTTTTCAGTTTTGCTACATAAGCATCGTGGTTGACACCACCAGTAGATGACACAAATGGTGACCCTGATGTCGACGTGTTGAAGTCCATGCCTCCGGCCCACGAACCTGTGACAATCACGTTGTTTGAAGCATCAGTTGTTATTGACCAGATGTTTTCACCAGGCCCGTTGCTGCCACCACCACCGCTGCCTCCAAATTGTCGGGCCCATACGTAAGAACCCAAGCGAGTGAGTTTCACTACGTAGACATCCGTCGACGTAGCGAGCAAGTTTGCCGACGTCACCGGGTCAGGATTAAAATCCACTGGACTATTGCTACCTGTAGTAAAAACTCCAGTCGCTAAGACATTTCCAGAGGAATCGACTGCAAGATTTCGGCCTTCTTCCACGCTTGACCCGCCAAATTGAATCGCGCGAACAAAGGTTCCATCAGTATTCAATGTCAATAAATAGGCGTCAGACGAAGTACCAATTGCAGTTAAGTTTGATGTGCCTACCCCTGGATCAAAATCATTTGTACCCATGAAGTATCCAGTTGCATACACATATCCTGCAGTGGTATCGAGAGCAACACCCGAACCCAATCTTCCTACTTTGTAGGCCCATTGATACGCACCATTGTCATCCAGTTTCAACAAGAAGCCATTGATTGTGTTGACGTCAGGAGACGATAGGTTCGCAGAACCAGCTGAGTTGAAATTAACAGTTCCCAAAAACCCGCCAATCACATACACTCCGCTCGCATCAACATCAAGAGACTTTGCCAAGTCGTTACCACCCGCACCAACACTCTTGGCCCATTGGAAATTTCCGCTGAGATCAAGTTTTAGTACGTAAACATCACTATTGCCATTTGAGACAAGATTTGAAGTTCCCACTCCGGGATCGAAGTCGGATGTGCCATTAAATTCGCCAATTACGTACAACCCAGAACCACTCACCTTGAGTGACGACAGCCGTGCACTGTCACTAAGTGTTGCGCCCGTGATCTGCCTTACCCACTGGAACCCACCACCAGAATCCAGTTTCAAGATGAACGCATCCGACGAACCACTACTACTTAAATTTGACGTGCCAATTCCAGCGTCAAAATCTACGGTCGATTGAAAAAATCCACCGATGTAGATATTCCCCGAAGTATCAATTGATATTGATCTCGCCCTATCGGTTCCCGTTCCTCCAATTTGCTGCACCCAGACAAAGTCACCAGAGCTATCGAATTTAGAAACGTAAACATCGTCCCATCCTCTAGTGGAGAGTGTTGTTGTGCCGGCGCCCGGGTCAAAGTCAAGGTTGTTGCTTGCAAATTCACCAACTACGTAGTGGTTGCCTGAAGAATCAATGGCCGTCGAAAATGCAAAGTCAACTCCGGTACCGCCGAAATAGGTGACGTTCACGGGTGGCGTGGTTGCTTTCCATGCTGATACCTCGCCAGCCTGGAAAGTTAGGGATAGAACTAATAAGCAAATAGCGCCGAATATTCGTGGTGCAATTGGCAATCTGGAACGCATGAGTAGTAATACTACTCAATTAAGTAGTATTACTACTTTCAGGTAGGGAAACCCCTATTTCTTTGGCGTATCTCCGAAAATTACTGCCATGATTCCCTCGATTGACACGTCGTTCCACTTCTTCTGCGACACAGGGCTGTCACCCATTTCGATCAGGACGCGGCCCAGAATCTGGCCCATAAACCAGTACACGGTTGCCGCAAGGTCTATGTCTTTGCGGATCCAGCCCTTTTTCTGAAAGGGAAGCAACATTTCAGTAATACCCATTGCGCCCTGCTTTTGAGCAAGAGCCAACGACGCTGCTAATTCTGGGCGGGCATAACCAGCACCCAACGCATTGAGACGCACCTGACGGAGTTCCCACCGGTCTGTATCAAAGTGCGTCAACAATTCTTTTCGAAGCGCCTTACGCAAATCATCCTGGCTTTTGCACTTTGCAAGCGACGACGCCAGCACAGAAGAGTCAATGAATTGGGTTGTGCGAAAACGATGCGTTTGTGCAGCTTCAACTAATCCATCACGACTACCGAAATGCCGATACAACGTGGGAACAGTAACGCCTGCTTCAGCAGCAAGATCATTGACACGAACCGCTGCTTCCCCGCCGCCATCAATGGCAGCAACAGCTAGATCCAAAATTCGCTGGCGAATGGAGTTCGACGTAGGCATGTCCCTACTGTATGCCGAATTATTCGATGCGCAGGCCGGAGATTGCACGGGCAATCACTAGCTGCTGAATTTCCGAGGTTCCCTCAAAGATGGTGTGAATCTTGGCGTCACGGTGCCAGCGCTCAACTGGATATTCGCGGGTGTAGCCGTAACCACCAAGAATTTGAATTGCTTCTTCGGTCACACGCACCGCAACTTCTGACGCCTTGTACTTCGACATCGAACCTTCACCGTGGGTGAAGCCGCCGTTTTTTGCGGTCCACGCTGCACGCCAGATGAGCAAACGCGATGCATCAATCTCAGTGATCATGTTTGCCAACTTGAATGCAATTGCCTGATTCATGATGAT
This sequence comes from Ilumatobacteraceae bacterium, assembly GCA_017856815.1. Lineage (GTDB taxonomy): Bacteria > Actinomycetota > Acidimicrobiia > Acidimicrobiales > Ilumatobacteraceae > CAIYHK01. The sequence goes on from JAFMEI010000016.1 coordinate 3,675, forward strand.
CGGCTTGCCGAATGCGTGACGCTCTTTCGCGTACTCAAGTGAGTACTCATATGCAGCGCGCGCGATACCGAGAGCCTGTGCACCAACTGCGGGGCGGGTGGCTTCGAAGGTTGACATGGCCGGCTGCTTCTCGCCGCTTTTGCCGCGCTCGCGAGCACGTGCGAGCTTTGCTTCGAGTTTCTCTTTGCCGCCCAGCAAGCACCTACCGGGTACACGAACTTCGTCGAGAACCACTTCAGCGGTGTGTGAAGCACGAATGCCATGCTTTTTGTACTTCTGACCTTGTGACAAGCCCTTGGTTCCCGGCGGCACCACGAACGATGCTTGGCCACGGCCCTTCAAATCAGGATCTACAGCTGCAACCACAACGTGAACATCCGCAATGCCGCCATTGGTTATCCATGCTTTGGTTCCGTTCAATACCCACTCATCAGTGGCTTCGTCATAAACCGCGCGCGTGCGAAGCGATGACACATCGGATCCTGCATCGGGTTCGCTCACACAGAAAGCACCGAGCTGAATTTTTTCGGGTGTTCCGTAACACTGCGGAACCCACTCGATCATCTGCTCAGGAGTTCCGTTGGCAGCAATACCTGCCGCAGCGAGTCCAGAACCCATGATCGCCATGCCAATTCCAGCGTCACCCCAGAACATCTCTTCAATCGCAACCGGAAGAGTGAGCCCCGACGGATCACCCATTCCATTCATCATGAAGTCGAGACTGTAAAGACCAACTTTGGCCGCCTCTTCGACAACGGGATAAGGAAATTCTTCGCGTTCATCCCATTCGTGGGCGGCGGGACGGATTACATCAACAGCAAACTGATGCACCCAATCTTGAATCTGCTTTTGTTCATCACTGAGGTGGAGGGAAAATTCAGCCATGTGCTTAAGTTACCAGTCGGTACAGCGTTTGCCTCAGTCCATAGGACTGCGTTTGGCATTAAGCAACAAGAGGTTTGCTGCGAAGAACTTGGTGACCACGGAGCGCATCACGCAAGGGCATCGGCGAGGCACCGGGAACAAGGCTGGACACGGCCACGCAGTACTTACTTACCCTCATCGGTCGCAGACCAATTTTCCGCACATCGACTAAAGCGGGGCCGTTTTCCGTTGAGGATTTGATCTCCATAACTACAGCATCGGGGAACAGATCGCCTGTGGCCCCGGCTGTTGCGGCAATGAGATCAACATCCATTGTGATGCGTTCGTTCGTCTGCGAATTGATCAACGTGCGTCGCATATATCGAAGATCAAGCGAAGCCACGAGTGGCGGCAAGACCAATGAGCCATAGACCGTGTCTAAAGCAGTGGCCAGATGACTGCGCTCAATCGTAGTTAGGTCTGCGAAACCATCGCCGTCTCGAAGCCAGCGAAGCTTGTTTGTCTCTGATCGATCTGTCTTGGTCTTCAGTTCGAGCCAAGTGTTTGTGCTTTCACCTTGAGAGCGCACGCGAACCTTGTACCTACGGCGTCGGCCCTGCACATGTGCACGAAATAGAGCAAAATCCAAAGTGTCAAAGTAGTGAGAGCGATATTGGTGAGCGCGGCGGCCATCAACTTCAAGAACCCGCCAATCGGAGTTCAGGTTTCTTCCCACAGCCATCGCCTGTTCGGGCGAAATCACAAATTTGTGATCATGGCGACGCAGTAGAGCAGCATCTCCTACTGCATCTTCGAGTGGCGCACTTTCGAGTCTGGCCACAACTTCATCGAGTGAATGCATTCAGCTTGCTCGCACCACACGATGTGGAACAGAAAACTCTGCCACTGCATATATCGACATGGTTTCACGAACGAAGTCGATCTTGCGTACTTCAATGTTGTGGATTGGTGCCTGCAGCATCGTCGCCACGTGGGTCATTAACTCCGCGGGATCGGTTATGACACGGTCAATTTCTAATCCAACACGGTCACATCGTTTGCGGCGCACGATAAATGGACTATCAACCACGATCATCGTTGCTATCAGCAGGATCGCAAAGATGATCTTGATATGGAACTCCATCTCGGGGAGGCCAGTCATGAGTCCTAGAACCAACGCGATCATGGTGTAGCCGATCTCAGTTTGACTGGATTCATCGGATCGCAGACGCACAATTGACAGCACCGCAAATAACCCGAATCCCGCACCAACGTTAAGAGGATTTGATGAACCCAATGCCGCGGCAACCGTGAAGAGGCTCACATTAAATGCAACGTACCCGATCGCCTGCTCACGGCGACGATGCTGCCGGTAATAGATCAGGTACACGAGAACAAACAGTGCGACAAGGTTGAGCACCAAGTCACGAATGAGTTCGGCGACATCAAGCTCTGCCATTTATTGCCCCAATCGTTTGTTCACGCAAGTCTTTGCATAAACGAGATGCACCTATGCTATTTGCATCGGCACCACCTATGAGTTGATTAAGCCATGAGAATCCCAAGCGGGGCACGGTCCCACTTCACCCGTGCCGTTGCCGTGGGCCTATGTGCGACGTTGGTGGCACCCGCGTGCTCGAGTAGCGACTCTGGAAATTCAAAAGCCGGCGGTGCAGTAGTGCGCATAAGCGAGATCAACTATCGCCCCGTAGAGGGAGTCCTGCAGGGTGAGTTTATTGAGCTAGCGAATGTCGGTTCACGGCCCGCACAAATTCAGGACTGGTGCATCGAAGGAGTTGACTACTGCTTTGACACTCCTATCGTCATCGCTCCAGGTGAAGCGATCACCGTGAACAGTGATGAATTTCTTGGAGGACTCGCCAATGAAGGTGAGCGAATTGATCTGGTAGATGCACTTGGACAGATTATTGACGCCGTTGAATTCTCGCCTGATGCTCCATGGTCAACACTGGCCAACGGTGCGGGACACTCGTTGCAACGGATCAACTTTGACACTGCTAACTCCTTTGCGGACTGGAGTTCTGCTTCCCCAACACCCAACAGCATCATCGATCCTGAATCACCAAACCTGGGACGGCTTTCAGCAGAAGTCTTCTTCTCTGAAGTGCTCTACCACCCCGAATCAAACAACCCAGCCGAGGCATATGTTGAGATCACCAATGGCTCTAGTAGCAGTGCCGATCTAAACGGATGGTGTGTGGCGGGAATTAGCTATTGCTTCAGTGCACCTACTTTGCTGAAGCCAGGTGGAGTATTCCTTCTTCAAGGCAACGCTGGCACAAAAGAACTGTCGCGCAGCAGCGACCTACTCGTCCTTGTTGATGATTCAGGAGTCGCACACGATGCGATTCAATACGAAGACCATGGGCCGTGGCCCGCTTGGGCAGATGGTGAAGGTGGATCACTCCACCGCCGCAACCGCGACATTTTGGGACTACAGCCAGGTAACTGGGATGCGCTGCCTCCTACTCCGGGCGTTGCAGCTGTTGATGCGTTGCAGCCAATTCCCCTTGTGGAGACAATCGAATTCAAAACATCGCCAACCGCGAGTGAGCCCGTGCAAGTAACCGCTCAGTTTGATCATGTTGACGAAGCCGATCTTGCCTACCGAATCGGCTTCGCAGAGGAAGTAGTCATCCCAATGCAAATTGAAGATGGTGGTCAAGCACTGGCAACAATCCCCGCCCAAGCTGCTGGATCGCTAATTAGATTCCGATTACTTGCCAAGTCAGATGGTGTTGAAGGCACATGGCCGCGACAAGGTGATGGTGCTCAGTATTTAGGTGCAGTCGTTCAGCAGGTGGACCAAGCAAGCACTGACCTGCCGACAATCCAATGGTTTATGCCCGAGGAGCTTTACGAAGAGGCGCGCTATGACTCAACTCTCCATGGTGATGACGGCTACCCAGCAGTGTTTGTGCTGGATGGCGTGGTTTTTGACAACACAACTATTCGCATCAAGGGCAACCAAGCTCGCTCAAACCGCAAGAAAAAATGGAAGGTCACGCTTCCCTACGGTTACACGTGGAATGCCGGAGGTCAGCTCGAAAATCACGTGAGCGAGTTTGACTTGATGCCAGCTGCTACAGACAAATCTTTTTCTCGAGAGATACTGACCTACAAATTGCAGAAACTCTCCGGGGGCATGTCACAAGTTGCTTTCCCGCTCGAAGTTGAGCTCAATGGTGAATTCTTTGGTTTGTACCTGTTTGGAGAACGCGTAAATGGTGACTGGCGCGAAAAGCATGGCCTCTCAGATCAAACTTATGTCTGGAAAGCCGAGCGAGTATCCCGGCTCTCAGACAGTCAAGCGGATCTACCTGAGGATGAATTCAGGACCTTCTACGAGCGTTCATCGCTCAAATACCTTGATGACAACGATGTAATCCTTCGTGATTTCATGAAGCAGCTAACGGAAATGAGCGACGAGCAAGCGATTCAATTCGCGTTGCAGTACATCGATATCCCCCAAGTAATCAATGCAATCGCAACAATGATTGTGGTGCAACATCCCGAGTGGGAGTACAAAAACTATTACGTGATGTTCGACACCGAAGATTCAAAGTGGCGCCTAATACCAATTGACTTCGATTTGAACTTTGGGCGTCGCTACCACGCACCCTGCAACGCACAATGTGACGATGTGCGCGTATATGACTGGCTGACATTTGAAACCAACAACAAACTGGTGGAAATCTTCGTGGAGATTCCCTTCTTCCGCGAGTTGATTGATCGTCGTGTCCGCACTCTTGTTGATGCGTTCTACGCACCTGGGTTGATTGAGAAAGAACTGGAAAACCTGCATACATTGCTGGCTGATGAGGCAGAACTTGATGCTCAAAAATGGGGCCAATACGGAATCTCACAATCCATGCTTGAAGCCCAGAACTTGATCATTAACGACTTTCTGATTCCCAAGCGTCGCCAAATTCTGGACTGGATACCAGAGCCTCAACCCACCACCCCCAATTTTGTGGTCTCTGATATCGACATGGATGAAAATAGTGAACTGGCATCGGCGCTTTTGAAAAACAACTACAGCTACCCAATTGATCTTTCTGGAATCGAAGCAGAGGAACTAGGAGTCGTCTTCCCCGCCGGAACAGTGATCCCAGCCAACACCCAAGTACGAATTGTTTTCCAGCGCCTGCCAGTCGCCAGTCAAGGGTTGCTTACCTATTACGTTGCAAGACCTACTGGTTCTTGACCCGGCCGCGAGTCAAGAACAACACTGCCGCGATCACACTGAAGACTGCTCCAACCGCATATGGCGTGCCAGTCGAGATGCGATCAAATAACAGGCCAGCAAACGCGGGACCGACAATGCGCGCGAGTGCGTTCGCACTTTGCTGATAGCCCAGTGCCTCACCCCGACGCTGTTCTCCTGCAGCATCCACAACGAGTGTGGTTATCGATGGCGATGCCAAACCTTGGCCAATGGCGAGGAGTGCCAGCGCAACGCCCAGAACAACCCACTGTTGGGCGGTGGCCAAGACCGCGAGGCCAGCGGCACAGCCAATCTGGCCGTATGTGAATAATCTCGCTGATCCGAGGCTGGCTGTGAGTGGGCCGATGAGAACGCCTTGCACGATCACAAGCAACACACCAACACATAAGAAAACGACTGCCGCAGAACCTTCAGTCAGATTGAATCGCTCTCCGCCAAAGAGCGAGAACGTCGCTTCAAATCCCGAGAACGCTGCAGTTGAGATGAAACCGATTGCGGCAAAACGGATCATTATTGGTGTCAGCACTCGCGGCTTCACATCTACAGACTTCTTCACTGTTCGATCTACGTGTGTCTCTGGCAGTCGGATCCAGGCTGCGATTGCATTGATCGCTGCGATTGCACTCGCAACATAAAACGGAACGTGTGATCCCCCTAGTGCAGCGAGACCACCAACTGCTGGGCCCAATACAAAGCCGGCACCGAATGCTGCGCCAAGCATTCCCAGCAACTTTGCGCGCTGTTCTGGCGGTGCAATGTCAGTGATTGCACCTTGGGCAACCGAGACACTCGCTCCAGATGCACCGTCAATCGCACGCCCAAGGAATAACACCCAAAGAGCACCAGCTGCACCAGTGATGAATGAACCAATTGCGGTTCCACATAGCGAGATGAGAATTACCGGTTTGCGACCGATGCGATCTGAGAGTCGACCAAGAATCGGAGAGAAAACGAATTGCGCGAGTGAGAATGTGGCAAAAAGTAAGCCCACTTGAAATCCGCTCGCACCATACCGTTCCGCATAGCGGCCAAGAATTGGAGCAACCATTCCAAACCCGACCAAGTCAAGGGCGACCGTGGTCCAGATAGTCCAGAAGCCCTGTGGGAGTGGTGTCTTATCTTTCTTGGTCAACGGACTGACTACGCGCGACGGACGCGTGTGCCTTCCTTTGATGTCTCGACCAACCAGCCACCCGCTTGCAACTCATTGCGAATTGCATCGGCGGTGGCGAAATCTTTTGCGGCGCGCGCAGTATCGAGCTCACTGGCTCGAGCCTTAATTTCTGCTGGCACATCTTCGGCAACTTTCAACTCAAGCCCAACCGCGCCGCACATCTCCCGTACAGCACTCGCCAAAGCACCGGCGCGCGCGGGATCTTCTGCATCAATTGCAGTATTTGCCATACGAACGGTGTCGAATATCAGTGCAGTTGCAGCCGGGGTATCGAGGTCGTTGTTCATGGCTTCGCGGAATTTTTCCAACACGACTGGATCGGGAACTGAATTGAGAAGGTCCCCTGCGCGTGCTGCAAATGAATCCAAGGATCCAAGTGCGCTCACAGCCGCTTCGAGGTTGTCGCCGACTCGTACTGGTGAACGGTAGTGAGCCTGAAGAAGCAGGAATCGATACGCCCGAGCATCAAACTGCTCAACGAGATCAAGAAGGTTGGTGACATTTCCAAGGCTCTTGGACATCTTTTCGCCTTCAGCATCAACAACAAATCCGTTATGCATCCAATGTGCTGCGAACTCTTTGCCAAGTGCTACAGCTTGGGCGCGCTCATTCTCATGATGGGGAAACCGCAGGTCGGCTCCACCACAGTGAAGATCAAACCCTTCACCCAAGATTGACAAACTCATCACAACACATTCGCTATGCCAGCCCGGACGACCTTCACCCCACGGTGACGACCAAGATGGTTCGCCAGGTTTAGAAAATTTCCAAAGTGCAAAATCTGCAGGGTGTCTTTTGTTGCCCGCACCGAATACTTCGCGGTCGCCACCACCTGCGAGCATGTCATCAAGTTTCTGATGCGCCAACAATCCGTAGTCATCCACGGATTCGACCGCTAGATACACACCATCGTCGGTCACATATGCGCGGTTGGCTGCCACGAGCTCCGCGATCATGTCAACCATCTGTTGTACGTACTCGGTTGCATGAGGAACATCAGTTGGCCTCAGAACATTGAGCGACTCCATCGCTTTGAACCAGATTGATTCACACTTGTGCGCAATGTCTTCCCAGGGTCGACTTTCACGGTTTGCGCGGTCGATGATCTTGTCATCAATGTCGGTGATATTTGATACGAGACGCACATTGACACCGGTCCACTCGAGGTAGCGACGCAATACGTCATAGACGAGCGTGGCCCTGCCATGCCCCAGGTGCGGCGGTCCGTAAACGGTGGGTCCGCAAAGATAAATGCTCAGGGTCCCAGGATCACGCTGGCGCAGGGGTCGAATCTCCTGAGTTGCGGTGTCGTAGAGATTCAGCACGGTTTCAAACACTACTTATATAGGTGCGCTTGGGCGTGGCGAGATAGCGTTATTCCCCTTATGGCAACGGTCCCCGAGAAGCCCTCATTGGATGGCATCGAGTCGCGCTGGGCGCAGCACTGGGAAGCCGTAGGCACGTACACGTTTGATGCGACCAAGCCTCGTGCCGAGGTTTTTGCGATCGACACCCCTCCACCCACCGTTAGTGGCTCCTTGCACATGGGGCACGTGTTTTCCTACACCCACACCGACACGCTCGCACGGTTTTGGCGAATGTCTGGCAAAGCTGTGTTCTACCCGATGGGCTGGGACGACAATGGTCTACCAACCGAGCGCCGTGTCCAGAATTTCTATGGTGTCGCGTGTGATTCCAATGTCGCGTATGTGAAAGATCTTGAACCACCCTTCCGTGGAAACCCAACGAAGGATCACCAGCCGGTACCCGTCTCACGCCCCAACTTCATTGAGCTGTGCGAGGAACTCACCCATCAAGACGAAAAGATCTTCGAAGATCTATTTCGTCGTCTTGGATTGAGCGTTGACTGGAACTACCTCTACGCAACTATCGATGAGCGCTCACGTCGCGCTAGTCAGCGTGCGTTCTTACGCAACCTCGCTCGGGGTGAGGCATATTCGCAGGAAGCACCAACCCTGTGGGATGTGGATTTCAAGACAGCAGTTGCTCAAGCCGAACTCGAAGACCGTGAGCGCCCAGGCGCATACCACACTCTCGCATTTCACAAATCCGACGGTTCGGGCGACATCCTCATTGATACAACCAGGCCCGAACTTCTTGTCAGTTGCTGTGCGCTGGTTGCGCATCCTGACGATGAGCGTTACCAAGCAATGTTCAATTCAACAGTTCGCACGCCGGTATTCAACGTGGAAGTGCCTGTGCTTGCGCACCCACTAGCGCAACCCGACAAGGGCACTGGCATCGCAATGATCTGTACCTTTGGTGACCTCACTGACGTCATCTGGTGGCGCGAGCTTCAATTGCCTACTCGAGCGGTGATCATGCGTGACGGTCGCCTAATGACTGAAACTCCAGAGTGGATCACTGATTCACGTGGGGTGGATGCATATGCGGCAATCGCTGGCAAATTCGTTAACCAAGCACAACGCGCAACCGTTGAATTATTGCGCGCCAATTCTGAGATGATCGGTGAGCCAAAGAACATCACGCATCCTGTGAAGTTCTATGAAAAAGGTGATCGTCCCCTCGAGATTGTCACCAGCCGACAGTGGTACATCCGCAATGGTGGTCGCGATATCGAACTGCGCAATGAATTGCTGAAGCGTGGTGAAGAGATCACTTGGCATCCCGATTACATGCAACACCGTTACACGAATTGGGTTGAGGGCCTGAATGGTGACTGGTTAATTAGCCGCCAGCGCTACTTCGGTGTTCCCGTACCCGTTTGGTATCGCACGGATGCTGAGGGAAATCCGCTCCACGATGAGCCACTTGTCCCAAGCGAAGATCAACTCCCAATCGATCCGAGCACAGATGTCCCAACGGGATTTTCTGAATCACAACGCAACCAGCCCAATGGCTTTGTCGGCGACCCCGATGTTATGGACACTTGGGCAACGTCATCTTTGACCCCGCAAATTGCTGGCAAATGGGAAGACGACAAGGATCTCTTTTCGCGTGTCTTCCCAATGGATGTGCGCCCACAGGGTCACGACATCATTAGGACATGGCTGTTCTCAACAACTGTGCGTTCACACTTTGAACACGGTGTTGTGCCGTGGAGTAACGCCGCACTTTCTGGCTGGATTCTCGATCCAGATCGCAAGAAGATGTCCAAATCAAAGGGCAATGTTGTAACACCAATTGAATTATTCGAACAGTACGGAAGTGACGCTGTTCGCTACTGGGCAGCATCAGCACGGCCTGGTGTTGACACCGCATTCAGCGAAGACCAGATGAAAGTGGGACGCAAACTTGCGACCAAACTTCTGAACGTTTCCAAATTTGTTCTTGGATTTATGACCGACCATGCGAACGCAACAACAGTGACCGAAGCTGTTGATCATTCAATGTTGTTGCGTCTTGGTTCGGTTATTGATGAAGCAAGCTCCGCATTTGAAGCATTTGATTACGCCCGCGCTCTTGAGCGCACTGAGCAGTTCTTCTGGTGGTTCTGTGACGACTATGTAGAACTAGTGAAAGTTCGCGCTTACCGTGGCGCCAACGATCCTGGGGCGCAATCCGCTGTGGCAGCGCTGAGTCTTGCGTTGAGTGCGTTGCAGCGACTGTTCGCGCCAATGCTTCCTTTCGTCACCGAGGAGATTTGGTCGTGGTGGCAGAACGGTTCAATTCACAACGCACCCTGGCCCACCAGCAATGCACTGGGGGCTACGGGGGTCGACATCTTGGGTCCCGTATGCGAGGTGCTGGCAGTGATTCGACGCGCAAAAACCGAAGCCAAGACATCGCAACGCACACCTGTCGCCGTGGCCACGGTGACCGCAGACTCCACTTTCATTACTGCAGTGCAGACCGGACAAGCAGACTTGATCGATGCTGGAACAGTTGAAAATTTACGGTTTGTGGAAGGTGATGGCCCGACGACCGTTGTCGAACTCGCACAACTAGCCTGAATTGGTCATGTCTGACGAGAACTCGCTTCCCAACCCACCGGTAGACGCTGCCGTTGATGAGCCTGCAACGAAGCCGCGCCATACACGCGGTCAGAAATGGCTTGTTGGATTCAACGTCGCTGTGGCATTTGCACTCGTCGTCTCAGGCGTAATCCTGTTTTGGGCGAGTTCACGACTCAGCAGTCGCAAAGTTGTCACCATCACTCATTCCAAGTCGTTGAATGGCAACGCCGGCGAAGATGCATTCGCCAATCTCGACAGCGGTGACTTGTCGGCAAAGAATTTCCTAATAACTGGCACTGACAACAACGCCTGCATTCCAAAGGACTCGAAGTACTACGGCACTCTCGCAGGCCGTGAAGGTCTCGGCGAACGTAGCGACACGATCATGATTATTCGTGCTAATCCAAGCACCGAACAAGCAGCGATACTTTCTTTCCCCCGAGATCTATGGGTGAAGATCGCTGGCTCAAATACCTCAAGCAAACTTAATTCAGCGTTCGACCGTCAAGACCCAAGTCAGTTGATCCAAACGATTGAAGAAAACTTTGGAATCCCAATTCATCACTATGTGAATGTCGACTTCTGTGCATTCATGTCGTTGGTTGATGCGCTTGGTGGAATCAAGATCCCTTTCGAGTATGCGGTAAAAGATTCACACACAATGTTTGAAGTTTCGACACCAGGTTGCATCCAGCTAACAGGTATCGATGCTTTGCAGTACGCCAGGTCGCGTTACTACTACTACTGGAGCAATTCGCGAGGCGAGTGGGTGCAGGATCCATCTTCTGATCGCGGGCGAATCGCAAGACAACAGGATTTTGTACGCCGTCTGATCCAGCGCGCGATCGATAAAGGCGCACGCAGCCCGAGGGTGGCCAACAGGCTGATCAATATTGCATTGGACAATGTGATCACCGATCGTGATCTAACAACGCTCAAATTGCTTCAGCTCGGAAAGACAATGCGCACCCTGGACTCGCGTGCGGTGCGTACCTACATGCTCGATGGCAAGGGGCAATACATTGGCAATTCGGCGGTGATCGTGCCGGACACCACTTCCACCACGGCCAAACAAATATTGGCGATATTCCGCGGTGAAGCCAACCTGTCCACCCAGGTTGAACAAGACCTAGAGGGCACACTGATCACCGTGGCCCCCACCACCACCGTGAGTCCGTTTGCACAGTCGACAACTACAAGTTCAACCAGTACGACAACTACTTTGCCCGTGGTCGAGCCTGAACAAGTTCCGGTGGGATTAGTACCACCGCGAAACTCGGATTGTCACTGACCCCTGACTAGTCGTTCATCAAGAGGACACCGCGAATGTTGCGGCCCTCGCGCATGTCTTCGTAGCCCTTGTTCACATCATCCAGTGGATAGGTGCGTGTGACCATATTGTCGAGATCCAATTTGCCGTTGCGGTACAAGTGAAGAAGCTTCGGAATGTCAGCGCGCGGGTTTGCCGAACCAAACAGCGAGCCAACAATTCGCTTCTCCATCAATGTGAGATCCAAAAGGCTCACAGTTGCGGAGATCTCAAGTGCACGGTGAATGTTCGTTACGACAACCTTGCCGCGCTTTCCACACATTGCAAGAGCCGTGGCTAGCAGTGAACCTTCCCCAACACCCATCGCCATGATCACCACATTGGCCATCTGACCCCAAGTGATCTCGCCGATCAATCCAATTGCTTCCTCCATTGAGGCCACTGTGTGTGTTGCACCAAAAGCGGGAGCACGATCTCGTTTGTTATCAACTGGATCCACGGCAATGATGTGTCGAGCCCCAGCGATTTTTGCTCCTTGGATCGACGCCGCACCGATTCCACCGACACCAACAACAACAACCGTGTCGCCTGGTTGTACATCACCGGCATAGACAGCTGAGCCCCAACCAGTGACTACACCACAACCGAGAAGGCACGCGCGCTCGAGCGGAACGTCTTTCTCGATCTTGATGCATGACGCCTCGTTGACCACGGTGTGGTTGGCGAATGTTCCCAGCATGCACATGAGGCCGAGATCCTTGCCTTGGGCATGGTGGCGCGATGTGTCATCTGCTGCCTGACGGCCACCGGCCATTTTGGCGCCCATGTCACAGAGGTTTTGGTGGCCAGTGCTGCACGATATGCAACGGCCACAAGCAGGAATGAAGCCAAACACCACGTGGTCGCCGGGTTCTAGCCAAGAAACGTCCTTGCCAACGCGTTCAACGACACCGCCACCCTCATGGCCACCGATCATTGGCGGAGCAAAAGGCAAGTCACCAGTGACGATGTGTTCATCGCTGTGGCACATACCAGAGGCGTGCAACTTCACAAGCACCTCGGTCGGGCCTGGCTCATCGAGTTCAATCTCCTCGACACTCCACGGTGCTCCGACTTCCCAGCAGATGGCGGCCTTGGTCTTCATGGTTCCCCCTTGTTGGCTAACTATTTCTCAACTTACACCCGAACCGCAGATAGTGGCTACGCTGTCCCACATGGAAGAGCGCGACGAAAACACCGCCCAAGAGGCCACTGCGAACGAGATGGTGACCGAAGAACTGCTGGTCGAGGAGATCTCCATCGACGGCATGTGCGGCGTCTACTGAGCCACTGTTGACGGAAGGGCCGTTGCCCAATGGCCATCGACCTTGACACCGCTTACGAACTCCACCCCCAGGTGGCAATTCGGCCAGAGCCCTTTGGTGCCCTTGCGTACCACTACGACAACCGCCGACTTGTGTTTATGAAACACAACGATGTGGTCACAGTTGTGAAATCACTTAGTCAAAACCCATCGCTTCGTGCGGCACTCGAAAGCTGCCAAGTGGAAGAAACCCGCTGGCCAGCATTCATCGCGGCGTTGGACAGTTTGCAGAGTTCGGAGATACTTCGTGTCCGTTGAATCATTGGTTACCCAACTCAAGTCTGGGCTTGATGCTCCTATCTGCCTCACTTGGGAGCTCACATACGCCTGCAACTTGCAGTGCATCCACTGTCTCTCATCAAGTGGTCGTCGCGACCCACGTGAACTCTCAACCGAAGAAGCAAAGTCCGTGATTGACCAATTGCGTGACATGCAGGTCTTCTACGTAAACATCGGTGGTGGCGAGCCGATGGTGCGCCGTGACTTCTTTGAGATCATCGAGTACTCAACTGCAAATGGAATTGGAGTCAAATTCTCCACTAACGGTGCATACATTGATGCCGAAAATGCAAAGCGTCTCGCCGCGATGGACTATCTCGATATCCAAATCTCGCTTGACGGCACGGATGCCAAAACCAATGATGCAATCCGGGGTGAAGGCTCGTTTGATACTGCAATCGCTGCGATGAACAACCTTCGTGATGCAGGTTTTGGTGAGTTCAAGATCTCGGTTGTCGTTACACGTCACAATGTCTCGCAATTGGATGCGTTCAAAAAACTTGCCGATTCCTATGGAGCACAACTGCGCATCACACGTTTGCGACCCGCGGGTCGTGGAGCCGACACTTGGCATGAACTCCACCCAACCAATGCGCAGCAACGAGAGATCTACGACTGGCTGATGGCTCACGGCGAGAACGTACTGACCGGCGACTCGTTCTTTCATCTCAACGCACTTGGGCCCGCTTTGCCCGGCCTCAATATGTGCGGTGCTGGCAGAGTTGTTTGCCTCATCGATCCGATCGGTGATGTTTATGCCTGCCCATTCGTGATTCACGATGAGTTCAAAGCTGGTTCAATCCGTGATGAAGGTGGCTTTGCGCGTATCTGGCGCGAGAGCACCCTGTTCACGGAACTACGCGAGCCCCAGAGTGCGGGTGCCTGTGCAAGTTGTGGCAGTTACGACGCATGCCAGGGCGGTTGCATGGCAGCAAAATTCTTTACCGGGATTCCGCTTGATGGCCCAGACCCCGAGTGTGTAGGTGGCGACGGTGAGCATTTCCTTGCAAACGTGAGCCGTGAATCCGTGCCCACACCCACTCCGGACCATTCAAAATTGGTCACGATCAGGCGCCGCCAAGAATCTCTGACAATCGGCTGAGCTGATGAAGTTGCTGCAGGAACTTCGTATTGGGCAAGTTGTTGCACGTAATCGCGTGATGTTTGGCCCAATTGTTACCAACCTTGGTAACGATGATCGAGAGTTCACCGAATCACATCGCGCTTTCTATGAGGCTCGGGCTCGAGGTGGCGCTGGCGTCATCGTGTTTGAAGGAGCAAGTGTCCACGAAAGCGATTGGCCTTACGAACGCGCTCCGCTTGCTTCAAAGTGTGAGTCCTCATGGCAGATGCTTGCAGCGACAGTGCACGCACACGGCGCCTTAGCTATTGCTTCGTTGGACCACGCGGGTGGCCAAGGCAGTTCCGCTTACAGCCAGGCGGTCATGCTCGCACCGAGCCGTGTGCCAGAAGTGAACTCTCGTGAAGTTCCCAAGTGGATGGAACAGTCAGATATCGACTCTGTCGTTGCTGGTTTCGCTTCTGCTGCCGAATCTGCCGTTCGGGCAGGATGTGATGGTGTTGAGTTAAATGCAGGCCAGCACAGTCTCATCCGGCAGTTCATTTCAGGACTCACCAATCAACGCGACGATGCATATGGGGCAGACAAAATGCTCTTTGCGGCACAGGTCATCCAAGCAGTTCGCACAAAAGTTGGTCAGGCAATCATCGGGGTGCGTCTTTCATGTGATGAACTCGCACCTTGGGCGGGCATCACACCAGAATCCGCAACGGTCTTAGCGAGCACACTTGAGTCGCTTGGGGTTGACTACATCGTGGTGGTACGTGGATCAATTTTCTCAGTTGAAAAAACTCGACCAGATTTTCACGAACCCGAAAACTTCAACTCAGAGCTAGCCCTTTCAATCTCTAGTGGGGTCAAGATTCCAGTTTTCGCTCAGGGTTCGATTGTTCGTGCCAATGACGCCGAATCAATAGTTGCCAGTGGAATAGCCGGGGTTGAGATGACCCGTGCGCAACTTGCTGATCCAAACCTCGTAACAAAGATCGCGAGTGGGCTAATTGAAGACATTCGGCCATGCATTCTGTGCAACCAAACTTGTCAGGTGCGCGATGCTCGCAACCCAATCATCACTTGCGTTGCCGAACCCAGCACTGGGCACGAACTGACGGACGTTGATTGGTATACGCCCATAAGTGTTCGCAAGAAAGTTGCTGTCATCGGGGGTGGTGTTGCGGGCCTTGAGTCTGCGCGTGTGGCAGCGATACGTGGGCACGATGTGACCGTGTTTGACCGCGGATCAATTGGCGGTCTCGCATCAGCGAGTGGTCCTGGTGAACCGTTCGTTAAATGGTTAGTCGCACAATGCTCCAAGCTTGGAGTGCAATTCAAGCCCGAAGTTGAGTTAAACGATGCCAACTCGGAATCGATTTTGGGTGCCTTCGCCGAGGTCATTCAAGCAACAGGCGGGCAGCCAGGAGTGCGCCAATACAGAACTGATGTCGGGGCAAACGTAATCAACGTCGAAGACCTTCGAATGGGCAGGGTCGCATTGCCCACCGACGGTGAGATAGCAATATTTGACCCAATCGGTGGCCCGATCGCCATTGCTTTGGCCGAGGAACTTGGTCCGCGAGCAATCCTGATTACACAAGACAACATCGCCGGCAATGAGCTGTCCAGAAGCGGTGACCTTGCGCCTGCAAACTCACGCCTTGCACAAAAGGGAGTTCGCGTTGAGCGCCGTGCCTTGCTGAGGATGGTTACCGCAAGCAGTGTGCTGATCGAAAATAAGTTTTCTGGTGAGGAGCAAACTGTTGCTTGCGTGGCTCTGGTGGATTGCGGGTTCCGCCTGCCCACCGCACCAATAAAGGGTGCCAGCCAAATGGTCGGTGATTGTGTTGCTCCACGGACAATTATGGAGTCAGTGCTTGAAGCCCGACGCGCCGCTGTATCGATAGGAGTCAGGTGACTCTCGCTGTCGGCGCTGAGTCATTGCCTTTGGCGCTAATCGCAATTGTTGCTGGCTATGCACTCGGTCTGTTTCCAAGCGCGGCCATCGTGGCGCGACGATCTGGAGTGGATGTTCATGCGGAAGGCTCGGGTAATCCGGGTGCATCGAACATCACTCGCCTACTCGGATGGAAAGCCGGTGTCGTGGTATTCGCCATGGATGGCGCCAAAGGAATCGCTGCCGCTGGAGTTGGCGCCTTGGCGGATGGCCGGCTGGGAGCGTATATCTGCGGGTTTGCAGCGGTGGTTGGCCACATTTTTCCGCTTACCAATCGCTTCAAAGGTGGCAAAGGTGTTGCCACTGGCGCTGGAGTTGTGATCGCCGTGGCTCCGCTGGTGTCAGTAATCGTGATCGCAACCTGGTTTGTCATCTCACGCACGACTGGCAAATCTTCAATCGCGTCCATCGTTGCCGTACTGCTTGTTCCATTGGGAATCGGGCTCCGTGGTGGCACGGCCTGGGAGATCATTGGCGTCGTTGCGGTTTGTGCGCTCATCATTGCCCGCCACGCTGAGAATATTCGCCGCCTTTTGGCAGGGGCCGAACATGGACTCAAGCACGACAAGTCCTAACCTTTAGGTGTGGCGTACAAGTACCTGTGGACCCCGCTCCAACTCGGGCCGGTAACTGCACGTAACCGGATTGTTTTCTCTGCGCACCTCACGAATTACGCGCGTAATGGCAAGCCAACTGATCAGCACGCCGCTTATTACGAAGCGCGTGCTGCAGGTGGTGCGGGCCTCATCATCACCGAGGAGCACAGCACACACCCAACCGATTGGCCTTACGAAAAACTCATCCACGGCTTCCACCGCGATGTGATTCCTGGGTACCGAAAAATCACCTCAGCAGTACACAAGCACGGCGTACCCATTTTTGCGCAGATCAATCACAATGGTGGTCAAGCATCGAGCATGTTCAGTCGGTTGCCTGTTTGGGCGCCAAGTCCAGTTGCTGATCCACTGTTCCGCGAAGTTGCTAAGGGCATTACTCATGCAGAAATTGAAGAAGTTATCGCAGGGTATGCGTTAGTTGCCGGACATTGTGCTGAAGGTGGATTTGATGGCATTGAACTGCAATGCAGTCATTCCTCCATCGTTCGTGGTTTTCTGTCCCCAGCAACCAACTTCCGCACGGATGAATACGGTGGCTCTCTAGAAAATCGTGCGCGAATTCTCATTGAGATTGTTGCCGCAGTTCGCCGCGTGATTGGTCCAACGATGGCGCTTGGCGTGCGGCTTTGTGGTGACGAACTGATTGAAGGCGGCACCACCATTGACGAAGCCGTCGAAGTAGCGAAATTGGTTGAAGCAACAGGACGCGTTGACTACATCAACACTTCAATCGGAGTAGCTACGGCGAGCTTGTTCATGATTGAAGCTTCGATGCACATCCCCCCTGGGTATGCGATGTTCATCCCTTCCGCAATTCGCAAAGCAGTTGATCTGCCCGTGGTTGGAGTTGGTCGATTCAAGGATCCGCTTCAGGCCGAGCGCGCACTTGCTGAAGGCCAGTGCGATTTGGTCGGTGTAGTCCGCGGTCAAATTGCCGATCCGGACTTCGCTGCGAAATCGCGTGCAGGTGCCACCGACGATATTCGGCTTTGCTTGTCGTGCAACCAAGAGTGCGTCGGCAGAATGGGCCTCAATCGTTGGCTGGGCTGCATTGAGAATCCGCGCACCGGGCGTGAAAGCGAGTGGGAATCCAACGGCCATGTGCGGTTAACGACAAAACCAAAAAATGTGATGGTTGTCGGTGCCGGCCCCGCAGGGCTACAGGCAGCAATTGCTGCAGCACGTAATGGTCACAGTGTTCATGTTTACGAACAAAAGGACGCGCCCGGTGGACAAGTTCGAATTGCGGCCTCGGTTCCTAACCGTGCCGAGTTTGGTGACATCATTCGCAACCAAATGAATGAATGCGAAAGGCTCGGCGTGCATTTCACATTCGGCGTTGGTGTCTGGCCCGGCCTTGTTTCGGAAAAACGCCCCGACCATGTGATTGTTGCTACTGGATCAGAGCCCCAACGCCCATGGTGGGTTGCCGAGGACTGCCAAATCGGTGTCGCGGACTGTCGCGAAGTAATCGAAGGTGGTGCTGAGCCCTTCGGTGATGTTGTGGTGATTGATGAACTTGGATTCCACCACGCAACTTCGGTGGCTGAATTGCTCGCCGACCGTGGGTGCAATGTCGAAGTCATTACGCCTGGCATGGTTGTTGGACAAGACCTTGGCATCACCCTTGACATGGAGAACTGGTGGATTCGGGCAATTGGAAAGGGCATTGTGCAAAGCACTGATCTTGTACCGATGAACCTCACTGGTCGCGAACTCACTTTGCTTCACCACCCAACTGGGGAAAACAAAACACGTACACCTGACTGGGTGGTGCTTGCTACGCACGCCTCCCCCGTCGAATGGCTCTATCACGAATTGAAGACACAAGGAGTAAGTGTCGAGCGAGTCGGTGATTGTGTAGCACCACGCCGCGCACATGCCGCCGTTGTCGATGGCGAGCGAGCCGGTTCACGGTTGTAGATCTCTGATGCTCGCACTCGTTAATGACTTCTTCGATTGGCTGAAGGAGTTTTCATCCGATCCAACCTTCTACC
>JAFMEI010000109.1 GCA_017856815.1 Ilumatobacteraceae bacterium
GGCCTGGTAATCCTCAAAAGCCTGGCGAATTTCAGCTTCGGTATTCATCACAAACGGCCCGTACTGCACCACTGGCTCACCAATTGGTTGACCACCGAGCAACAAAAACTCAGCTTTACCGGTATCCCATGGATTAGTTGGTTGGGTGTCATCAGCTTGAATCGCGATGTGATCTCCCGCACCCAACAAAGCAACATGGTGCGCCGGCAGGACCCGACGTTCAGCACCAACGGTGGCGGTGCCAGTAAGCATGTAGATCATTGAATTGAAATTGCGGTTCCATGGAATTCGTGCCTGCGCACCTGGCGCCAACGAAACATGAACAATTGAAATCGGTGTGTGGGTAGAGCCCGGACCTTTGATACCACCGGCTTCACCAGCAATGACACGAACTAGCGCTCCGCCATCGTGACTGGTAGCCAATTCGAGTTCCGTTGCCAGTAGAGGCTGATAGCGCGGCGGCGAAAATTTCAGCGAACTTGGCAGATTGACCCAAAGCTGAATTCCGTGCTGCCAACCCCCCTCTTTCAAGATTCGCTCGGTTGGCATCTCGTCGTGCAACACGCCAGCGCCAGCCGTCATCCACTGCGTATCACCACTGCCAATCACACCACCGCCACCGTGTGAATCATGATGTGCAACTTCGCCATCGATCACATAGGTCACGGTCTCAAAGCCACGGTGCGGATGCCATGGCGCACCCTGAGTTTCAAATGGTCCATTCAGCACGGGGCCGAGTTGGTCAAGCATCAAAAATGGATCGATGTCGGCAAATGTCAATCCGGCAAATCCTCGATACACGGGAAACCCCGCTCCCTCGACACCGCGCCGACCTGGAGTGATCTTCACTACGGGCCGCTCGCGTGACACTGCGGTATCCGGCTCGGTCATGCGTGGAAGAACGAGCGTGTCTTCGATGTTGATTGCTGGCATTTTGACTCCTTGACCAATGAATACAACAAGTGCACGGCAAGTTTTGTTCCTACGACCTCCTAACATCGGTCTCGCATCGTGTGATTCGGGGGAACATGGATCGACAATCAGACCTAGCAACGCTTCGACAGCGTTGGTACGACATGGGCTTCTACGGTTCACGCACACTCAGCCAGGAAATGCTCGCAGGCGCTGAGAAACACTCCGACGTGAGGATGGTTTTTCACAGCGACGAGAATCCCCGCGAAGCAACCCTTGGAGAAATGGCCGACCTAAGCCGGCGCTTGGCCACCGGTCTGCGCGCGCTGGGACTCAAAGCGGGAGACGTAATTGGTGTCCAGGTGCCGAACTGGCTCGAGGGTGTGGTCACCTACCAAGCGGCAATGCACCTTGGGTTAGTCATCGTTCCCATCATTCATATATACGGAGCTGCAGAAGTTGGTTTTATTCTGCGCCAATCTGGCGCCAAGGTACTCGTAGTGCCAGCTGCATGGCGCAACATCAACTACGAAGAGCGCATCAACGAGGTTCGGGAGTCCACCGACATCGAGCATGTGATCATCATTGGCGATGATTCCGGGCGACTCGGAGTGCCATGGTCGTCACTCGTTACAGATACCCCGATTGATCCACACGTGGGAGACCCGGACCAAGTGTGTGTAATCGTCTACACATCTGGCACTACAGCCGAGCCAAAAGGTGTGCAACACACCCACAACACACTCCTTGCCGAAATTAAATCAATCGAAGCTTTTCTCTACACAGCAGGAAGATCTGTGGCATTAGCTGCTTTCCCCGCCGGCCATATTGCGGGTGTTCTTTCGCAGTTGAGAATGTTCGTATTTGGCGTGAACACGATTCTCATGGATCAATGGAACGCGGATGACGCTGCGATGCTCGTGGAGAAGTACGGCGTGACTAATACTGCGGGCGCACCAATTTTTCTTCGCACGCTGATGGATTCAGCCAGGGCGCGTGGACACGACATTAAATCCATCCGCAATTACATGGTCGGCGCTGCAAGTGTGCCACCCGCGCTCGTTGAAGAGAGTCACAACCGCGGCCTATTTGTTTATCGCGCATACGGATCGAGTGAGCACCCAGTTGTCACCACCGGCACGCCGGATGACCCCTTGGACAAGCGGATGCACACTGATGGCCGACTCACGCCAGGCAATGAAGTGCGATTTGTGGATGACGATTACAAGGAAGTGCCAACGGGCAGCGAGGGCGAGATAGCCGTTCGTGGTCCAGAGCAGTTCGTTGGGTATCGGGACTCCTCTCTTGACGAGACCTCCTTCTTGCCCGGCGGTTGGTTCTTGACCGGTGATATCGGTCGCATCGATACAGATGGTTACTTGACCATCACGGATCGGAAAAAAGACGTAATCATTCGAGGCGGTGAGAACATCGCCTCCAAAGAAGTGGAAGACATCCTCGCGCGTCATCCGTCAGTTGCAGAGGCCGCAGTAGTCGGTATGCCCGATGAAAAATACGGTGAGCGGGTTTGTGCATTTGTGGTTTTACAACCAGGCGCGAGTCTCGACCTCACCGAGGTACAGCAGCATTTCATTACTGAAAAGGTGGCCCGCCAGAAAACTCCGGAACGAATCATCGTGGTGCCTGATTTTCCCCGTGCGATGAGTGGCAAGGTGAAGAAGTTTGAGCTCCGCGCACAGCTCAAGAATGAATTCCGGTAACCGGATTTAATGCTCCGGTTGGTAGACACCCCGCGGTACAGCCCGATAGCGTCCCTAAGCAACTACTCCGACCAATAGGGGGAAACATGCTTAGGTCCGATGTTCAGATCATCTCGGTTGATGACCACGTAATTGAAACACCAAACGTGTGGCAAGACCGAGTAGCGGCAAAGTACAAGGATGCGGCGCCAAAGATGCACACCGATGATCAGGGTCGGGACTACTGGGTGTTTGAGGGTCGTCCGTATTTCAACATTGGCTTGAACGCAGTTGTTGGCAAGCCGCGCGAAAAGTGGGGCCTTGATCCAACTGCACTCTCCGATATGCGACCCGGTTGCTACGACATCAAAGAGCGGCTCCGTGACATGGACGAAGACGGAATCTGGGCTGGGCTCAACTTCCCTTCGTTTCCTGGATTTGCTGGCAGCACCTTCTTCAACGCCACCGACAAAGAACTCTCGCTCGTATGCATTCAGGCCTGGAATGACTGGCACCTTGAAGAGTGGTGCGGCGCTGCACCCGAGCGTCAGATCCCAATGGCAATCGTTCCTTACTGGGACATCGAAGCTTCTGCTGCTGAGGTTCGCCGCGTAGCAGCGAACGGTTCACGCACAATTTCATTCTGCGAAGCACCGCACGCGGTTGGTATGCCGTCAATTCACGACGCAGCTTGGGATCCATTCTGGGCAGCAATCAACGAGACTGGTCTTCCCGTGTCAATGCACTTTGGTTCCGGCGGAGCGCCGAACGTTGCTCCCGGTGGCCCATTCACCGCAACTATCGCTCAGTACGGTCTCAACTCACTGCAGTGCTGTATCGAACTCGTGAACTCACGCATCTTCGAGAAGTTCCCGAACGTTAAGTTCGCACTCTCTGAAGGTGGAATCGGCTGGATGCCTTGGATGCTTGAGCGTTGTGACTACACCTGGGAGCGCCACAAGATCTACACCGGTATGGCTGATGCGAAGAAGCCATCTGAGATCTTCCGCGAGCACATCTACGGTTGCTTTATTGCCGATGATGCGGGTATCAGGAACATTGATCTCATCGGAGAGGACAACGTGATGTTCGAATCGGACTACCCGCATTCGGACAGCAACTGGCCAAACGCACGCAAGATGCTCGAAGAGTCCCTTGCAAACACGCCAGACCACATCGCGCGCAAGATCGCCGAAGACAACGCACGTCGACTCTTCAACTTCCCGCGCAAGTAGTCATTTGACCCACGCCGCCAATGATGGCGGGATCCATGAAATCCCGTTGCACGAGGTTTCTGGTCGCATGTGGTTATGCGGCAAGCACCACATTGGGCCAGATGTACATGGTGTTCGTGCGCGAACAGACAACGCCACGGTCGTGTGTCTCGTCCAGCGTTCGGAATTAACCGACCGCTACGACGACTACGTCGGCTGGCTAGACCAAAACCGCAATGGTGCGGCCATCTGGTTCCCAGTGCACGATCTGAGTGCCCCTGGAGTGAACCACGCTGCGGAGTTGTTTCTGGAGATCGGAAATCGATTGCGCGAAGGTGAGAACTTTGTCATTCATTGCGCTGCAGGCATTGGGCGTGCTGGCACCACGGCAGTGGGTGTTCTAATGGTTCTTGGTATGCCCGCCGAAGAGGCAGTTGCCCACGTGCGCGCCCACCGACCAATGGCAGGGCCCGAAGCCGGCGCCCAAAACGACCTCATACGTGATCTCGAAGCCATGATTGCTCGGGGCGAAATAGTGTGAGTGAATGACCGAACACGCACGGCGCACCGAGAAAAACGGTGTCATCACAATCACCTTTGACAGGCAAGAGAAATTGAATGCCACATCGCGCGAGATGCTTGAAGTTCTTGAACGCGCGATCTACGACCTTCGCGATGACGACACTCACCGCGTGCTCGTGATTACAGCAGTGGGCAAATTCTTTACTGCCGGGATGGACATCGGCACCATGGGTGGCGAGCGAGGCGTCGGCACCGATGGAGTGAAGCGTGGCTCCAACATGCGCCGCGACTATCGCGTCCAAGGTCGACACGATGTGTGGGATGAAATTGAACGCGTTGAAAAGCCGGTGATTCTCGCGGCACAAGGGCCTTGCATTGGTATTGGAATGGAAATTGCCTCATCATGTGATTTTCGTTTTGCATCTGAACGCACTTGGTTCAGCCTTCCTGAAATTCAGAACCTCGCGGTGATCGCTGGGTCAGGTGGCATTTCCCGGCTCACGCGAATTGTCGGACCACATTGGTCAAAGTGGTTCTCCATGGCTGGCGAAAGGGTGAACGCTGAAGATGCACGCATGATGGGTTTTGTCCACCAAATAATTCCTGAGCCCGAATTTCACGATCGCGTTCAGCAGTTCGCCGAAAAGTTGGCTGGTTTCCCGGGCGAAGCTGTGGGCATCGCGAAGATTCTCATTGATTCAGTGCCTGGTTCGGACCGTAGGGCAGCCCGCGACTGGGATCGACTCGCCCAGAACTTGATGTTTGACTCCCCCGATCACAAGACCAAAGTTGACGAGTTCATGAACAAGAGCAAGGGCTCCTGACGGAATCGGCTCCACCAGCAATCCCAAATAGAATCGACAGGGTTCGGGGGGACTATGGAAGAAAAGCGAGCACCAGACGGTCCAGGCACTGGCATATTGCCCATTGACCTAAACCACACTGTTGATGATTTGATCAGTTGGTTGGCACTGGAACCCACATCCACCGACAAGTTTCGTGCCCAAAATCCTTGGCCAACTGGCCGACTCTTTCTCTTCGGTGGAGTAACCAACGCACAGTGTGTCAAAGCCGCCTACATGACACTCAACGACGACCTCGTGATGCATTCACTTCATAGTTATTTCATTAGCCCAGGAGCAATTGATAAACCGACCGACTTACATGTCTATATGAAGCGGGATGGGAAATCGTCCGCCACGCGACAGATACTTGCGATGCAGGATGATGAAGTGATTCTCAGCATGATTGCATCCTTTGCAAAACCGAAAATTGGCCTTGAAGTTGATCTGACCTTGATGACAGGTGTGGCCCACCCCGAAACTCTGGAGCCCGCATCCGTTCATTACACAATGGGCCGATCACTTGGATTATTCGACATTCGCCTCGCATCACCAGAGATCGTT
>JAFMEI010000110.1 GCA_017856815.1 Ilumatobacteraceae bacterium
GTAGCGATCATCACAGCACGTGAACTCTTGATCAGCATCTATCGCGTTGTGGTCGGCGCCAAAGGTGTGAGCATGCCCGCAAGCAGGTTGGCTAAGTTCAAGACCTTCGCCCAGCAGCTTGCAGTTGCGGGAGCAATTGCGCCACTGACGACTTCAGATGCCACGTGGACTTGGCAGATTCTCCTGTGGATCTCGGTTGGTTTAACCGTGATCAGTGGTGCGCAATACGGAGTACGTGCGTGGCGAGCACATGTAGGCGGTGGCGATGCGGTGTGACGTGGTTGCTGTTGGCACAGAGTTGCTCCTAGGGCAGATCGTCGACACAAATTCATCGTGGCTAGGCGAACAACTCGCCGCAGCAGGCATCGATTCGTTGTTTCAGGTCAAGGTTGGTGACAACGTCAATCGTGTAATCAGTGCGATTCGTGATCGTCTGGAACACGCTGACGCGGTGATTGTGTGCGGTGGTCTTGGCCCCACGCACGATGACATCACGCGCGAAGCAATTGCAGCGATCATGGGTGTTGAACTGCAGCTTGATGAAGGTGTTGCCGATGTGATTCGCGCAATGTTTGCCAACCGCAATCGGCCAATGCCCGAGAACAACATGCGACAGGCAATGGTTCCAGAAGGAGCCACGATTATTCCTCAACGCGTTGGCACCGCTCCTGGTTTAATTTGTCCAGTTGGTGACAAAGTGATCTATGCAGTTCCGGGTGTTCCATTTGAGTTGTACGAGATGTATTCGCGCGCCATCCTGCCCGACCTCTCGCGTCGTGCGGGCACGAGCGCGGTTATTTCGAGCCGTGTGCTGCGCACTTGGGGAGAAAGTGAAAGTGGGCTGAACGAGCGCCTGCAGCCGATCATTAATGAACTCGATGCAATTGGTAATCCAACACTTGCTTTTCTCGCCAGCGGTTGGGAAGGCATCAAAGTACGCCTGACTGCAAAGGCCGACACGACCGGAGAAGTTCAACAGATTCTTGATCAGTGGGATGCACGAATTGAAGAAGAACTCGGGCACATTGTTTTTGGTCGCGACGAAGCAACTATGGAATCAGTTGTTCTCGACATGCTTCGTCAACGCGGCCTGACACTTGCAGTTGCTGAATCTGTGACGGGTGGTTTGGTATCGGGTCGCCTCACTGGTGTAGCGGGAGCAAGCGACGTGTTCAAAGGTGGGGTAGTCAGTTACGCCACCGAAGTGAAGCAGCAACTTCTCGATGTGCCTGAGGGCCCAGTCGTGAGTGAAGAAGCAGCAATTGCAATGGCAGAAGGTGTGAAGCGCGCCCTTGATTCTTCAATTGGTCTTGCCCTGACCGGGGTGGCTGGACCGCAGCCACAAGAGGGGCAGAACATCGGCACTTTGTGGGTTGGGTTGGCACGGGAGAACGGCACAACCACCGCATTCAAGTTCACGTTGCCTGGTGCACGTGATCAAATGCGTCAGCTCTCAGTGGTGTCGGCTCTCAATTTCTTGAGACTCAGTCTGTAGAATTGCACTTAAATTGCAACGATTTGCCCTCGTAGCTCAGTTGGATAGAGCAACGGCCTTCTAATCCGTTTGTCGCAGGTTCGATTCCTGCCGAGGGCGCGGGGCTACCCTGATGTAGCCGTTTTGTACAATTGGACGACAAGAAACCAGCAAAGGCACGGAATACGAGTGAAATTCACCAAAGGTGACACGGTCATCTACCCCCAACACGGCGCATGCAAAATCGTCGGTGTCAAGAAGATGAACCTGATGGGCACTTCTCAGGAGTACCTGATTCTGAAAACTGTGATCAACGAAATGACGATCCAAGTGCCCACCTCCAAGGCCGATGATGTTGGCGTGCGGCCGCCCGTATCTCCAGATGAACTCGAAGACCTCGTTTCGGTACTTTCAAAGGCGGATCCCCGCGTGCCGTCCAATTGGTCGCGACGATTCAAGAACCACCAGGAAAAGTTAAAGAGTGGTGACGTTTATCAGGTAGCTGAAGTCGTGCGAAACCTCGCATCGCGAAATCGTGATGCTTCGTTGTCGGCTGCAGAGCGAACCATGTACGAACGCGCGCGCGTCAATCTGATTTCCGAAATTGAGCCAGCGCTAAAGGTCACACGCGAAGAAGCCGAAGCATTTCTTGATGAAGCACTCGCCAAGGGTGTCCTGAAGCCGAAGAAGGTTGCCAAGAAAGCTGCCGCCCCGAAAAAGGCTGTCAAGAAAACTGAAGAAGACGAAGAAATCGAAGACTGATTCAGTACCTCAGATGAGGTCTGGATCCTTTGGAACATGAACACCAATTGGTGATTCGCCGTTCACAAACCACAGTGCTCCATTGGTGTCACTTGTGATGACTTTCTCAGCCGCCTCAGCCACGCGTCCAGCATCAATAACTGGCAGTCCGAAAGCGCGGATCACACTCAGGGTTTCGTCAGTGAGCAAGTTTGTCTGGACAAAGCCCGGACATATTGCGTTAATCCGAACCCCATAAGGCTCAACTGCTGCGCCCATTGATCGCACGAAACCAACGACCGCGTGTTTCGTGAGTGCATAAATCGGTTCCTGCGGAAACGGAACGAGACCCGCCACCGATGCGGTTGCAACAATTTGCCCTGAGCCGCGCTGGATCATCTGGGGCAAGAACGCCATGGTGCCGAGCACCACACCATCGATGTTCACAGCACTCACTCGTCTGTAATCAGCGAGTGAAACATTGCTTAGAGGTGTAGGTGGAGAGTCTGGGTTGTCGGCAACGAGTTCGGTGTGCGGCAGGGTCGTTGTGCCGGCATTTAGGAACAGCATGTCGACGTCGCCGTGACGTGCAGCCAGATCTGTCCATGCCGCTTCGTTGGCAACGTCAATTTGCTCAAATTCACCTTGCACAGAAAGTGCAACCTGTGATCCGGTCTCGGTATTGAAATCAGCCACCACAACTTGGTGACCCTGCTCCGCCAAACGCCTTGCGATTGCAGCGCCAATGCCACTTCCGCCGCCAGTAATCAGTGCTTTTGCCATGCCTTGACGGTAGTGCAGGATTACGGGGGCAATTGCGGTCAGGACATTACGGACGCATAAGCATCCAGAATGCGATCAATTTCCGAATCCTTGATCACCAAAGGTGGGCAGAACGTGTTGGTGTCGGTGTTGATGGCGCGGGTGATCACTCCCTTTTTGAGCAGCGCATCACGTACCGTGGCACAATCGCGCCCGGCTGGCAGACCAACACCAAGAACTGCGCCGACACTTCGCACGTGGTCGATAATTCCGTCACGAGCCATTGCTTCGAAACCATCACGCAAACGCTTGCCGATCTCGTGTGCGCGAGTAAACAAATCTTCGCGCTCAACAATGCGAATATTTTCCAAAGCCGCCGCACACACAGTGGGATGACCCGAGTACGTGTATCCAGTACGTAAGAAAAAGTTGGTGTCGGCCTCAAGTGGTGTACGTACAGCGCTCCCTACGTACACGCCACCAAGTGGTTGGTATCCCGAGGTGACAGCTTTCGCAAAGGTGACCATGTCGGGGCGGATGTCGTAGTGGTGTGCCGCAAACCACGTGCCGAGGCGACCAAAGCCACTGATGACTTCATCAAAAATCAGAAATGCACCGTGCTGATCGCAAAGCTTTCGCAGTCCATTTAGATATCCATCCGATGGTGGATAGACGCCGCCCGCTCCTTGCACGGGCTCCACCAGTACAGCGGCAATTTCACCTGACCGTGATGCCATCAAAGTGGAAACGGCTTCAAGATCATCGCTGGGTACTTGCACCACATCTGGCACCAGAGGTGAATACCCAACTCGGTTTGGAGCGATTCCCTGGGCGCTCGTTCCGCCGTAGTTGGTGCCGTGATACCCGCGCTCACGACTAATGATCAGTGTCTTTTCTGGGTGTCCAGCTTGCACATGTGCGAGGCGTGCAAGTTTCATCGCAGTGTCAACAGCTTCTGAGCCGGAACCACAGAAAAATACACGGCCATCAGCGACAGGGGAGTGTGCGAGAAGAACTTCGGCGAGTTCTTCAGCCGGTTCGTTAGAGAAAGGATCAAAGCACGAGTAGGCCTCGATTTTGTCGATTTGCGAAGCAATCGCAGCTGCAATCTCTGCTCGTCCATGACCGACATTGCAGTACCAAAGGCTGGCCATGCCATCGACATATTCATTGCCGTCTGAGTCCCACACCAGCGCGCCACGCCCGCGCACAATCTTTACGAAATCCGTACGCGTGGGCTTGGCGAATGGGTGCAGGAAGCCGTTGACCATCCCTTTGACGGTAGTTGTGGACCTGGGCTCCCGCCGTGGCTATACTTTTGAGAATGGTTCTCATTATGAAAAGAGCACTTCTTTTGGTTGGCCTTTTGGCTGCCGGTTGCTCAAGCGGTGAGGAGGCGGACGGCCCTGGGGCCACGATCGTGGTCTCTCACGCCATCCTTGGTGCGGTAGTCAAAGCGGCAGCGCCGAGCGACGTGTCTGTTGAGGTACTTATCCCAAACGGCACAGAGGTGCATGACTTTGAGCCGAGCGCCAAAGACATCGAGAAGTTGAACAACGCAAGTCTTTTGGTGGTCAACGGTTTTGGGTTTGAAGAAGGTCTGGAGGCGGCGATCGAAGCACGCATCGACAACGGTGACGCAGTGTTTGTGGCTGCCGATCACATTGTGTTGCCAGAGAACGGTTTGATTCCTGCTGACGATCCACATTTCTTCACTTCACCTGAACAGATGACACAAATTGTTCCCGAGCTGTTATCGGCAATCGATGAGTTGTCCGTAAATGGGACTGCAAACGATGATGCAGTTCAAACCGTGCTGCAAGAAGCGATGGATGTAGCAAACGTGGCTGAACTTTCAGGGCAGAAGGTGATCACGGGTCATGAATTCCTTGGATACTTTTGCGCAATGACCGGCTGTGAGATTGTTGGGTCTGTGATTGACAGCCTCTCTACCGAAGCGGGACCCTCGGCTCAGCATCTCGCAGAGTTGAATGCCCTAATTGAAGGTGACCCCTCAATTGTGGTTGTTGTTGAGGCCGGCGAAGCCACTGAAGTTCTTGAGTTTCTTGCAAGTGCCGATTCAAATTCTGTGCGTGAACTCCCGATTGAATCTCTGCCCGATTCTGGAAGTTATGTCGACTACGTGGCGGGTATTGTCACCGCTCTGACTGGGAGTTGATCTAGTTCTTTGCATGATGCACTCATAGCCCCTTTTTCTGACAACGAGTTCATGTGGCACGCCCTGCTAGCAGGCGTACTGGTCAGCGCTGTATGCGCTCTTGTGGGCACGTTCGTGGTGCTTCGGGGAATGTCATTCGTTGGTGATGCACTTGCGCACGGAGTGCTGCCAGGCGTAGCAACTGCAACTCTCGCTGGGCTGTCGCCGATCCTTGGCGCATTTGTGGGGGCGGGTGTGATGATGGGTGGTGTTGCACTGGTATCCAAGCGCACGCGATTGAGTAACGACACAGCAATCGGCCTCATGTTTGTGTTGATGCTTTCGATTGGCGTGATGGTGATCTCGAAATCAGACGACTTTCGCGGTGATCTCACACAGGTGCTCTTTGGCGAGATTCTCGCAGTTTCAACTGCGCGCATCTTCTGGCTGGCAATTACCGTGCTTGCAGTCGGTGCGGTCGTGTACGTAGCGCGTCGCCCGTTTCTTCTCTCATGCATGGACGCCGACCTAGTTCGCACCTCAGGGTT
>JAFMEI010000111.1 GCA_017856815.1 Ilumatobacteraceae bacterium
CATACCAGGAACTCTTATGCCCAATAAGCCTTACTCCACCGTGATTGCCTTCGTCGTGACCGCTGGAGTTCACGCACTTTCGCTACCCACTACAAATGGGTTCAACCTTGCGCAGTCCAACACATACGGAGTTGGAGGTGGAAATGAAACTTTTGGATTTTCCACTCGCGTTGTCGAAGGCAGCGGGATCCCCGTGCTACTTCCAATTTGGGGAGCAACTCCCGTCACCACGGATTGGCTCTACGCACTCGTGGCTTTCGCCTGATTCGGTGTTATGCGGTCTTGTTTAACATCGAGGATATTGGTGCGTACATAATCGCCAATTGTGTGCGGTTTGATTTACCGCACCGTTGCAACATCGCCGAAATGCGATTACGCACAGTCTGAGGGCTCAGATACACCCGATCAGCAATCTCGCGATCGGTCAGGCCATCACAAACATACGAAAGTATTTCTCGATCTACTTCACGAGCTTGTATCAGCGGCAGATAACCAGAGTCTTTTAGTTCGCGTTCAACTTGCTGCACCTCTGTGGAACGAACTTGTGACTTACCAGCAATAATCGAGTCAAGATGATCAAGAATCTCTTCCAACCCAGCTCGAGTTGACATCACCTCAGACACACCATACTGATGCGCCACGTATCTGAAGGCCGGGCGTACATCAGGAGACAAAATAAGTGTCCGCACTTGAGGCCATTTGGTACTACAAGTACGAGCAACCTGAACAGATTGACTCGGGTCAGTCATTGCCAGTACCAATAGATCCGGGCGATATAGGTCAAGCATTTGAAGGGCACTCTGACCATCCCTGACGGTGATCACATCGTCGATCTTGTCTTCTGCCCTTATGCCATCGCGTAATCCATCAAGCATCAGCTGCATATCTGAACAAATCATCACAATCTTCAACTTGCATCTCCCTTCCTAGGGAACATCAATAACTGAAACCTACTCACCAACAGAAACAAGTTGTGACTCATTCTCCCTAAATCAAAAATAGGTGTGATAAGTACCGATTCCGTCGATTTATTTCTTACAAACTTGATTACTTTTGTCGGAATCATGAAGCTTGCCCAAACTGAATTACTGATTTAGCGATTTCACTAATTGGCACCCCACCATTTCGTGATTTACGCCGCAGTTCCTCAAACGCCGCGGCAAGATCTTGCCTATTTCGCTCGGCCAAAATTCCCTTTGCTTGTTCAATTACCACGCGACTCTCAAGCGCACCTTGCAACTGCAATGCAAGCAGTCGACTTTGTTCCAATTGGTTGCACTGCGAGAGCAACCTCGCTGCCGCCCCCAAATAGGCCTGCACCAGGGGGATCCGGCTCCGCAAATCATCTACACCGTTTGGGCCGCCTAAAAGGACTACAACTCTGCAGTCTTGACCCTCCACACACATTGGTAACGCAACCAAAGCGCACTCATCGACGTTCAAAAAGTTTGATTGGCAGGTCAGTCTTACTTTCTGCGCGAGGGCTTTTATTTCTGCCTGCGACTTAAACGAATCCTTCAATGTCGCACCGGCACACACCATTGCGCCAGTTGGGTCTGGTTCATAAAGATACGCCGATTCTGCCCGCATCAGATCGCGGCAACTTGCCAAGAGACACGACACGGAATCGTGTTGAAGCGCGGCACTGAATGTGTCAATCAAGTTGACAAAGCTTCGTGCAATTTTCAATTCAGGTTTTTCAATTTCCACAGTTTCTCCTTTTCTCCCATCAAAGATGACGCAGGCACCTGGGGCAAGGTACGTCTGTAGTCAGCACGTGAACGAATGTCATTCAAAAATCATTTGTTGCTAAATGCTCATTAGGGTCGCATTGCGGCTCAGACCCTGCCGATGTTCACTATTTGTGTTTTCCAAGACTTCGAGAGCGCACACAGCAGTTTTGGAGAACTATGAGACTCAAATTTGTTTCCGCTTTTGCCGCAATTTCCATCGGAATCTTGGCAATTTCTGTATTTGTTGCGATCTACCCCGCGGCCGCCAAAGCATCAGTGGGTCTCGATCAATGCGCAACTCTGCCCAACCCTTGTAGCTCGTCCAACTCTGCGCAATGGCAAAACGGAAACCTAGGACAGTCAAACTCCAGTTACTTCGAAGGAGACTCAGTTCCCTACCGAGCGATATTTTCTGGATTAACAATTGGCGAGACATATTCGCTCTTACTTGATTGGGACACCACTCAAAGTGGCAAGCACGCAATCGATACGCTGACCGACTACAACCGCACGATTGGCTCAGCTGATTTTTGCGCGGGCATCACGTGTAGTGGGAGTACTAGCAGCCTTGCGATTCCTTCAAACCCGAACATCACCGCGGAAGGAGTTAGCCAGACTTCGGGTCAGGCTTTCTCTCTCAGAGGCGGAACATTTCCGGCCTCGGGTTCCACCGTGCCAAACACAGGAGACCTCTGCGCTAATGCCACTTGCTTGATCTCCTCAAATCCCTCGGCTTACTCACTTTCGGGAACTTATGCAGGAAGTAGTTCAACCTCAATCCGATTGTGGTTCACTGCTGACGCCGAATCGGCGGTTATCGCATGGGGTGGCCACATCGCAACCCGTGCAGATTGGGGCAACGATCACTCGGCGGTTTCGATCAGTGGCTCGCCGTATCACATGCGCATCCAGGATCTCAGTTGTTCGGATGCAGACAACTGTGGTGTCGGCAATCAAGACCGGTCATTGAGTTCAGAAGCCGTGACGTATGCGGCATCAATCACGGTCATCGAGTCGGCCACACCAGAGGGTTCGACGGAGTTTGACTACACGAGTTCACCGGCCCCACTTTCAAACTTCACTCTCGTTGATGACGGCACGGTGACTAACACACGCACATTCACTGGCATTACTACCTTCACGAACTACACGGTCTCGGTTCAATCCGAGACGGGTTGGACATTCACTGGTGCCACATGTGGTGTCGTTGCCGCGAACGGTGGGAGTCAAACGGTGGTTCAAAATGCAGCCACAATTGATCTTCGCGAAGGTGAAATAGTCACCTGCACTTTCAATCACGAAATTGATCCCCTGCGATCAATCGCTCTCGACAAAACAGTGACCGAAGAGAGCTACGACGCAGCTGGCGACACTCTCAACTACACCTACACAATCACTAACACTGGTGAAGCTCCAATTGGACCAACACAATTCACCATCTCTGATGACCGGATTTCATCAGGTGCGGCTTTCAATTGCGGGCCCGCAGACACAACCCTCGCGGTCGATGCCACCTTGACCTGCCAGGCATCCTATGAAGTAACGAGTGCTGACATAACTGCCCAAAATGTTCTGAACACTGCGGTTGCTTCTGGCGGTGGCTTGACCTCAAATGAAGATCAGGTGTCGGTGCCATTCGTGCCCCCAGCAACCACCACCACGTCAACTACTTCAACTACTTCAACTACTTCAACTACTTCAACCACGATTCCCGAAACCACAACGACTACAAGCACGATTCCCGAAACCACTACTACTACCAGCATTCCTGAAACCACAACCACTGTTGTGGATACGACAACTACAACGATCGTTGACACAACTACAACAACACCTGTGGCCTCAACCACCACTAACCCAATTACGCCCAGGACCACACTCGAACCACCAACCACTACAACGAGTCCTGGAATTACAGAGCTCGCAGAAACGGGTGGGCGCACCGATCAAATCGCAGCAATCTTGCTCGTTTTGGTCGGGTTAGCCCTTGCTCTCACAGTCGTCGGTCGCCGGCGAAGTGTTTGAGAAGGGTGGAAGACATGTTTGATTCATCGTCAATAATCGTGAGCACCTTCCCACCCAAGCCATGCGGCCTTGCCACATTTTCATCGGCACTTCTAAATGGCCTGGGTTCGGTAGGTGTTGGGGATACCCACGTTCTAGCGGTATCCCCAAAACAGCACGATCACCTAGATCCAAGAGTTGTCGGCGCGCTTTATCCGGACTCCCACACTTCAGTTACTAACGCGGCAAAACTTCTCAACCAATACAACGTTGTCTTTTTACAACACGAGTATGGAATATTTGGCCACTCTGATGGTCACGGAGCGCTCGATCTCCTGACGCAATTAGAGGTGCCAGTGATCTCCACATTGCATTCGGTGCCATTACGCCCAACTATGCGGCAAAAGACTGTTCTTGAAGAGATTGTTGATCATTCGGCGGCGGTAGTGACGATGACCGAAGTAGCACGCCAGAGGCTCATCGGCCTCTACGAGGTGAGTGACTCGAAAATCATGACGATTCCTCATGGAGCAACCATCCCCCCGAATGCGGGCCCCACGTCAGTACAACCCCCGCTATTACTGACGTGGGGTCTGCTTGGACCCGGCAAGGGCATCGAATGGGTGCTTGACGCGATTGCACTCATAAAAGATGAAGTGCCGAATTTTCGTTATCTGGTCGCTGGCCAAACACATCCAAACATTGTTCGTGACTCGGGTGAGGCTTATCGCGAAATGCTGAAGGCAAAAGTACACGAGCTTGGCATCAGTTCAATCGTGCAGTTTGACGCTTCATACAAACCACTGGGTTCATTACTTGATTTAATTCGTTCCGCAACATGCGTGGTACTCCCCTACGAATCAATGGATCAGATCACTTCTGGAGTTCTGGTTGATGCCATTGCGGCTAGTAAGCCGGTAATTGCAACCCAATTTTCTCATGCAGTGGAACTGCTATCTGGCGGTGCAGGAATCCTCGTACCGCCACAGAACCCAGAGGAAATGTCACGAGCGATTAAGCGTGTATTACATCATCCTGAATCCGTAATCAAAATGGCAGATCGCGCGGCGCAACTCGCACCACTTCACACTTGGTCAACGGTTGCCAGGCAATACAGCATGATTGCGCGGCGAATTACCTTTGGCACCAAAATTGGGGTCGCAAGTTGAGTACGAATCAACTGGTTCGCCATGTTTCGCTTCGCCATTTGGTGACCCTTTCTGGTGAGCACGGCATTTTCGAGCACGCACGTGTTTCACAGCCCGATCATGAACACGGTTACTGCACGGATGACAACGCGAGACTCTTGATTGTGGCGGCAAGAACAGTGTCTCCATCAATGACCTCGAAAAAACTTGAATCACTTGCTCTGAAATTCGTCAGCAAGGCCGTCACTACGTCTGGTCGTGTTTACAACCGCATGAACCTCCAGGGGCAATGGACCGATGAGCCATCCACAGACGACTGCTGGGGACGCCTTGTTTGGGCAACAGGTGTGGCCGTGGCGGAAGCAGATAGCGAGTCTGTGCGGCAACGAGCATTGTCATGCTTTGAATGCGCTATGCAGCAAAAATCAAACTGGGTACGCTCCCAGAGTTTTGCGGCACTTGGAGCGGCGGAAATTCTGCGCACTTTTCCGCAACACGAAGTCGCCTTGGAGTTCCTGCGCGATTTTGCAAGCCAAGTTCCAGCTATCTCTACCGAATCAGACTGGATTTGGCCCGAACAACGGCTTACTTATGCGAATGCAGTTATCCCTGAAGCCTTCATTGCTTCGGGTTATGCAACCGCCAACCATTTAGCACTTGATACTGGGCTTACATTGCTGGATTGGTTG
>JAFMEI010000017.1 GCA_017856815.1 Ilumatobacteraceae bacterium
GATCAGTCACTGTCACTATTAGCACTCTCAAGAACGGTGTGATCTTCCAACCCAGCGACATGCTGGTCGCTAATTGGCCTTCACGGATTGGATCAATAGAGGTGAAGTCAGGAGAGTTCGTGTTGCAGGGCACCACACTTTTCAACCTCACTGAGCCCGAGTTCACAGTCGTTATGAATGTGAGCCCAACTGATCGCGCCAAGCTCGCCGTAAACCAAGCTGCGAAGGTCAACTTCAACTCTGGTGAGACAATCCTTGAAGGTGTCGTTGGCCAGCTTGACGACACTCCCACGGTCGACGAAACCGGCAACTCTTTCTATGAAGGCAAGGTGAGTGTTAATTCGAATCTGGAATCAGTTGATGGGGCGAAGGTATCAATTGACATCATCCTTCAGCTCAAAGAAAACGTGCTTGCGGTACCCGTTGCGGCGGTCTTGCGTGCTGCTGATGGCGACGAAGTCCGAGTTGTAACCGATGATGGAAAACTCACGCGTGTAAAGGTCGAAATCGGCCTGATAGATGGCGAATGGGCGGAAATCATAAGCGGGCTGAAAGGTGACGAGCTCGTTGTCATTGACGTCGATCCATCGGCAGATATTTCAGCAAGTGATTGAACGGATTTTCGAATGTCTGAAGTCCTGATGGAACTACGGGATGTCTCCCGTATATATGGTGAAGGTGATGCGGCTGTCTACGCGCTGAATCGTGTGTCGCTCAGCGTCTTCGCCGGAGACTTCATCTCAATTGTGGGGCCCTCGGGTTCAGGAAAGTCGACCATGCTTGGGCTCCTTGGCTGCCTGGATGTGCCTTCTTCGGGAACAATCACCGTTGGAGGCGATGAGATCACATCAATGAACGATGCGGGTCGCACCGAGGTACGGGGTCGCACCATCGGATTTGTGTTCCAACAGTTTCACTTGATTCCCCATCTTGATGCTCTCGGCAACGTGGAGACTGCTCTCCTATACCGTGGCTTCAGTAAATCGGAGCGTCACGAACGCGCCATGGATGCGCTGTCAAAAGTCGGGCTCGCTCCACGCGCAGATCACAGGCCCGTTCAACTCTCCGGTGGCGAACAGCAACGCGTGGCGCTCGCACGCGCATTAGTGACCGAACCACGGATTCTTCTCGGTGACGAACCAACGGGTGCGCTTGACACCCGCAACGCGGCGATGGTCATGGAGTTGTTTGCTGAACTGGTTTCCCCAGAGCGCGCAATCATCTTGGTTACACACGATCTCGGTGTGGCTGACACCACTGACCGCAAGGTTTCAATGCGAGACGGCAAAATCATTTCCGACGAGCGCAAGACCGCGGCTTTCTGATGGCGAAGTTCCGTGACCTCTTTGGCGTGGCCATCAGTGGCTTGTTCGCCCGCAAGACGCGGACCTTGTTATTGATGCTCGGACCCATGATTGGTGTTGGCGCAATTATCGCTGCAGTTGGCTTAACCGATAGTGCCAAAGGGGACCTAAAAAAGAAGGTACGCGAGCTTGGGACCAACCTGATCTTGGTGTCGGCTCAGAGCTCTGTGGGTCAGCAGGACCCCACCCTGCCTCCAGATGCTGCTAATCGCGCGCTCGGAGTTCGCAGTGTGGAGAAGGTATCTGCAATAACCCAATTACAGAACGTGATCGTGCTCCCCTATGAGCGCGCCAGAGAAAAATTTGAAACCGTTCCGATCCCAGTTGTTGCCACTGACACCAAACTTCCTGAAGTTCTTGAGGTGCCGCTGGTGAGTGGACGCTGGATTAATGAATTTGATACGGACACATTGAGCAGGGCGGCCGTGATTGGAATCGGCCTAGCACGAGAATTCAACTACCTACCCGGTGAAATGCGCACAATCGAGTTGAACGGCTACAAGTACGCAGTGGTTGGGGTAATCAACAAGATTGAACTCGAACCCGCGTTTGATAACGCAGTATTCATCAGCACAAAGGCTGCTGATAAAGATTTCGTTCCAAATGACATTGAACCAAACAAGGTATATGTGCGCACAGCGAACGGTGCTGAATCAGAGGCGGCCGATGCTTTGAAGATCGCAATCAGCCTTGGTGGCCCGCAGGAAGTGCAGACCGAGATCAAAGCTGCAGCGCTCGAACTTGCCGCACAGAGCGATCGACAGTTGCAGATGATCGTGATTTCAATGGGTCTTCTGGCAATCATCGTCGGCGCACTTGGCATTGCCAATGTGATGTCGATTTCGGTGATTCAGCGCTCCGCCGAGATTGGAATTCGCCGCGCACTGGGGCATTCACGAAGCATCATCGCCGCCCAATTCCTTCTTGAATCATTGATTGTCGGACTGTTCGGCGGGATTCTCGGTGTGCTGTTGGGTATTGCTGCCATTGGGGTCGGGGTTTGGATTGCGGGTTGGGTTTTTGTGCTCGCCTCTTGGCTCCCAGCTGCAGGCATTGCACTTGCAATCTTCATTTCAATTGCCGCTGGCCTCTATCCCTCATCACGCGCTGCAAAGCTCGAGCCGTTAGAGACTCTGCGCCTCGGATAACAAAGAGGGCCTCCCGGCCAATTGCCAGGAGACCCTCTTAAACTACCTAGGAGCACCGCTCCTGAATTTGTGATTAGTAACGCGCGATGCCAATGCCACCGATGGTTACAAACTTATTGGTTGATGTCACCGTCACTGTCAGGGTTCCAGTGATATTGCTAGTCACCCCAGTGAAGTTGATCGGGATCAGTACGTTGTTCTGAGTCGAACTCGCCTGAAGGTTGATGTTAAATGTCTTGGTACCCAACTTCACCTGCACGGATCCGCAGCCGTTGCACTTGGTTGCGACCAACACAAACTTGCGGCCCGTCACACCAGTCATGGTCAGCTTTGCGTTCTTTGCTTTGGTCCTGTAGGTCTCGCCAACCTTGGTCCAAGCCAGAGCACCCGTAGTACGGGTGATCAAATTGGAAGTTGCAGCCAATGGGCGTGCCACACAGGTTGACGATGTGGTGTCCGATAATGCACCTGCAGTGACATTTGATCGGAAGCACAGTGTTTGACCCGCCGCAATTGCGATGCTGCCCTTTGTTTGCGCAGCGAATACGCCGTTGGTTGGTGTCGCCGTTGTCGTCAACTCCGTGCCCCACGCCCCAGGTGCGGTCTTGGCGGTTGCCACAGTCTTCTCAGTCTTCAAGATGCTTGAGCCAAGGATGCCTGAGGCGGTATGGCGGATGTTCAGCACTGAATCAGTTACAAAGGCGCCATTTGAAATCACAGTGGCACCGGTGCCTCTGCGCACGCCAAGAGTGTTGCTGACCAGTTCGCTTACCGCTACCCGCAGCGGGACCGGATACGAGAAGGTACCAGTCGAACCCGCAACCGCGCTTTGATTAAGGATGTACGCCTGTGGCAAACCCGAGTTTAGGGTCAGTGCCGCATTTGTTGAGTCGTCGATGGCTTGCGTGCCGCTAGAGCTAACGCTGACAAGTGCGGTGGCATCCAATGCGAGATCGCGAATAAAGACGTCTCGCTTTGCATTGGTGTCGCCGAGCACAAAATCGGCATCACCAGAGTCAAATGACACGAAGCGACAATCACTCGAGACCGCGGGGTTAGACACTTCCGTAGCTGATAATCCATCGTTCACGCTGACGACTTCAGTGGTACTAGCGGTGCGATTACGAAGGTAAATTGCATTACTTGCTACCACGCTGTCGTCAAGATCATTTGCGTTAGTCATCTTGAACGCAATGCACGACGCATCCGAGGTCATCGCTGGTGGGGTCGAACGATCCGTCGTTCCATTACTTGCGACACCAGCAGTGTTCTTTGACACGTATTCACGCGTGATCGCTCCAGTGG
Source organism: Ilumatobacteraceae bacterium (assembly GCA_017856815.1). GTDB lineage: Bacteria > Actinomycetota > Acidimicrobiia > Acidimicrobiales > Ilumatobacteraceae > CAIYHK01. The sequence goes on from JAFMEI010000017.1 coordinate 3,818, forward strand.
CCGATTCATCGAATGTGTCGTCGCTGTCAGCATCGCGATTAATCAGAACTACTCCCGATTTACCGCCCGAAGCCTCCACGACGTCGGTGCCAGTAGCAATAAATGAGATGAACTTGCCGGTCGAGCTCAGAACTGGAAGTTCTCCGCCACCACCTTCACCACCAGCAGCCAGGCTTGCCGAGATCAACACATTGGTGTCATCAACTGTTGAATGGGCATAAACGTCAATTTCACTATTTATGTCGCCCACTTCGAGGATGTCGGATGTGTCATAGGCAATCCACTCACAGTTGTCACTGATCGCCGCATTCTGCGCAGCATCGTAAACTTCATCAAAGTTTGTGCCGATACTTGCACGGCTCATTGTGACGGCGCCGTCTTGGTTGTACTCGTCGTAAGTGCCATCATCGTCGGCATCACGATCCACCCAATAGATGTCCTGTGCGCTGTTGTAATCGTTCTCGAGATCAAAGTCTTCGAGGGTCTGGAAAGCAACGATGCGGCCAGAACCGCAGATGGCCGGGAGCAATGAGTTGTTACCCGCAAGCCCCTCTGAGCCATCGGGGTACACACTCAATCGAGTGATCGCACCGGTGCTCAGCTTGACCACGAATACATCAGTTGCATCGTTGGTGTCATCTGCAACAAGGTTTGTGGCATCTGACGAGAACACGCCCCACTCACCGTTGCTTGACACTTTGAAGTATTCAATCGCCGCATCAGGAGTTATCCCCGATAGCAGACTCGTACCCGTGCGCAGGCTGGCCGCATTGGCCAACATTGGAGCCACTGCGGTTGCCGCAACCGAAGTTGCGGCAACCATCAAGGCTGCTTTGAATTTTGAAGTCATGGTTTTGTCCCGTTCAATCGCTTAGAGCGAGTACTTGTTGTGGCGGCAGAAGGAATCTGGGTATCCGCCAGCGGCATCAGTCTGAGCTGAACGAAGTGGGATCAAACCATAAAGGCGAATAATGCGAGTCGCAGCTCCGCCCTTGCATAGGAAGCCAACTTCGCCGCCCTCGGCTGTTGGTCGCACACCGACAACTGCCAAAGCATCGTTGAATGACGGCATGGTGGTTGATCCCGAAGCACCGCGGTATACGAGGTTGTACACGAGACGTGTACCTGCGTAACGGGCGGAGGTTTCATTGATTGTGCTGGGTGTTGGCAAAAGTGCCGTAGCTGCTTCAGTTGCACGGAAGCGTCCGAACTTCGCGCCATTACGCTTATCAACTTCGATGCCCGAAGCCTGGATACGCCAGCGGCTGTAGCCGTAGAAGCAAATTGCATCGGGCTTGTCGGCGTCAGCAACTGCATTGCAGTCGTGTTCCTGAACAGTCGGGAAGATCGATCCAGGGGCGGAGCAGTTTGTGAAGCTTGCATCAGCGGCAGAGGCAAGGCCGATTAGCACCGTGGCAACGTCAGTTGCTGTACCTGAGCCTGGCTGCACACGATAGGGCTTAATCGTTGCAGTCTTGTTTGCATCGGTGGCACCGAGTTCTTCCCATGTTTGGAATTGTGGCGTGTTGGTACCTGCATCACAGGTGTAAACCTGGGTCAGTTGCGACTTCAAAAGCGATGTCACACCATGAGTGTTGCCGGTGAAGTAGGTCCAGCCGATTGCGTCAAGTGCAAAACCCCAAGTATCAAAAGACGCCTGCTGTGATGAAGATGGCGCACTTGATGAACGAGCAATGTCGAGACACCCTTCGGGGTTGTTGGTCTCATCAAGGGCGGCGGATCGACCAGAACCTGATCCGTTCGGCGCAACGAGGCCGAGTTCAATCTTCTCATTCACATCGTCAAAATCGCTGTCGCCGTTTAGGTCGCGAATGTTGGCAAAGGTAGAAAACGTGTCGTTTGTGACGTCAATTACGCCGTTTGGCGATGTGTTTCCTGAAGAAGAAGTTCCCTTGTCCAGTGCACCTTCACCGCCGTAAAGGCGCTCCTGCTTACAGTCGTCATCGCCGGGCACAAATGCACCTGACGGCCAGCCCATGCGTGCTGCAGCAAGGTAGCCCCTCGTAGCAAGCTGTGCGGCTAGCTGCTCTGATCCACCTGCGAAGCCACCGGTGCCGTCGGCTAACGGTGTTCCACCAAGGTTTGCAGCCACGTGATGGAGCGGCGGAATGTTGACCACTCGATCGCGATCTTTATTCCCTGCAGACTGGTTGTACGCCGTAGCGACAGCTTCCATTACTAGCGAGGTCGTATCGGATCCCGCCATTGCGATCACCTTTGTAGACCCGTTGTTCCCACCGGTTTCAGATGAGGTCGTGGCAGATGCTGCCCCTACCCCGATGAACAGCGGTGCTCCAATTGCCGCTGCAGTTGCGGCTGCCGCAACCTTTAGTTTGAGCTTTTTGAGTGACAAGGCTTTCCCTCCGTTGAATGTGTGCTTGATGCAACGTGGCAATTCAACTTGATGAAGGTTGCGCGTTCTTGTTGCCTAGGTGAACACCAGTGAAACTCCCGTGAAAGAAAACGGAAAGTCCACTTAGAAATATGACGGCAAGATTCCGATCAACTGATTCGAAACCACATAGAGCACGACCAAAATCACCGGCGACACCATCGGCCATGCACTTCGCAAACCCCAACGACTCACCGCCCAAATCGCACCCGCCAAAGCCGCAATCAAGATCTGCAGCCAAACAAGCAAACTTCCTGCGTTTTGATGATTCATGTTCGCACCAAGTTCATCAAGCGATACCGGCGAGATCACACTTTTAAAGCCGACCGGGAATGCGGTTCCTTTTTCAGCTAGAGCGAGGACTGAAAGCCGTTTACTGGTGCCAAAAGTGCTGGCAGAAGTTACTAGACGAATTGCATTGCCTGCAGGCGCAAAGGCTGCCGCATCTTCTCCGCCAAAAGTGTCTTTCGATGCAACACGATAAGTAGTGGTGCCCTGTGCACTTACTACCTGTATCTCATCACCCGCCTCAAGCGAGCCAATTTCGCCAAATGCGCCGCCGAACGACGTGCGCCTTCCGATCAACACGGAAGTTCCGTATTGACCAGGCAACGCCGAACTCCGTAGGTGACCCACTCCGCGCTGAAGGTCTCGGGATGATGTCCCTTCGACAACTACCTCGTCTACATCAATGCTTGGGATTTTGATGATCGCTACTGGAGTTCCCGCTGCCACTGGGCTATCAACGGGTGCGCCACCATTTTTCAGAGAGGATCGAAATTCTGCATAAAGAAGCCGTTGGGCCCGATCATGCGAGATATCGGAGATCACAAACACATTCAGCATGAACCCAATAATCAAAACTCCAAAAGATCCAGCAAACCATTGCCAACGCCGGAAACTCATTTTTTTGCACCTTTTCGAATGCGCCCCCAAAAGGCTCCGATCGAGGACATGATTCCACCTAAGAAAATGAACGGCACGGTCTGAAGGGATTGCCCACGGGGGAGAGTTTCAAGTGCGGGACGACCGACTATCGCAGTCGGCGTGCTTGTAGTGGTTGTCGTGACTGGTGCGCTTGTTGTGGTTGTGGTCTCGTAGCTGTCGTAATTGGTGGTGTCAGGGACGTACACGGTCGTTGTGGTTGTGGATGTGGTTGTGGAAGTTGTGGATTCAGGAATCAGGTTGTCCTGTAGCGACTCGATAACTTCCAAAGTTTGAGACCTTAAATCATCGGGAAGCTCGACATAACCCGGCAACAAGATGTCTTGCCCCGCACCCACCACAAACTTCAAAAACGCCTGCAGGGACTCGTTTTTCTCATTGTCTATACCTTTGGTCGGGACCATCATGTAGTCGACCTTCACCAGCGGATAAGCATCCTCATTAGTGCTGGAAAAATCATTGACCTTCGTCCCATTGCGCAAGGTGCTCATCGATTCAAAACCGGCAAGGATCGACTCTTCTGTTGGCGCCACCGCCACTCCAGCTGCGTTAACGAGTTTTGCAGTCGGTAATCCGAATCTCTGTGCCGTTGGGAAATCGACGATACCAATTAGACCTATTTCGGTTGGGTTAAGCGGCGTGGTTCCCGAAGGTGAAATTCCATAGAACATCTTCAATGCAACATTTATTTGGCCTTGACGCGGCAAGAAGTTTGCAGACTGTGCAACATTTTCAAAAATGTCACGTGGATACTCCAGACCGATGTACGCGTCGTTCACTGGCTTGTTGTACACATCCTCATCCGCAAGGAACAGTGATGTGCCCTCATCACTGACCAGCCACGAAGTGACGATGTAGGAGTCAGAGTTTTTTTCTGCTCGCAACACCGGGTACTCAAGCCCGTTTAGGGGCAACCTGACCCTTGCGTTCAGCCGACGAAATTCGGGATCGGTGAAAAGGTTCGTAACATCCGAATCAGTGATCAGGCGTGCTACAAGGCGCGGGCTAAGAGTGAGATCCGTGATCGGCTCACCCGTCATAGGGTCCCGCATGTTTACGACCACGGCCACAGCCGTGAGGTCCACTGGTGCGTACTCGAAATCTTCAATTTCACTGTGTGATTCAAGTTCGTATTTCGAAGCAGCCAACCCGGTCACGCCACCGTCGACCAATCCTGCGAGAAAGTTTTCACGGCCTGTGTTATCGCCTCCAGTGGTGTAGTCGATAACTATGGCGTTGCGGCCATCGCATTTCTCAGCAGCCCATCGATAAAAAAGCGTTGATGCTGAGGCAGAGCCATCAAATCGGAGATCAAAGTCCGTAACGGGTGGGCAGTCTGCCACGCTTGGCGCAAACTCCAAGGCCACTACTGCTGCGGTCTGAGGTAAACCGTCTGCGGGTATTGAAGATTCACCACTTTCGTAGACCAAAACCGAGCACGGGTTGCTTTCTGAGCAATTCAGCACCGGCAACTGCGCAGCGGGCCGCACCTCGAACTGCACACTGCCTGTGCCGTCATCAAGTGTGCGGCCTAGTTTGCGATTGCCATTGGCAATTGCTGGATACGGGTCGGCGGTGAAGCAGTCGGCCAGGGTCTGTGGATTGGCACTGCACTGCAGTACGACTGTTTGGTTAGAACCGTCCTGGCCAGTGGGCCCAAATCCCGACCAGCTGACCGTGATCACTTCGTTGTCAAGACCCTCAGTCTTTGAGGCAGAGGCACTTCGAGTTGGGTCAAGGGCAGCAGTTCGAGGAATTGAAGCGTCCACGGAGCGGATGCCAATGAAGCCAACACCCATCAACGCGATGCCAAAGAGAATCAGCAGTTTTTGCAGCACTGATTGGGCATCACGAGAAGACGGCACGCGTAGTTTGTACCACCGCAGGACCTTGTTTTATAAGGCGAATCTTCTCATTTAATCTCGCGTTCACCTTGGCATAACCATTGGGATAGGTGTCCGCTACCTCGGGTTGTTTGACTTGCAGTGTTCGTGATTCGGTCCCTGCGCGAACCCGAAGAGACAGTGCGAAAAGCGTGATTCCAATCCAAGAGCAAACTGAAACGGTCGTTCCAGAAGAACGCATCGAGATTGCAGTTCGTCGCGACGTTCCAGACCGCATCTACCGCGGAGTTGCGACCGCAGCAGGATTCACAACTCTCGCCTTAATGGCTCTCATTGGCGGATTTTTGCTCTTCCGCGGCGCATCCGCACTTCGCAAAGCGGGATTTTCATTTCTCACAACCGAAATGTGGGCACCTGACCAAGGTGGCGATTTCGGTATCGGCGCAGTACTCCCCTACACGATTCAAATTTCGTTGGTTGCACTTTTCATTGCAGTACCGATCTCAATTGCAACAGCACTTTTCATCACGCAATACGCCCCAGCAAAGATTCGTCGACCGCTCACCTCGTTGGTTGACCTACTTGCCGCAATTCCAAGTCTCATCTATGGCCTCTGGGGATTGTTCTACCTGCAGCCACGGCTCATCACCGTTGGAAAATGGATGGGCGACAACCTCGGCTGGATTCCGCTCTTCAAGGCGAGTGGCCCAGCACCACACTCAATCGGACAGTTTGCAGCATCAACCTTTGTGGCAGGTGTTGTTGTCTCCTTGATGGTTATCCCCTTGTGCACATCGGTGATGCGTGAAGTCTTTGCCCAAGCTCCAATGGGTGAACAAGAAGCAGCACTTGCACTTGGTGGAACCAAATGGGGCGTGATTAGAGACGTGGTGCTGCCGTTTGGCCGCGGCGGCATTATCGGTGGCGCAATGCTCGGTCTTGGGCGCGCACTCGGTGAGACCATTGCTGTAACGCTGATCATCTCACCAATGTTTGTGCGTCAATTCTCGATCATGGAGCAAGGCAGCAACTCAATTGCAGCGCTGATCGCACTGAAGTTCAGCGAATCCAATGCCAATGGAATCTCGGCTCTCATGGCTGCGGGCTTAGCTCTGTTCTTGTTGACACTGTTAGTAAATGCGATTGCGTCGGTGATCGTCGGTAAAGGCCGCTCCGGCGCGCAGACGGAGATCTGAAATGTCCGAGATCGTGGAAGAGAGAATCAAACCCAAACGGTTCAACCCAGACGAAGTTGCAACGGTGACACTTTCGTTTGCTACTGCACTTGCTTCCACATGGTTTCTTCTCTACGTGCTTCTGCCCTTTGATGGTGCGCTTGGCTTTTGGCTGATCACGTACATCGTCTTTATCGCCATCGTGTTGGTCAATTCCCGTCGTCGATTCGGAAAGATCGCATCGCAAGACCTTGTAGCGAAGGTTGTCGTCTGGTCAAGTGCGCTTCTCGTCCTAGTTCCACTTGTGCTTGTCGTGCTCTACGTAATTGGCAAGGGATACCACGCACTGCGCCCGCGCTTCTTCACCGAAGATCAACGCTATGTAGGTGCTCTAAGCGATGCGACCGAAGGTGGCGGCGCACACGCAATCATCGGCACACTGCAACAAGTTGGTCTCGCCGCAATAATTTCAATTCCCCTCGGCGTGCTATCAGCTGTGTATCTAAATGAAGTAAAGGGTCGATTTGCTGGATTACTGCGCACCCTTACCGACGCAATGAGCGCTGTGCCTTCAATCGTTGCTGGTTTGTTTATCTACGCATCGTGGATTCTCGCACTCGGCCAACAACAGTCCGGTTTTGCTGGAGCATTGGCACTATCGGTGCTCTTCCTCCCCACCGTCACACGCACTGCGGAAGTGGTCTTGCGCTTGGTACCAGGTGGACTCCGCGAAGCATCACTCGCCCTCGGCGGAACCGACTGGCGCACAACGAGCACTGTTGTTCTCCCGACTTCGCGTTCAGGGCTCGCCACCGCGGTGATTCTTGGTATCGCCCGAGTCATCGGTGAAACTGCGCCACTGATTCTCACCGTAGGCGGTGCCTTCGTGGTTAACACCAACCCATTTGGCGGCAAGCAAGACGCTTTGCCTTTCTTTGTCTTTCGCTTAGTTCGCTTTCCTCAAGAAGCACAGATCCAACGCGCGTGGACCGGAGCACTCGTGCTGCTGATCCTCGTACTCGTGTTGTTCGTAACCGCCCGCATGCTCGGCGGTCGTGGCCCAGATCACATCAGCAAGTTCAAACGCAAACGTCTACAGAAGAAAGGCTTGGCATGAGCACTATCAACACCCAATCCACAACATCACCAATTTCAAACACTTCGAGTGGCGACCAGTCAATCATTGACTCTGCCGGTGAGGTCTTCATTGAATCCCCACGTGGGCTCTCAGCACGAAATGTGTCTTGTTGGTTCGGCGAGAAAAAAGTGCTCGAGGGCGTCAACCTTGTGATGCGACCGCTCGAGGTAACGGCGCTTATCGGCCCATCAGGATGTGGAAAGTCAACGTTCCTGCGCACATTGAATCGCATGCACGAACTCGTTCCAGGAGCAAGCCTTGCTGGCGAGATCCAACTCAACGGTGACGACATCTACCGCGGAGCAATGCCCCTGACTGAGGTACGTCGCCACATCGGAATGGTTTTCCAGAAGCCAAACCCATTCCCAGCAATGACCATTGCGGAGAATGTCCTTTCGGGTCTTCGGTTGTCTGGACTCAAGGTTGACCGCCACGAGCGTGACGACATTCTCGAGACTTCACTAAAGCGGGCAGGTCTCTGGAAGGAAGTCAAGGATCGCCTCGGTGAGCCAGGGCGCGCACTTTCTGGTGGTCAACAACAGCGTCTATGCATTGCGCGCTCGCTCGCGGTGAAGCCACAGGTGCTGTTGATGGACGAGCCCTGCTCTGCCCTGGATCCATCTTCAACTCGGCGCATTGAAGAGACGATCCAAGAATTGAGTGACACAATCACAATCGTCATTGTTACTCACAACATGCAGCAAGCTCAGCGTGTCTCCAAGTTCTGTGCTTTCTTCCTTGCTGAAGAAAATCAGCCAGGGCGCATCGTTGAAGCTGACCTCACTGCGAAAATCTTCACCACACCGCGCGATGAGCGCACCAATGCTTACGTCAGCGGACATTTCGGATGACCAAGATGCGAGTCGGAAAATTCAGAATCCTGGCAGCGACAGGACTAATCGGTTTATCCAGCATTGTTTCGGTGCCAACCGCTTCTGCTGCGGTCACAGTTGATGGCGCTGGATCTACGTGGAGCCAGATTGCTGTTGACCAGTGGCGCGCTGACGTTGCGCGCCAGGGCTTGACGATCAACTATCAGGGTGTCGGCTCCACCTCAGGCCGCGTGTACTACTACCAATCCCAGGTTGACTTTGCGGTCTCTGAAATTCCGTTTAACAACGACGGTGGCGTGAACGAAATTAGCGAAGCCGCCCGACGCCCTTACGCCTATTTGCCGATCGTTGCTGGTGGTACTGCATTTATGTACAACCTCAAGATCAACGGATCACAGGTGCGCAACTTGCAACTCAGTCCAGCCACATTGGCAAAGATCTTCACTGGTGCAGTGCGCAGTTGGAACGATGCAAGCATCAAGGCAGATAATCCCTCGCTGGCCCTGCCGAATCTTCCTATCAAAGTCGTAATTCGATCAGATGGTTCGGGTACTTCTGCACAATTCACTGCATACATGAAGTCGCAGACCCCAACCGAATGGAACACCTTCTGTGGTCTGGCGGGGCTCGGCTCAAACTGTGTAGCAACTTCGCTTTATCCCAATCCGGGTAGCTTGAACTTTGCTGCACAGCAGTATTCAGACGGTGTGGCGAACTTTGTTGGCGCGCCGTATAACGATGGCGCGATCACATACGTTGAATACGGATACGCCAAAGAGCGTGGATTTCCTGTTGCATCAATCAAAAACAAAGCAGGCAACTATGCGCAGCCAACTGCGCGGTCGGTTGCACTCGCCCTCACTGGGGCAACTCTGAATCCAGATGGCACTCAAGTACTTACTGGCGTGTACAACAACTCCAATGCCGACGCTTACCCCGTTTCTAGCTACTCCTACATGATCGTTCCGACAACAACCGCGGCACCATTTAGTGAAGAAAAGGGTGAAGCTCTTTCCAAGTTCATCGCATACTTCGTTTGTGCTGGCCAACAGAAGGCTGAACAGTTGGGATACTCCCCACTTCCCAAGAACCTCGTACAGGCGGCGTTCACAGCAATGGCAAAGATTCCTGGCGCGGCACCAGCACCGAGCTTGTCTAGCTGCTCAAACCCAACTCTCACCGGTGACTTCATGTCCGGCGGTGAAGATGATGAAACCACAGACACAACCACTCCGGGCGAAACCACGTCGAGCACTAACCCAGACGGCACACCCAACACCACCCCGGACGGCTCCGGCGGCGGTAACGGCGACACCACACCCAATACGATCATCGACTCTGAAGGCAATGTGATCGAGATTGATACCAGTGGTTCGGGTTCAAGCGGTGGTCAAGTGTCGTCAGCGATTGCTGCTCCAATCGAAGTGCCCCCACGTGAGCACTCCACGCCTGTGATTATCTACATGCTTGTGTTGTTGTGCCTCATCGCAATTGTGGTGCTTCCGCCAAGACTGATCGAACGCCTGGCGGCGAACAAGGCTGCAAACGTAAAGTGATACTCATCAGAACAAGAATCATCGCCGCTGTAGCAACTGGCCTGATGTTGATTTTGTCTGCCTGTAGTGACTCGAACACGACAGAAAAAACAACCACGACCATACAAAAAGGGCTCAATCCCCAGCTTCCTGGTGACATCAACCCAGTCCCCTATGCAATGAACATGCTCGCTGGCATGGGCAACGTGCAGATAATGGTGACCGGATTGAAAGGGAACGCCTTCACCGTGGAAGACGCACCCGCACGCGAACTAGAAGTCACCATTCAGTTTCGCAATGGAGCGCTCACGCCAGTGAAGATTGATAAGGATTCTTTCCGGGTATACACGTCGGACCTCAACTCAGTAACGCCTTCAAACGATCCATTCGTGGAAGTTATGCCCGCGGATACGACTCAAACGGTCACGCTTAATTTCCCGATTGCTAAAGGCCTTTTGGCAGTTGGGCTTGTTTTTGACTCCGAGGGCTACGGGGACCGAGTAATAAGCGGGCAATTCATCCTTAACCCTGATTACAAGGGAATCGAAGAACCCGAGTGACCCTGATACACCCCCTGCGTACCGTCATTTTTGAGCGGACCAGGAGGTCAAGTGAGCGAAAAAGACTCCGACCATTATCAGAATCAGGCACTCACCCGCCTGAGCCCCTATGAGTCATATGTTTTTGACTGGCTGATTCTTGAGGGGGCAGAAAACGACTGCACTCGGTGGGATGATGACTCCGTCACCCAGCTAGCGCTTGAAGGGCTCGACATTTTTCTTGGTTGTGCCACTACGGACGATCCCAACCATGTTGCTGAAGTAGCGGTGCTGACCGAATGTGGTGCGCACTGGAACGCTAAGGGTGTCTGGAACCGATTGAGTGAATCACTTTCGGTTAAGCCCGACGGAGTGTGGTTCGATGTGACCACCTCGGATCGTGCACATGCTTGGATCGTGTGGTCCATAACTGGAGAAGAGCTTTGTGGCAAAGATTTCGATCACACGATGAAGCGTTTTCTTGAATTCGCACGCGGTGTGGTTGAACTACTGAACACCACCAACTGGTCTGACTAGCTAAGCGCCTGCCATGGAGCAACTTCAAGACCAACACCTTGCATAACGGCGTGCAAGAACGCGGCATGCTCAACGCTTGAGTGCCGGCGCACTAGGCGCACAAACTCGTTCCGAAAAACGATTCCGTGACCACTAGCACCCGAAGTGAGATGTGCAATCTCGTGCAACACTGAACCCACATTCACAGTGCTGCCCCGAAATTCGATCGAGTGGTACTCAATATCCGCTGATGCAATGACACTGCCAGTGCGTCGCAGGTGCGAGATTTCTGGTGAATCTATGCCTTCGGTGTCACACACGGCATCCACAAATAAGGCGAGCTCTGGTTTCGAGAGTCTTTTCCAGCCGTGGGCCGTTTCAACAACTCTTTCAACCGCGTAACACAGTGCCGATTCGTGATCGCAGCGTTGGTAGTTACCTGCTGCGAGTTTTGCATCTTCAATAAATTGACTGATACTGGTCATCCAATTTCTCCACGAATCCCCGAACCAAAAGTGCCACCAGGGGATGAAAAACCACGGCCAGCAGAGCGCCCACTTGCATATGCGTCTGATCCTGCTGCCACATATGAATAGTTGGAAGTAAGACGCGGCCCGTGTGCGCGCAGGTATGAGGTGGCCCGCTCCACACGATCGGCGAGCACAAGCCCTGCCCCAGGAGAATCAACTACAAATTCTTTATGCGCCTTACCCAAAGATTCATCAATCCCGCGCCGGAAACCCTGCCACCAAGCGGTGCGTGCCGAGCGATCGCCGCGCGGCAAGAGCCGAGTGCCGAGCAAATCTGCTGTTGCAAAGATGGTTTCAGCGGCAAAAATATCTGACTCGCGGCCGTAGAGAACCACCACACAAGCATCACCATCGTCGTCATCCCTATAGCCAACACAAGAATGATGCCGAGCGATTACATACAAGAGATTTTGGCGTTGCACCCGATACTTGCCCCGCACAGCCACACGCTTCACGACTATTTCGGCAGAGGAGCCATCCTTCACGCCACCAATCTCCGATTCGGATAGGCCATGCTTTTGCATTAAACGGAATGCCAGCTCGATCGCGGTTTCTGCCTCGGGCTGAGGGGTGTTTGGATGGTTGGCACGATTTAGGAGTGCCCGAACTTTTTCTTTGATTGATTCAGAATTGCCGTCGGTCATTGGTTAATCACGAGGCGAAATTGTGTCAGACGGATGTCTTACTGATTCGCTGTGCGACTGCAACTTCAGTTGGCGTAAGAAACCAGTTTCCCAACTGTTGCAAAGTGCCCGCCTGTTGTTCCAGTTCTACAACGGCTACATACTCTTCAAGCGATTTGATACTCGACACCGATGGCTGCTCGCTACTGCCGCGAATCGTGGCCCCAAGTGGAGCGGCACCAAGAATCGCGATGTCTGCGGGCGAGTCAAACCATGAAGCTGGATCAACTGCTGGGTCAATTCGTGGCTCGGGAGTTGAAGTGGGCTTTGCGATTAACGAGGTTTGTTTGGAATCTTCGCCGATCAATGAGGTCGAGGTTGCGATAGCTGCCACGGCTGCTACTGCCGAACCACCGATGATGAACTTGCGACGTGAAACTTCACTCATCTCAAACCTGCTTCAAGTGTTCAGCAAGCCGCACGGCGAATGCAACAACGTTGATGGTTGGGTTAGCCCAACCCCCAGTTGAAAAGACCGATGAGCCACCCATATAAAGGTTGTCGATTCCGTGTACGCGGCAGTTGGTGTCAACGACGCCGTGTTCGGCAGTTTCAGACATACGAGTGGTACCCATGTGGTGGTAGCCGCCGTAAATCGTGGTGAATTGGCCAAGCCCGTCGGGAGGAATCATGCAGACTCGGCCCAGATCTTGTTTGGCCATTACCTGACCAAACAGACCGATGGTGCCGACCATCGATTTGAGATCACGCGGATCAAATCCCCAGTTCAAGGTGACCCGGCGCAAACCTTGCTCGTCACGCTGATCAGAAAGCTGGATATTTGATTCTGGGTTAGGAAGTTGCTCACCGCGAAGGTAGCAATAGATGATCTGATCCGATCCGGACACTTTCGTATTCTTCATCAACGACTGCACACCTTTTGTTACTGGGTCAGCGAGGATCGTGTCGGGTGCGAAGAAGCGTGTGTCGTCGAGAGTAATGGACACGTTTGCAGCGAGATCGTGCTCCGCACGCGCCTCGGCATTTGGGACCGCGACCCATTGATAGTTACCGACATCAGAAGGCTGCCCACCAACCAACTTCTGCAAATACTCAACTTCTTGTTTGCCCGTGATTATGTAAGCGGAGTTGTAGTAGCAGAGGTGTTCCATGAAGTACTGACCAATGTTTCCAGCAACATCCATCAATTCAGTATGAGAATCAGCGAAGTTCAGCAACAGCTTTGCATTCTCAATTCCACCGCAGGCGATCACATACTTGTCGGCAGAAGCTGTGTAGGTATCGCCGTTGTAGTTCTTGAATTTTGCTGACGATACAAACTTGCTGGCAACCCCAAACTCAAGATCGACCAAGTTGGCATTCAGTGCAATGGTCACATTCGGAGTTGCAATCAGCTGGTCAAGATACAACTTTCGAAACTTGAATTCACGTGGCCAGCGAAATGCAAGGGAGTCCATCCCACTATCTGCACCAAGAATCGTTGGCAACTGAGCTGCGGCTTTCAGCCCATCAAAGTCCCACGCATTATCTGGCAGATCAGTAATTTGCCCGGCTCTTTCGTAGTGGGGCCAGATGTCTTCATAAGCAATCGGCCAACCTGGCACCACCAGATCATTGCGTGGCGCAAAATCTATTTCTTGCAAAGGATGGCAGTAGCCCGCCCAGTGGTTTGTAGTACCACCGAAGTAACGCATTCGTGCGGTGATTAGTTCGTAATACTTTTCGCCGGTGAGTTCGCCTTGATAGGCGTCTTGACTGGCAGCATCAAATCGCCGATCACCTGCTTCGCACAGCAACACATTCTGTCCAGCATCACTCAACTCAAGTGCGAGTGTGATCCCAGCGGCGCCAGCACCAATTACACAAACGTCATAATTAGAGGGGAATCCCTGTTGGTTGAGGTCGATCAACGGCACATAAAAAGGGTAACAGTCAACGCCAAGGTTCATCTGATGGGAATCGTGTCGTGACAGATTTCGAGTTCCGTCAGAAATGGTGACAATAAATTAGAATCACCTGGTGCCATCAAATACTGTTCCGTCTGCGGATGGCCGCCATCTTCGTGTGGTTCGCGGGAAAGAAGCCGCGATTGATGCCCTACTTGCGCTTTACACCGAGGGGCGTCCTTACCCCACCTTTGCCGACATCGCTGCGAGGGCTGGAATCTCAGAGCGCACGTTATTTCGCTACTTCGGCTCCTACGACGACTTCATAGCGGAATCAGCGCGGACGCTCTTTCCAAGGATCCGTAAATTCTTCTCTACCGAACCAGTTGGCGATGACCTACACACGAGACTCGTGGCACTTGCCGAACTGCGATGCAAATTCGTCAAGCAATATGGCGCGATGATTCGCAGTGTTGATGTGCTTGCAGCTGAGTGGAAGGCGGCCAAGTCGCTCAGTGATCAGCGAGAACAGTTGCTCGCAGATCAGCTCAGTTCATGGCTTGGGATAGATCGTGAATCGATCTCGGACGATACTTTTGCGTTGCTGCAGAACTTATACGGCTGGCGCAGTATGGATCGCATGTCTGGCGCAGTCGGTAAACGCGCACCAGAGCTTCTCGCGGATGCAGCAATGGCGATTATCAAAGCGAGCGTATTGAACTAGTCGTTTGTGACGATGACCTTGCCAGTGGCGCGGCGATCTGCAACGAAACGCAAAGCCTCGGCCGCTTGCGCAAGTGGAAAAGTCGCTCCGATCAGCGGCTTGAAACCATCGTCGAGCATCTGCATGAGTTCGCGCATGTCGCGTTTGTAAAGTTCGGGTTCGTTCTGAGGAAACGTACGCACTTCAAATCCCATGATGTGCACTCCCTTTAGGAGCACGAGATTCAGAGGGATTCTTGGAATGTCTCCGGCGGCAAATCCCACCACGACAAAACGGCTTTTCCATTTGCACGCGCGCAGAGCGTCCTCGGAGTAGTGACCCCCGACGGGATCAATCACCACATCGGCACCACCACCGGTGATTTCCTTGATGCGCTCTTTTAGATTCTCGGTTTCATAGTTAATCGTGGCGTCTGCTCCGCGACCACGACACGCTTCCAACTTCTCATCATCAGAAGCGCAGGCGATTACTTTGCAACCGAGCATCTTTGCGAGGTCAATCGCTGCGCTGCCAACTCCACCGGCTGCACCCAGAACTACAACCCACTCACCTGCTTTGGCATCGGCAACACTGCGAAGCGCGTTGTAGGAGGTCTGATACGTGACCATGAATGCCGCCGCGGAGGCATAATCAACTTTGTCGGAGATCTTGCGTAACACCATGGCCGGGGCGAGAACCTTTTCGGCAAATGCACCGACAAAAGTGGCGCCCATCACCCGATCGCCGATCTTTAGGTTGTCAACACCTTCGGCTACTGCGCTAACAACTCCCGCAAACTCGCTTCCAGGGGTCAACGGCAACGGCATCGTGACCTGATACTTGTTTGCAATTATCAACACATCGGGAAAATTCACCGACGATGCCTTCACATCCACGATTACGCAGCCTGGTTTCAGCACTGGATCGGGAACTTCTTCGATTTTCAGATCTTCGGGCACACCATAAGCGTGCATTACTGCGGCGCGCATTTTCCTCCCCGTTGGCGTTGCCTAATCCTACGATCACGTTGGGGCTTCGACCGCCAAGCGTGGGTTTCGGTGCTCAGGGAAACTTGCGTACATGTCGGCAACGAGGTCATCACGAATAGTGCGAAAATCTGGATCATCCCAGCGATTAACGAACTGATGCGGTCCGTCATTGACTGTGTAGAGCTCCCCTTCCGTGCCGTCGTACATCGGCACGCCGTTGATTTTTGGTCCACCTTGCTCGTAAACAGTGCACAAATAACCATCGCGCCAGATTGACCGCAAACGCATGTCCTTGTCAGGAAACTGACTGTCCCACTCGGTTAGAACGCGCTCACGCGTGGTATCGCCAGGCGCAGTTGGCAACGGCTTGCCCTGAACCCAATCGGGAATTTCCACACCAGCGATTTCGCAGAATGTCGCGGCAAGATCGATTTGACCAACTGGCTCGTGGATCACTGCTGGAGTGACCCCAGCATTAACAGCCGGCTTCCACACCATCGGGAGTCGCATCAGAGAATCAACGTGATACGGGCCCTTGAACATCAAACCGTAGTCGCCCTGAAGTTCACCATGATCGGTTGTGATGATGATGTCGGTGTTGTCGAGAACTCCACGCTCGGCCAGCACTGCCAATACGCGCCCAGTTGCTTCATCGATTAGTTCATTTTCAATGTGGTTCAACGCGTTGATCTCACGAATCTGATCGTGAGTCATGTTGCGTGGCACAAAGGCGCGCGGCCCACCTTCGCTGTTCGAGAACGAACCGTCGTAGTAGCCCATCCAGTGCGCTGGCTTATTCTCAAGTATCGCCCGCACTTTTGCTTCGGAGTCTGGGCAGCCATCGGGAATGTCCAGATCGCGCCAATTGATGCGATGCAGTTCGCTTTCTGGCGGATCCCAAGGGTGATGAGGATCGGGAAAACTCATCCAACAGAAGAAATTTTCAGATGTGTCAACGGACTTCAGCCATTCAATCGTGCGGTCCGCCACCCAATCGGTGTGATACAGCTCGCGTGCGATTGGATTGCGCGCAACTTGTGGTGCACCGGTGTCTCCACCTCCTGCGTCGTTCAGCGCTTTCCCGTCTGGACGCACAAGTGGATAAAAACCTTTCCACGCATTCTTGTCCTGAGCCTTAAGCCATCGTCCGTAATGCCACGGCAATTCAGGGCCGTGCATGGCGAACTCGATGTAGTCAAAGCCGCGATATGGACCAGTGCTTCCTGCTGCGGCGAATTTGTTTTCGTCCCACTTGTTTTCGAAATCAAATGCGGGTTCAAAGTGTGCTTTCCCGAGCAGAGCGGTGTGATATCCGTTCTCATTTAGGTGCGCAGCAATGCTGTGAGCATCAGATGGCAGCGGCACGCCATTTGCATACACGCCGTGAGTACGCGGATACTGACCTGTGATCATTGAGCTGCGAGCGGGCATGCACACAACGTTTTGAGCATGCATACGCGTGTAGTTAAGCCCTGAACTCGCTAAACCATCTATTACTGGCACTTTGGCAACAGTTCCGCCATTGACACCAAGACAGTCGAACCGCATTTGGTCAGTGGTAATGAACAGGATGTTGCGACCCATCAGTCAATGCGTCCTGGCTTAGTGGGAATGAGCGCACTGCGCTCGATCGCTGCCGTGCGATCCCCAGCGGCTTCTTTATATTTAGGCCTCGAGGTCATCTCGAGGAATGCTTCGCGACTTGGGTATTCAACGATTGCTACTAAATCCCATTCATCTGATTCGGTGCCGATCAGAACGGTCCACGGCTTACCAATCCAGACCAACTTGCCACCAGTTGATTGCACCATTTTGATCGCTGCATCGCTGTACTGCTTGTAGCTCTCTTTGCCCGACTTCAAACCGTCGTCGGTTGTCTTAACGAACTTGAGAAGGTTCACCATGTGCACGGGGCCTTCGATGGGGGCGGCGATGAACGCTTCGATCTGTTCTTTTGTCGGCTTTACTGTCATTTCCTCAGATTACTCTCAATTCACATACAGCCGAACCCGCTTCACCACCGTGGGTGACCCTGGTGGCTTCACACTGATCACAACCCGGCAGGAGCCACGCTTTACTCCCTTGATTCGGCCTTGGGACACCTTGCAATACCGCGAATCGGCGGCCTCCACTCGCAGAGTGATCTTGGATTGAGCGGGTGCGCGATAACGCAGATGGTTGAGCAATGCAGTTGCAGTGATCGTGCGCCCCACACCAACCGCGGGCCGCAATTCAGGCACGACCGTGGTGGTGGTTGTGGTTGGCGGGACTGTCGT